>CAUVOF010000001.1:0-79227 GCA_963553325.1 uncultured Cardiobacterium sp.
GCCATTTGGGGAAATCGCCCGGCAAAGCGCGCCAGGAGCAGCCAGTGCGTTGCAGGTAGAGAATGGCACGAGACATCGTACAAGTCCACCTGGCGTGGCGCTGTGCGTTTACGGGCACTTTCCAGCAGGGGAAGGAGAGGCGCAAATTGCTCGCGACTGATATCGCTTGGGTAGGTTTTTCTGTTCATGCCGATAGTTTACAGCAGAGGCTGAGACAATGAACACGTTCTAAAGAGAAAGCCCCGCTCGTCGGGGCTTTCCTATTGCGCGCTGCAAGGGACGCCATGCAAAGCCAAAAAAGAAGGTTTATCATTAACGGGACATTGCCAACCCTTGAGGAAACCTTCCATGAAAACCCGTTACCTCCTGCCGCTGCTTGCCATTGGCGGCGTCCATGCCGAAGAACAAACCGACCTCGCCAGCGCCGACACCTACCGCCCGCAATACGACTTCTCCCCGCCGCCGGTCATTACCCCGCAAACGCCGTTCGGCCAGCCGCTGGAAAACCAGTTTGACTACCAGCATCCGTGGCAAAACCCGTCTGCCGCACAAAACGTCAGCACCAACACCACCCGCCCGCTGCAAATAGAGGCCAGCATCGCCAACCTCGGCGACCAAGAGCGCGTCCTCTACCGCCAGCGCGGCAGCAACCTCTACGGCGCGGTACAGGCCTACCGCCTGCATATGGGCGACTACAAAGACGGCAGCGGTAAGCGCGTTAATGCCGGCTACACGCGCGACGGCGAAATGGCGATGCTCGGCTACGTTCCGAATGCGCAGCAAGAGTACCGCCTCGGTGTCGTGCGCGACCACATCGCCGACGACAAACAGCCGCAGCACCAAATGGATGCCGTCAAAACCCAACGCATTGTGGTCAATGCCAACGCCCGCCTCGGCGCGCAAGACCAAAGCAACACCATCAACCTCAACGCGCGCCACATCGAACTCGACCGCCAGGCGAACAACTACAAACTGCGCCCGACCGCGCCCGATCGCCCGCGCGTCAAAATGGAAGTCGATCGCAGCAAAACAGACCTCGACGCCGACTACCGCATCCAATACGGCGAGCAGCGCTCGCACATCGGCCTGCGCTACGGCCGCGACAGCCACAACGCCGAGCGCTTCGCCATCACCCCGCAGGGCGCGCGCCGCAACGCCTACCGCTTCGCCGACATCCATAGCGACCGCATCCACCTCTACTACGACCACTACTGGAACATCACTCCCGAGCACCAGTTGAGCGGCGGCATCAGCTACGACCGCTTGACCGCCGACGTCAAAAAGAAAAACACCGCCTCACAAATCGGCAACCAAAACTTCCCCGCGCCGAACCAACTCTGGCAGCAATACTACGGCCGCGCGCTTTCCGGCAAACGCACAACCAGCGGCGTCGGCGCGGCACTTGCCTACCAGTACCAGCCCGACGAGCGGCAAAAATACCGCGTCCAGCTCGACAGCCGCATCCGCCAGCCGGAAAACCCGGAGCGCTTCACCTCACTGCCCGGACAAAACGGCATGGGCTGGATAGGCAACCCCTACCTCAAACCCGAACGCCACAACCGCATCGCCATCAGCGGTAGCTGGCAGGGCGAAGGCTGGCGCGACTACGGCAAAGTGCGCAACGGCGACCTCACCGGCGCCTGGCAAATCGAAGCCGCCGCCGACTACGACAAAGTGCACGACTTCATCACCTACGACCGCGCGCGCGGACAAAACGGCATCCGCAAAGACGACGGCAACGTCATCAGCCGCAACACCAACGCCACCCTTATCGGCGCCGAAATCAGCGCGGCAAAAAGCCTGACCAGCAACCTCGCCACCCGCGGCAAAGTGCGCTACCAATACGGCGAAAACAACGGCGACAAACGCCCGCTCTACAACGTCCGCCCGCTCACCGCCGACCTCGCGCTCGATTGGCAGGCCTACGCCAGCTTCGGCAGCTACAACCTCGGCGCCAACCTGCACTACGCGCACAAAAGCACACGGCTAGACAGCGACAAGAACAAAGGCCTCGGCTACGACAACCCGCTGCACTACCAAAGCTACGCCACGGTGAACCTCTATGCCAGCCTGCAAACACGCGACCGCTTCGCCGTCAGCCTCGGCATCGACAACCTCTTTGATCGCAAATACCACGCCTACAACGAACAGCCGCACGTCAGCTCACTCAGCCCCGCCGCCGTCGCCGCACCAGAACGCACCTACTGGCTGGGATTTAGCTTTAACTTCTAAAAGAACACCCCCCTCCCCCGTGGGGCAACATTCAACTCCCTCCCCTGCAGGGCGCGCTAGCGTCCGCAGCGGGGGAGGGCTGGGGTGGGGGTGAGCAATATCGCTTACGAGAGAAGATTCCGAACTTTCAGTTGCTTGCTACCCCGTATGTAAACCAACCGGAGAACCTCATGAGCCAACACTTCACCGCCGAAGACGCCAACGGCTACGACCAAAAAATCACCGTCGTCGTCCCCGGCTACAGCGTCCTTCACCAAAGCGCCGCCGCCCTGCTGCATGGCCTACTACCCGACGGCACACGCATCCTCATCGTTGGCGCCGGTACCGGCGCGGACGCCCTCGCCCTTGCCGCACAAAACTCTAGCTGGCAACTCACCTGCGTCGAGCCGCTTGCGGAAATGCTTGACCGCGCCCGCGAAAAAACCGCCGCCATCGCGCACATCAACTACCACCACGGCTACCTCGCCGAGCTGCCGCCGGGCGAACCCTACGACGCCGCGCTCTGCCAACTCGTCAGCCACTTCATCCCGGAACGCGCCGCCAAAGCCCAACTCTTGCGCAACATCGCCGCCCGCTTGAAACCCGGCGGCTACCTCATCCAAACCGACATCATCGAGAGCGACGAACTGCCCGCGCTCATCCGCTTCGCCCGTGCGCAGGGCATGCCGGCGGAAGGCGCGCCGCTGATGGAAAAACGCTTTAACGAAGACATGCACCCGCTTGCCATAGAAGACTTCAGCCAACTTGCCAGTGAAAACGGCTTCCGCGTGCAGAAAACCTACTTCCGCACCCTGACCATCTGCGGCTGGCTGCTGCAGCGCACCGCGTAGGGTGGGTCTTGACCCACCAAACCCATTTACATACACGATAGTCGCTACCCTGTATGTATAACCAAGAACCCGTGCAAAATCGCGGAGAAGCAATTCTGTGTAGAGACACCAAAGCAGGGCAAGCCGCTAATATGTCCCCTCCCCCTGTGGGGGAGGGCGGGGCTCCCCTTGAAAAAGGCGTCCGCCTTTTTCAAGGGAACCCGGGGTGGGGGCAGCAAGCACCCCGCAGCGCGACAAACCCCTTTCCCCATTTACATACACGATAGTCGCTACCCTGTATGTATAGCCTTCCACCGAGAGTTTCAGACAAGGCGCGCTGTCGAAGACAGTACGCATTTGTACGGCGAGACAGCGCAACACCGTATGAAGCTCTCGGTGGAAGGCTATAGACCGATCACCCACAACCGGAGCATATACCCATGACCCACAACCTTAACCGCCGCCGCTTCCTGCAAATCAGCGCCGCCGCAGCCGCTGCCAGTGCCCTGCCGCTGCACGCCGCCGAACCCTTCACCCTGTGGGGGCCGCCCGTTACCCCGACCGTATTGCTGGCGGTCGCTGCCGAGATGGGCGAAGCGCGCAAAATCCGCCCGTTTGCCGTGAAAAGCTGGCAAAGCCCCGACCAACTGCGCGCCGGCCTCTTGAACAAAAGCATCGAAATCAGCATCGTGCCGAGCTACGTCGCCGCCAACCTGCGCGCGCAAGGGCAGCCGGTGCTGTTGCACAACATCATGACGCGCGGTCTGCTCGCGATAATGAGCAAAAGCGGCACCATCAGCGACCTCGCCGGCCTTGCCGGGCAGAAACTCGTCATGCCGTTTAAAAACGACATGCCGGATATCGTCCTGCAAATACTCGCGAAAAAACACAATCTCAACCTCGAAGGACTGGTTACCTACACCGCCACCCCGCCCGAAGCGGTAACGCTGTTCCTGCAAAAAGACTTCCCGCACGCGCTCTTGCCCGAACCGCTGGCGAGCGCTTCCACCCTCAAAGGCAAACAGGCAGGCGTGAACGTCGAACGCAGCTTCGCCCTCGACAAAATCTGGAGCGACACCTTCGGCAGCAAAGGCGGCATCGCGCAAGCGGGGCTGATGGTGTCTGAGGCGGCTGCGAAAGAACACGCCGACTTCCTTGCCGCCCTCGATAAAGACCTGCTCGCCGCGGTGGATTGGGTGGCGAACAACGGCAAAAGCGCCGCGGAAATCGCCGCCAACTACATGCCTGCGCCGGTGCCAGCGCTAGAACGCGCCTTCCCGCATTCCGCCCTCTGCGCCATTCCCGCCAAAGACATCGGCGACGAAATCCTGCAATTCCTCAACGAACTGCACCAGTTCAACGCCAAAATCACCGGTGGCAAGGCAGTCGATGCCAGCCTGCTCGGCTGACCTGAGAACCTGACCTCCCACGGGGAGCGTGAATTGAAACAAACATCTCACCGCCGAGCCGGTCGTGATGCGGATCTATCGCTCCCCGCGCGGGAGCGCGAGTTGAAACGGCAAAATGGCAGAAATTATAGGGAAATACTGCAAGTCACTCCCCACGCGGGCGCGGAACTCCTGCGGCTTCTTCTTTCCGCACCAAAGCGCGTAACAGCAAGGCTCATCGCCATCTTCAGTCGCTTTTCTTTTCCTTCCGGGAAGAAGATAGGTATCCTAAGCATTAGCAAAAGAATATGTAATTCGATTACTCCGCCGCCCTTGCGCCCCAAGCGGCGGGGATTATTGCGGGGCGCATCATGAGCCATTCCCCTTTCTTACTCACAAACAGGAGCTTTTATGCTGAAAAAACTGCTTGCCGCTGCCGTTGTAGCCGCATCCATGGCCACCGCGCACGCGGAAGTCAAAACCATCAAGGACGTCCTCGGACGTGAAGTCAAAGTCGATGTACCCGCCAAGCGCGTCGTGCTCGGCTTCTATTACACCGATTACCTCGCCGTTGGCGGCGAAAAAGCGCTCGACAACGTCGTCGGCTTTTCCAAAGCGGTCTGGACTGACTGGACGCCGACCAGCTGGGAAGTCTATAGCAAGGCATTGCCGAAGCTGAAAGAGCTGGAAGACGTCGGCGAGGTTGAAACGGGAACCTTCTCTGTGGAAAAAGTGCTGGCGCTCAAGCCGGATTTGCTCGTCGTTGGCGACTGGCAATGGCAAGTAATTGAAGACGATTTAGAGCCGCTGGAAAAAGCGGGCATCCCGGTAGTCGTCCTCGATTACAACAAAGAACAACTGCCGCTGCACCTCGAATCCACCCGCGTTCTCGGTGAAATCACCGGTCAGGAAGCGCGCGCCAAAGAAATCGCCGACTGGTACAAAGGCATCGTCGATGACATCCACGCGCGCGTGAAAAAATCCGGCCAGCCGAAGCCGAAAATCTACCTCGAATTCGGCAACAAAGGGCCGAGCGAATACGGCAACAGCTTCGGCAACACCATGTGGGGGCCGCTCGCCGAACAGGCACAGGGCGATAACGTCGCCGTTGGTCATGTCGAATATGCAGGTCCGATGAACCCGGAACAAGTCATCGTTGCCAAGCCGGAAGTGGTCGTCATTACCGGGCGCGAAACCGAGCTGAAAAAGAATGCCGAAGCGCTGGTGATGGGCATCAACATCGACAAAGCTGAAGCGGCAAAACGCCTGAACGGCTACAAAAACCGCACCGGTTGGGCTGACCTGCCGGCGATTAAAAACAACCGCCTCTACGGCATCTACCAGGGCGCATCACGCAGCCTGACCGACGCCGCCTCGATGCAATACATCGCCAAAGCGCTTTACCCCGAAGCCTTTGCCGACGTCGATCCGCTGCAAACCTACCTCGACTTCCACAAAAAATACCTGCCGGTCGTCCCGGAAGGCACCTTCTACTTGAAAGCGGAGTAATCTGTGCCGCAGCAACTCGTACATGACACGATTGCCGCCCACCGCCGCCGTGAAAAGCGGCGGTGGCTCATTATGCTGGCATTCATCGTCTTCTGCTTCATCACCCTTGTCCTCGACCTCACCAACGGCGCCGCTGGCGGACAAATCAGCGCGCGCAACGTCTTAGACGCCCTCTTACAATTCCGCGACACGCCACCGGACACCGTCTTCAACGCCGCCGCGCTTTGCCGCGACTACCCGCTTGCCGCCAGCTGCGTCGCCGACGGGCAGAGCAGTAGCAGCTGGCAGGGCATGCTCTACTGGTGCGCCGAACACTGGCAGGGCTTCAAAAACTGGCTTGCGCCGCACTGGTACCACTTCCAGCAATGGCTCGGCGTCGCCGGCGTGGACAAAATCACCTACATCATCGTCAATGACTTGCGCCTGCCCATCGCGCTGATGGCACTGGTCGCGGGCGCGGCGCTCGGCGCGGGCGGTGCGGAAATCCAAACCCTGCTCAACAACCCGATGGCAAGCCCCTACACCCTCGGCATGGCAGCCGCCGCCGGCTTCGGTGCGGCGCTGGTCGTCGTTTTCGGCACCTTCGGCATGAGCATCTACATCGCCCAACCCTTGATGGCATTCATCATGACCATGGTCGCCGCCGGCATCATGTTCATCTTCGCCTCAATGCGCCGCTTCTCCTCGGCAACCCTCGTTCTGGTTGGTATCGCCTTGCTCTTCATCTTCCAGTCCGCCTCCTCGCTGATGCAATACATCGCCACCCCGGAAGAATCGCAAAAAATCCTCTTCTGGCTCTTCGGCGCACTGAGCAAAGCCAAATGGGCGACACTCGGCATCACCACTGTCGTTACCCTCATCTGCACCCTGCTGCTCTTTAGCAACGTTTGGCAGCTGACCGCCTTACGCCTCGGCGAAGCGCGCGCTGCCAGCATGGGCGTCAACCTCGCAGCCCTCAGGATGCGCGTGCTGGTGATTGTGGCGGTGATGACCGCGACCGTCATCAGCTTCGTCGGCACCATCGGCTTCATCGGCCTCGTCGCACCGCACGTCGCGCGGATGCTCGTCGGCGAAGACCAGCGCTACTTCCTGCCGACCGCCATGCTCGCTGGCTCCGCCTTCCTCTCCGCCGCCTCCGTCCTCTCCAAACTCATCAACCCCGGCGCGGAATTCCCCATCGGCATCATCACCTCCTTCATCGGCGTGCCGTTCTTCTTCTGGATCATCCTCTCAAGGAAAACAAGCACATGATGAAACTGGAACACGTAACCATCCACCGCGGTCACCTCTGCGTTGCCGACCAAATCTCGCTCGAACTGCACCCCGGCAAAAGCTACGCCGTGCTGGGGCCAAACGGCGCGGGCAAATCCTCGCTGGTGAAAACCCTCTTTGCCGAAATCCCGCACAAAGGCGTCATCCGCTACCAGGACAAAACCCTCGGCCATACCAACCACATGGCCTGGCGCAAACCCATCGGCTACATGCCGCAGGACACCGTCGTCGATGCCTCGCTGACCGCACTTGAAGTCGTGCTGCTCGGACAAATGAGCAGCCTCACCATGCGCGTCTCCGACGACCAACTGGCGCGCGCGGTCGATATGATGCACAGCCTTGGCATCGCCCACCTTGCCGAACGCGACGTTCTCGCCCTCTCCGGTGGGCAGCGGCAAATGGTGATGTTTGCGCAAGTGCTGTTGCGCGACCCGCAAATCCTCATGCTGGACGAACCGGTGAGCGCGCTCGACATGCACCACCAATGCGTCTTGCTCGAAGCAGTGCGCCACCACACGCGCGAACGCCAACTCATCACCCTGATGATATTGCACGACCTGAACCTCGCCGCGCAGTTTGCCGACGAAATCATCCTGCTGGCGGACGCGAAAATCCAGGCGCAGGGCGTACCGCGCGACGTGCTGCAAAAAGACACCATTGAGCGCATCTACCGCGTCGAAGCCGCCGTCTTCTACGACGAAGCGCAGCGTCCGGCGGTGGTCATGCCACGCCGCGCCATCCGCGACGAAGAAGCGAAAGCGTCATAACGCCGACTTACCCCCTCCCCCAGTGGGGGAGGGGCAGGACATTCATGAAAAATGCGCAGCATATTTCATGAATGTCCGGGGTGGGGTTAGCCCGCATACCTCATTACTGATTCACTAACCCAACCCATTTACATACACCAATCCCGCTACCCTGTATGTAAAACCAAACACCCACAACCCACGGAGCAAACCATGAAAAAAAACCTCATCCTCACCGCCGCCCTGCTTGCCAGCGCCGCCTATGCCGCCGAGCACGAAATCAAAATGCTCGACATTGGCAGCGACAAAGCGCCGATGGTCTTTGAGCCCGCGGTGCTGAAAATCGCCCCGGGCGACACCGTCACCTTCGTGCCGACCAACAAAGGGCACAACGTCGAAAGCAAAGTCATCCCCGAAGGCGCGGAAGCCTTCAAAAGCGAACTCGACGAAAAATACAGCGTCAAACTCGACAAAGAAGGCGTCTATGTCTATGTCTGCCCGCCGCACAGCATGATGAACATGGCAGGCGTCATCCAGGTGGGCGAGGCGACCAACATGGAAGCGGTGCAAAAAGCGCTGCCCAAACTGGAACGCCGCGCGATGAGCAACAAAGGCCGCCTCACCAAATACGTCGAAGAACTGGCAAACGCCCCCGCCGCTGACGCCAAAGCGGCAGAAGAAAAACCCGCCGAGGCAACAACCGCCGACGTCAAACCCGCCGAAAACAGCGAAACCCCGGCGAAATAAGCCGTACCCGCCCATAAAAAAGCCGGACGTCGTGTCCGGCTTTTTCGTGGCGCTGTAGACAGCTTTTAGCGGATGCTTTTGCCGATGTGGTTGCAGTCGCCTTTGCCGAGAACGCAGTTGCTGTTCATCCAGATGAAGGTGGCTTTGCCAGCGAGGTGGTCTTCCGGGACGAAACCCCAGGCGCGGCTGTCTTCGCTGTCGTCGCGGTTGTCGCCCATGACGAAGTAGTGTCCCGCCGGCACGGTAACGCTGCCTTCGACCATGCCGGGGCGGGTGTTGGTATGTTCGGGGTAGAGTTGGACGCGGTGTTTGCCGTAGCCAGTCAGGGTTTCTTCGTAGATGGCGGCAGGGATTCGGTAGCTGCGCTCGCCGTAGTTACGCAGGATTTCGCGCGTCTCGCCGGTGGCGGTCATCGGCTGTTCTTCGCCGTTGATCCAAACGTGATCGCGTTCGTAGCGGATGTGGTCGCCGGGCAGGCCGATAACGCGCTTGATGTAGTGCAGGTCGGGGTTTTGCGGGTAGCGGAAGACGATGACATCGCCGCGCTGCACGTCGCCAATCGGGATGATGGTCGTGCGCAGCACGGGCAGTTTGATGCCGTAGCTGTATTTGCTGGTGATGATGAAGTCGCCGTCGTAGAGGTTCGGCTCCATCGAACCAGAGGGGATGCGGAACGGCTCCCACAGGAAGGAGCGGATGAACCAAACGATAAACAGCACCCAAAACATGCCGCTGAAGAATTCGATGGCTCTTTCTTTGGGGTAAACGGGGTGGGTAATCCAGTAAAGTTCGTTGCCTTTGAGGCGCTCTTGTTGGGTGAGTTTGTGCTGGGCGCGGTCGAAGGCGTTTTGCAGGCGGCGCGGCACGCCTTTGCCGCTTTGGACGATGGTGGCGAGGCGGTTGGCGTAGGTGATGCGGTCTTCTTGGGTTTCAACGCCGCGCTTGAAGGTGCGGTAGAGGTGGCGGCGCATTTTGCGGTAACTGAAGCTATCGACGAGGTAGAAAAGGAAGCAGAGGACGACGGTCAGGGTGAGGATGAGCTCAAAGTGGGTCATGAATCCACTCATGGTGTCTTGAATGAATTCGCTGATGGTGCGCCAAAGGTTCTTCATGTGCGGTTTTTCCTTAGTTGCTGTTGTTATCGACTTTGAGGACGGCGAGGAAGGCTTCTTGCGGGATTTCGACGCTGCCGACTTGTTTCATCCGTTTTTTGCCGGCTTTTTGTTTTTCCAGCAGCTTGCGTTTGCGCGAGACGTCGCCGCCGTAGCATTTGGCGAGGACGTTTTTGCGCAGCGCCTTGACGGTGGAGCGGGCGATGATTTGGTTGCCTATTGCCGCCTGGATGGCAACTTCAAACATTTGCCGCGGGATAAGCTCGCGCATGCGCTCAACCAGGTCGCGACCGCGCGATTGCGCGTGTTCGCGGTGGATGATGATGGAAAGCGAATCGACTTTGTCGCCGTTGATGAGGACGTCGAGGCGGACGAGGTTCGCCGGGTCGAAGCGGCGGAATTCGTAGTCAAAGGAGGCAAAGCCGCGCGACACGGATTTGAGGCGGTCGAAGAAGTCCAGCACCACTTCGCTCATCGGCATTTCAAAGCGCAGTTGTACTTGGTTGCCGGCAAATTGCATGTCTTTCTGCACGCCGCGTTTTTCGATGCACAGGCCGATGACCGCGCCGAGGTAGTCTTTCGGCACGAGGATGTTGGCGAGGATAATCGGTTCGCGGATTTCGGCGATGTGGTTGGTTGGCGGCAGTTTGCTGGGGTTGTCGATGTGCAGCGTTTCGCCCGCGGTGGTTTCGACTTCATAGACGACGGTCGGCGCGGTGGTGATGAGGTCAAGGTCGTATTCGCGCTCCAGCCGCTCCTGGATGATTTCCATGTGCAGCATGCCGAGGAAGCCACAGCGGAAACCAAAACCGAGTGCCTGCGAGGTTTCCGGTTCGTAAAAGAGTGAGGCGTCGTTTAGGCGCAGTTTGGCGAGCGCTTCGCGCAGGTCTTCGTAGTCGTCCGATTCCACGGGAAACAGTCCGGCGAAGACGCGCGGCTGTACTTTTTGGAAACCGGGCAGGCGTTCGGCGGTGGGGCGAGCGGCATCGGTCAGGGTGTCGCCCACCGGCGCGCCGTTGATGTCCTTGATGCCGGCGATGACAAAGCCGACTTCTCCGGCGCGCAGTTCGCTGCGGTCTTGCGCCTTCGGGGTGAAGATGCCGAGTTTGGTGATGAGGTGCTCATCGCCGCTGCTCATGACGCGCATTTTCTGCTTGACCTTGAGCGTGCCGTCGAAAACGCGCACCAGCGAGACGACGCCGACGTAGCTGTCAAACCACGAGTCGATGATGAGCGCTTTCACCGGCGCGTCCGGGTCGCCGCTTGGCGCCGGAATTTTTTCGATAATTTGCTCCAGCAGGTCGGCGATGCCTTCGCCGGTTTTCGCGCTGACTTTCAAGGTTTCGGACGTATCCAGGCCGATGATTTCTTCGATTTCTTCCATCACCCGCTCCGGTTCGGCAGAGGGCAGGTCGATTTTGTTCAAAACGGGCAGGACTTCGAGATTCTGCTCAATCGCGGTGTAGCAGTTCGCAACAGATTGCGCTTCCACGCCCTGCGCCGCGTCCACTACCAGCAACGCGCCCTCGCAGGCATAAAGCGAGCGCGACACTTCGTAAGAGAAATCGACGTGGCCGGGGGTGTCGATGAAGTTGAACTGGTAGGTCTGCCCGTCGCGCTTTGAGGTGTAGTTGAGCGAGACGCTCTGCGCCTTGATGGTGATGCCGCGCTCGCGCTCCAAATCCATGGAATCCAGCACCTGCGCTGCCATTTCGCGCTCGGAGAGGCCACCGCACATTTGGATGAAGCGATCGGAGAGGGTGGATTTGCCGTGGTCGATGTGGGCGATGATGGAGAAATTGCGGATGCGCTCAAGCATGGGCTGTCAAGGGGGCTGGTGGAAAGGGGCGGCATTATATAGCAATCGCTTGTCCGTGTTACGCATCGCTACCATACGGAATACAATAATGTTTCGTAGAAATTGGGTTGTATCTGAATGATTGAATCTTTTGCGGATAAAGACACAGAGGATTTTTACCGAGGTGTTTTTATCAAGAAATTGCAAAATATCGCCGCTGTCGCCGCACGAAAATTGGCGATGTTGGCTGCGGCAGAGAGTCTTGACGATTTACGTGTTCCGCCCGGCAATCGCTTGGAATTACTTAAAGGCGACCGTAGCGGTCAATACAGTATCCGCATCAATGATCAATATCGCATTTGTTTCCGTTGGAATAACGGCGCATATGATGTGGAAATCGTCGATTATCATTAATTATGGGAGATGAGAGATGAATAATGAAAACGGGATGCGCGCCATCCATCCGGGTGAAATCTTGCGTGAGGAATTCCTTATGCCGCTGCATATTACGATAGATATGTTGGCGGCTGCCCTGCACATTCCATTCGCCCGTGTTGCAGCGATTGTCGCGGAAGAAGGCAATATCACCCCAGACATTGCTTTGCGCCTCGCCCGCTATTTCGGCACAACGGTTAATTTTTGGCTCAATTTGCAAACTGCGCACGATATTAAAATTGCCTTGCGCACCTTCGATGCCAATGAAATTGCGCCTTACGCTGCAATGGCGGAGAGTTAAAAGCAGGATTGTGACAGGGGGGGATGTTCAATTGTAAAGGGCCGCAAGCGCGGCCCTTTCTGTTTGGATGTTAGTCGCGGATGGCGCCGAAGCTGCCACGCAGTTCTTGTTTGTTGTCGTGGAAGACGCCGCCCATTTCGCGGGCATTTTTGCCGTAGAAATGGCCGCTAGTGCTGACGTTTTTGCCTTCGCTGTAGAAGGCATTGCCGCTGATGCGCGCATCGATATTGACCGGGTCAAAGCGGATGGCGCTATCGCGTTCCGGGCTGATGCGGCCAGAGACGGTGCGGTTGCTAAAATTGACGTTGAAATCGGCATCGGCAGCGGTGGTGATGCCATCGCGGCCAACGGCGGCGTCGCCTTCATAGCGGGCGCTGCCGCTGGTCGGCATATTTTGGGTGAATGCGCCCTGGCTGAAGACGTAATCTATGCCGCCGTGGGTGATGTAGCCAAAGCGGCTGTTTTTGTAGTTATCGCCGCTGATGAGGTAGTTTTTGTAGCTGATGCCCTCCACGGTTGCGCCTTGTGTTTTGAGTTTGGGAAGGCCGCCAACATAGATGCCGACTTGCCGCGCGGGCAGTGTTTTGCCGTCGATACGCAGGGTGCCGAGGTCGTCGCCGTTGAGCGCTTCTAAGTCGCGGTTGTCGGTACGGCTGCGGCTGCTGGCGACGGTATAGGCGGTGCCGTGATATGCCTGGCGCTGGTCATATTGGCGGTCGTCAATGCGGGAACGCCCCGGGTCAGAGGGCAGGCGGTCGTCTTTGTCTTTATCGCCGCCGCAGGCGGCAAGCAGTAGCGCGGTGCAGATAGCGAGGGTAACGGTTTGTTTTTTCATGGGGTTTCTCCTGATTGGAAGGGCAATGTTGTTGTGCTGCGACAACGTCGCCATTATCCGTTTTGCCACATGAAGGTTTTATGTCCCGCCAGGTTACGGTTATGAAAAAAGGCTGCGGATGCAGCCTTTGTTATGCGTATAGCGATACACCGAAAGTTTCAGACAAGGCGCGTCGCCGAAGACAGTACGCATTTGTACGGCGAGGCGACGCAACACCGTATGAAGCTTTCGGTGGATTGCCTATACGGGGTTAGTTGGTGCGAATGGCGCCATAGCTGCCGGAAAGCACTTGCGTGCTGTCCTGGAAGATGCCACCGAGTTCGCGCGCATTGTCGCCGTAGAAACTGCCAGTGGTTTTTACCGTGGCGTCGTCTTTGCTGCTGAAGTGGTTGCCGTTGATGCTGGCGGCGATGTCGATGGGGTTGAACTTCAGGTTGCTTTGCGCGTTTTGCGTAATTTTGCCAGTCAGGGTTTTTGCCCCGAAATCGGCGCTGAAGTTGGCAACGGCGGTATCAACAACGGCTGCCCGGCCAACGGCGGCGGCACCGCTATATTTGACCACGCCACTTGCCGGCATGTTGGCGGTAAGCGCGCCCTGGCTGAAGATGTAATCGTCGGTGCCGTCATTGACGTAGCCAAATTTGCTGTTTTTGTAGTTGCTGCCGCTGACCACAAATTGTTTGTAGCTGGTATTGCCGATGACCGCGCCGCGGATGGAATTGATGTTGCCTTGGTTAAGGTTGGGCAGTTGTAGCGGCAGTTGTTTGCCGGCAAGGTTCAGGATGGCAAGGTCATCGCTGCTGACGTCTTTCGCTTCAGCGAGGCTTTTCGGCTGCTGACCAAGCGGTACGATGAAGGCTTTGCCTTGATAGGCGGCTTTTGGCTTTTCTTTGTCTTTGTCGCCCTGGTTGGTAGGCGGTGGGATGAGGTCGCTGCTGCCGTCGGGGTTTCTGCCGTTGTTGTTGCCGGGGTCGGTGGGCGTTTCTTCTTTTCCGGGGGCGATGGGGGTGGCGCCGTTGTTGTTGGGTTTTTGAGGGTCAGCGGGGCTGTCGTTGTCGCTGCCACTGCCACCACAGGCGGCAAGTAACAGGGTGGCAATGGTCAGTCCCAATACGTGTTTTTTCATGTGTTTTCTCCATTTTCAACGTGAATGCCGTCGCAAGGTGGCCACGGGGGCATTATGGCGGGCGGGCGGGGTAAAAAGCCACGACCACCTATCCGAGGTAAAGAAAACCGCCTGCAAGAGGCGGTTTTCTAGCGTGAGGCGGCAGATTAGCGAACCTGGCTGCCGATGACGCCACCCAGCGCTGCGCCACCGAGGATAGCGCCGGTGTCCCCGCCAATCATGCTACCAGCTGCGCCACCAACCGCTGCGCCAATGGCGGTATTGCGTTGGGTGGTGTTGAGGCCGTTGCAAGCAGCGAGCGAAGCGCCGAGGGTGAGTAGTAGGATGGTTTTGCCAATTACGGTTTTCATGGGAGTCTCCTGTGAGTCAGCACTTTTGTGCGCGCGCAGTATGGCATGGTCGGGGTGTTTTTCTTCTGAACAAAGCCTTACTGTCCGGCAAGTTGTCTTTATTGTTTATCGACGGCGTCCAGTTGTTGCTGGGTGTGTTCAACTCCCGCGTCGATTTTGTTTTGGGCTTTATTGACGGTTTCGTCTTGGTATTTCAGCAGCGGGTTGTCCGCGCGCGCCGAGGATTCTTGCGAGGGGGCGGTTTTCGGCTTGTTATCGTCGCAGGCGGTGAGGGCGAAGGCAAAGCCAAGCAGTAATAGTGCGGTTTTTTGCATGATGTTCTCCAGGTTGTGGGGGAAATTATTCGCCGCCGTGGCGAAAAGCGCGGATTTGGCGGCGGCTGCGTTTGTCCGGACGGCGTTCCGGGTATTGCACCAGTTCACGCGCCGCCCGTTGTTGTGCGTGCAATTCAGCGCGGTGGGCAATGCTGGCGTCGGTTTCTTGGTAGTAGGTTTGCGCGATGCTTGCCGCAACGCGCTTGGCAGCACATTGGACGACGATGACGTCGTAGATTTGTTCGCCGTGTTTGTCGATGTGCAGGCGGTCGCCGTTTTTTATGGGGCGCGCTGGTTTGGCGCGCTGCTCATTGACGAGTACTTGGCCGTTTTCAATGGCTGCTTTGGCAACTGCTCTGGTTCGGTAGAAGCGCGCCGCCCAGAGCCATTGGTCAAGGCGGACGCTCTCTGCTTCACTCATGGACGTCGCCGTCGTCAGCTTGCCCGTCTTCTACGGGCGCTTCCTTGTTGTGCAGGTTGATATTGAGTTCGAGCATTTCGATTTCGCCCTTGCGCGAGAAGTCGGCGCTGATGTCTTCAAGGTCGATAGCGAAGTATTTTTTCACCACTTCCAAAATTTCTTTTTTCATGGTTTCTAGAAATTGTGGCTGGCTTCCCTGGCTGCGCCGGTGCGCGACGATAATTTGCAGGCGTTCTTTGGCGATAGCCGCCGAATTGGCGCGGTTTTTTTTGAACAGATTAAAGAAACTCATGTTTAACCACCGAAGATTTTGGAGAAAAGACCCTTGCGTTTCGGGTCAACAAAGCGGTGTGGCAAATCATTGCCAAGGAAACGTTCAACCAGGTCAGAATATGCCTGCCCCGCCTGGCTGTCGGACATGAGAATGACCGGCTCGCCCTGGTTGGAAGCAGTGAGGACGCTTTCGGATTCGGGGATAACGCCCAGCAGTTTGATAGAGAGGATTTCGATGACATCCTCGATGGAGAGCATTTCCTGCTGCTGCACCCGCTCCGGGTTGTAGCGGGTGATGACTAGATGCTCTTTTACCGGCTCTTCGCCCAGTTCGGCGCGGCGCGATTTGCTGGCGAGAATGCCGAGAATGCGGTCGGAATCGCGTACCGAGGAGACTTCAGGGTTGGTGGTAATCAGGGCGTCATCGGCGAAATAGAGCGCCATCAACGCGCCCTGCTCAATCCCGGCGGGGCTGTCGCAGATGATGTAATCGAAGTCCATCGCCTTGAGGTCATCGAGTACCTTGCTGACGCCTTCTTTGGTCAGCGCATCCTTGTCGCGTGTTTGCGAGGCGACCAGGGTGTAGAGGTTCTCTACACGCTTGTCTTTGATAAGCGCCTGGTTCAACTTCGCCTCACCGTTGATAACATTGACGAAATCGTAAACGATACGGCGCTCGACGCCCATAATGAGGTCAAGATTGCGCAAGCCGACATCGAAGTCGATGACGCAAGTCTTGAAACCCTTGAGGGCGAAGCCGCAGGCAATGCTGGCACTGGTCGTGGTCTTCCCTACACCGCCTTTGCCTGAGGTTACTACAATGATTCTACTCATATTTTTTTCTCTTGAAGAATTGAGGCCGGGCATTATACCGACACTATTTGCATACTTTCATCAGGATTGAGGCTGATGAAAACATTTTGCCGCACGAGATTGGATTGCAACTGCTCTTTGTCCTGATAAAGACCGGCAATGGAGACGAGTTCGGCATCCAGCTCATTGCAATAAATATGTGCGCCGACGTTTTCCAGCCCGCCGGCAAAGGCACGACCGCGCAACGCGCCATGCACGGTAATGTTGCCATCGGCGTAAATTTCCGCGCCGGGGCTGACCGCGCCGACGATAATCAGGTCGCAATTTTCGGCCATCACGCGCTGACCGGAGCGGATGTTTTGGCGGATGACCTTGGTTGGGGTGAATTTGCGTGCGGGAGGGGTGGGCGGTGGGGGAGGCGGTGTTTCAATGGGCGCGCTTTCTTCTACCTTGTCGGCAAGCGGCGCCGCTTTGCCGCTTTTGCTTTCGTTGCTGAGGCGAACCTCTGCCAAGCCGGCGGCAATCAGCGCAGCGGGCGCGACCACGCCACCACAGACGCCGACCAAGCCGAGCTTGTGCCGTTCAAAAATCCGTTTCAACGTTTTCAGCCATTTGGCGTCAGGATGAAAACCCTGCAGCGCGGAAATATCGGCGACCAGCGGCTGCGTGGTAAAAAAATCCGGGGGAACTTGCGCAATCTTCTCGCTTAAGCGCTCATCAATCTGCGTAATATCGGTGTCTTGCAGCAGTACGGCGGTCACACTGACGCTGCGGCCTTTGAAATGGAGGGGGTCGCTCATGGATTCGCTGACAATTCGTTGAAAAAGCGGCATGATAAAGTTTTCAACCAGAGCGCTCAAGGCGCAGGGGAACCGTGATGCCAGAAATCCGCGACAAACTCGCTGCGCTTATCCGCTTTGCCAGCATCTCCGGCAGCGACATGGGGGCGCTGCTTGATTGGCTCAGTGCCGAACTCGCGCCCTATGCGAGCTTTTGCCAGCGCCTGCCGGCGGCAGATAGCTGCAACGAAGCGCTGCTTGTGCGCATTGGCGACGGTACAGGCGGACTGGTGCTTGCCGGTCATCTCGACGTCGTCCCCGTTGCCGGACAGCCGTGGTCTGCCGACCCGTTTACCTTGCGCGAAGCGGATAGCCGTTACTACGGGCGCGGCGTCTGCGACATGAAAGGCTTTTTCGCCTGCGCTCTTGCCGTTATCCCGCAACTACCACGCCTGCGCGCGCCGCTGTGGTTTGCCCTTTCCTGCGACGAAGAAATCGGCTGCCTCTCCGCGCCGCGTTTGGCGGAAGCCCTGCAACAGCATGGTGCGGGCGATGCCTACGTTTGGGTTGGCGAACCAACGCTGCTGCAGCCGGTGGTCGCGCACAAAGGCATCACCAACCTGCGCACCATCCTGCACGGTCGTGCTGCCCACAGTAGCCAGGTTGGCCAAGGCATCTCTGCTATTCACGCCGCCGCACGCCTCGTTACTGCCATTGAAGACAGCATGCGTGCGCTGCAAGACGAAGGCCGCCTCGACCCGCATTTCGACGTCCCCTACAGCTCGCTGCACGTTGGCAAAATCATTGGCGGCAGCGCGGTGAACATCGTTGCCGACCACTGCGAAATTCACTGGGAAATCCGCCACCTGCCGCAAGACGGCTTTGCCACCATCCGCGCCCGCATCGCCGCCGCCGAGCACGCCCTCGAAGCGGCATATCCCGGCCTGCGCATCGACACCCGCACAACCACCGCCACCGTCGCCGCGCTGCAAGACGACAACAACGCCGCCTGGCTGGCGCTACTTGGCGCGCACCTGTCCGACACGACGCCGCAATACGTCGCCTATGCCAGCGAAGCCGGCGCCTACCAACAGGCGGGGATGCAAACCCTGATTTGCGGCCCCGGCAGCATCCGCCAGGCGCACCAGGCAGACGAATGGGTTGAGACGGCGCAGTTGCAACAATGTGCGGCAGTTATGCGCGCGCTTATCGCCGCACGTTGCGCATAAAAAAGCCGCTTCGTGAAGAAGCGGCAGACATTTCAGGTACATATAATAGAATTCGCATGCCCGCATTATACACAACATAAAGCGGAAATGACGGAAAAATTACCCAAAATCTAGCCCACTAACTCTCAGAGACAGCCATGACAAACATCCACCTGCTTGCCGACATTGGCGGCACCAACGCCCGCTTCGCCCTCGGCGACGGCCAGCGTATCTACGCCATCCAGACCCTGCCCACCGCCGACTATCCCACCCTGCAAGACGCCATCCGCGCCTACCTGCAAGCGCAAAATGAGACAGTCGCGCAAGCCGCCATCGCCATCGCTAACCCCATCACTGGCGACCATATCCAAATGACCAACTGCCACTGGCAATTCTCTATCAGCGCTCTGCAACGCGAACTGCAACTGGAAAAACTGCACCTCATCAACGACTTCACCGCGCAGGCGCTCGCCATTCCGCGCCTTACTGCCACCGAAAAACGGCAGGTGCGCGCCGGCGAAGGCGTGGCGGGAACACCGCTTGCCGTCATCGGTCCCGGTACCGGGCTGGGCGTTTCCGCCCTCATCCCCAACGGCGACCGCTGGCTCGCGCTTACCAGCGAAGGCGGCCACGTCAGCCTCGCGCCGTACAACGATGCCGAGTTAGCCATCTGGCAATATGCGCGCGCCCTGCATGGCCACGTTTCCGCCGAACGCCTCATCAACGGCGCCGGCCTCTCGCTTATCGACAGCGCCCTTGCCAACATCAACAACGACGTCAGCGATCGCTCACCCGCGGAAATCACCGCCGCCGCCTTGGCTGGCGAAGCGCGCGCCCGCGCCGTGCTGGACCACTTCTGCACCTTCCTCGCCACCGTTACCGCCGACCTCGTCCTCACCCTCGGCGCGCGTGGCGGCGTTTACCTCTGCGGTGGCATCCTGCCGCGCATCGCCGACTACCTCATCAACGACAGCCCGTTCAACGCGCGTTTCACCGACAAAGGCCGCCTAAAAAGCTACCTGGATACCGTTCCCGTCTGGCTGGTTACCGCCGACAACCCCGGACTGGTAGGGGTGGCGGAAACCCTGCGCGACTAAAATATACATACACGAACCCCGCTACCCTGTATGTAAAAAAAGCCACCTTGACGGTGGCTTTTGCTTTACGACGCGGCGGGTGTTTCGCTGCCCTGTACCGTTGTCAGGCGCTTGGTCAAATAGCGCAACAACACCCCGTAAGCGGGCAGGAAAAACAGACCGCTGGCGGTAATCTTCCAGGCATAATCGGTCATTGCCAATTGCTGCCAATGCTCGGCCATATAGGGGTCAGGGCTTTGATAAAAAGCAATCGAGAAAAACAAAACCGTATCAATAATATTGCCCAAAATGGTGGAAGCACTCGGTGCGACCCACCATTGCGCATTCTGCCGCAAGAAATTAAAGACGGTAATATCGAGTAATTGCCCGACCAAATAACCAACAAAACTGGCAAGGGCAATGCGCGCCACAAAAATATCCAGCGACTGCAAACCGGCAAAGCCGACAAAATGCCCATCCTGGAACAGCACCGAAATCAAATAAGAAATCAACAGCGCCGGAATCATCACGCAAAAAATAATCTTGCGCGCCAGCGGGGCGCCAAAAATCCGCACCGTCAAATCGGTGGTCAAGAAAATAAAGGGGAAAGAAAACGCGCCCCAAGTGGTATGCAAATCGCCAATCTGGAAAGGAATCTGCACCAAAATATTACTGGCGGCAATAACAAACGTATGCCAGAAGGCAAGCCAAACCAGCGCCTTGCGCTGCTGGGCAGCGGTAAAATGAAATTTCTGCATGGTGCGCTCCTTAAGACTGGTAGAGGCGCGCCGTAGCACGGGCTTCATAAGCGCTGCCGGGCTTGCCATAGGTGGCGAGCGGATGAATGGCGATGCCGCCGCGCGGAGTAAATTCGCCGAAGACTTCAATATATTTTGGCTGCATCAAATGAATTAAATCCTTCATGATGATATTGACGCAATCCTCATGAAAGTCGCCATGATTGCGAAAGCCGAATAAATAGAGCTTGAGTGATTTACTCTCTACCAGTTTTTCGTCGGGAATATAGGCAATGCGGATGGTGGCAAAATCCGGCTGGCCAGTAATTGGGCAAATGCTGGTAAATTCCGGACAAACGAGGGAAACGAGATAATCGTTGTCGGGGTGTTTATTGGGAAACGCCTCAAGAATATCCGGCGTATAAGAAAGCGGCATAGCCGCCTGTTGATTGCCAAGCAGGGAAATGCCCGCTGGCTTTTGTGATGATGTCATAATTTTTTCCTGGTTTTTTATTGTGGGAGGTCTGCGAACCACAGGGGCGCGGATTCTACGCACGCCCGCCATTTTGTCAATCAAGCGGCAAGCCTAAAGAACAGCAAACAAACACTTGTCAGTGATGCGGCAGATGGCTTGCGCGCTGCGGCGTGGCTGTGTATGATTGCGCCCGCTTTTCGGGCCGGTGTAGCTCAGTTGGTAGAGCAGCGCATTCGTAACGCGCAGGTCATGGGTTCAAGTCCCTTCACCGGCTCCAGGCATTTCTCCTTCTTAAATGGTTTTCCCCGCCGCTTGGCGGGGTTTTTTATGCCCGCAATCAAGTCTGGTAGCGTTTGTTTTCTTTTTTGGCAAACCAAAGGATGAGCTTGTCGAGCAGGAAGGTCGGCAGGATGCGCTTGGCGATGCCCATCACCCAGGTAACGGCGGTAACGTAGTAGCGCGCTTTGGGGCGTGGCGATTCGATGGCGTGGATGAGTTTCTGCACGACGGCATCGGGCGGCAGGGTAAACGGCAGCGGTTTGTCGCTTTGCAGGCGGTTAATCATCGAAAGGTAGCGCTCTTTGTAGCGGCTGTTGTCGAGGTCAATCCATTGCTGGAACTGCTGGTAAGCGTTGCCGCGGAAGCTGCTTTTAATCGGGCCTGGCTCAATCAGGCTGACGTGGATGCCGCTGCCAGCAAGCTCCAGCCGCAGCACGTCGCTCCAGCCTTCGAGCGCGAATTTGGTGGTGGTGTAAGCGCCACGGTAGCGCATTGCCGCGAGCCCCAAGACAGAGCTGTTATTGACGATGCGGCCATGCCCCTGTGCGCGCATCACTGGCAGGATGCGCATGGTGAGGTCGTGCCAGCCGAGCAGGCCGGTGTCGAGCTGGTAGGCGAGCGCGTTGCGCGAGAGGTCTTCCAGCGCGGCGGGGATGGCAAAGGCGCCGTTGTTAAAAAGCGCATCCAGCGTGCCGCCGGTTTGCTTCAGTACCCAGTCAAGCGCCATGCGGATGCTGTCCGGCTCGGTGAGGTCAAGCTGGACGGCGTTTAGCCCTTCGCTTTTGAGTTGTTCGACGTCGGCGGCGTCGCGCGCGCTGGCGAATACTTGCCAGCCGCGCTCTTGCAGCATATGCGCGGCGCGGTGGCCAATGCCGCTGGAACAGCCGGTGATGAGGATGCTTTTTTTCATGTTGCCTCTGGGTTGTGTAACTGGGGAAATTGTATGCCGGTTTGGTAGCGGGCGAGGCATTATTCGGGCAAGCAGCGGCGCGCAAACATCCCGCCCTGATGCGCGCGGGTCAGCTGATTTTGTTGTTTTGGTAGTGGGCGAGTAGCTCGGCGGCGGCTTCTTGTTCGGCTTTTTTGCGATTGCTGGCGCGGGCGGTGGCGCGGTAATCGCCGCTGGTTGCCTCGATTTGGAACAGGCGCGCGTGTTCCGGGCCGCTTTCGTTGATGATTTGGTAGTCCGGTAGCGGCAGGCCGCGTCCTTGCAGGTATTCTTGCAGCAGGGTTTTCGCGTCTTTGAGGCGGGTTGCGGTTTCCGGCAGGGCGGCGAGGTCGTCGGCAAGAAGGGCGAGAGTGATGCGTTCGCAGGTGGGGTAGTCGCTGTCGATATAGACGGCGGCGATGAGTGCCTCCATCGCGTCGGCGAGGATGGAATCGCGGCGCGCGCCGCCGCTTTTCAGCTCACCGCTGCCGAGGTGCAGGTGCTGGCCGAGGTTGAGGCGGCGGGCGACGGCGGCGAGGTTCTGCCCGCTGACGATGGTGGCGCGTAGGCGGGTGAGGTCGCCTTCGGGGACGTTGCGGCGGTTTTTGTAAATCCAAATGCTGCTGATGGTTTCGAGCAGGGCATCGCCGAGAAATTCGAGGCGCTCGTTGTGCGCGGCGCTGTGGCTGCGGTGGGTGAGGGCGCGGCTGAGGTGGCTGGGGTCGGTGAAGCGGTAGTTGAGGGCGTGTTCGAGCGGGTGCATTTGGTTTGTCATTGGGTTTGCCCCTCTTCCCCGCTAGCAACGGGGAAGAGTGTAGTGGTTTAGTCCAACACCGCCTTGGCGGACATATCGGCGTGGAAGGAGGAGCGCACCATCGGCCCGGAGGCGACGTGGGTGAAGCCCATTTTCAGGCCTTCGTCGGTAAATATCTGGAATTCTTCCGGGGTGTAGTAGTGCTTGACCGGCAGGTGGTGCACCGAGGGTTGCAGGTATTGGCCGACGGTGAGCATGCTGACGTCGTGGCGGCGCAGGTCTTCCATGACGCCGAGGATTTCGTCGATTTCTTCGCCGAGGCCGACCATCAGCCCGGATTTGGTAACGACCGGTTTGTTGCTCGCTTTTTTGTATTCGCGCAAGAGCTGTAGCGAGTGTTCGTAGTTGGCGCCGGGGCGCACTTCTTCGTACATCCGCGCCACGGTTTCCATGTTGTGGTTGAAGATGTCCGGCGGGGTGTGGCGCAGGATTTCGATGGCTTTTTCCATGCGGCCGCGGAAGTCGGGGGTGAGGATTTCCACGGTCATGCGCGGCGCGAGGCGGCGGATTTCGCGGACGCAGGCGGCGAAGTGTGCCGCGCCGCCGTCTAAGAGGTCGTCGCGGTCAACAGAGGTGATGACGACGTGGTGCAGGCCGATGTTGCGCACGGTTTCGGCGAGGTTGGTCGGTTCCATCGGGTCGAGCGGGTTGGGGCGGCCGTGGCCGACGTCGCAGAAGGGGCAGCGGCGGGTGCAGATGTCGCCCATAATCATGAAGGAAGCGGTGTTGTGGCGGAAGCATTCGCCGATGTTCGGGCAAGAGGCTTCTTCGCAGACGCTGTGCAGTTTCTGCTCGCGCATGATGGCTTTCATCCGCCGCACTTCTTCGCCGCCGGGGAACTGCGCGCGTATCCAGCTCGGTTTGCGCAGGCGCTCTTCGCCGACGTGCCCGGTGTTTTCCGGGATTTGCCGGATTTTGTCCGCGCCTTTTTTCTTGACGCCCATGGCGTTGGGCTTGACGCGGACGGGTTCGGCGGTTTGTTCGTGGTCGCTCATGATGGTTCCTGGTTGGATGATTTGTGCTGATTATAGTTGGCTGTTACGTTTTTTGCGTTGCAGCAGGTCAAGTAGCGCGTTGGTCTCACCCACGCTGAGCGGCCGCCAGCGCCCGGCGGAGAGTTCTTTTGGCAGCCACAGGTTGCCGATGCGGATGCGTTTTAGGCGGCTGACCTGGCAACCGACGGCTTCCCACAGGCGGCGCACTTCGCGGTTGCGCCCTTCTTTCAATACAACGCTGAAGTAGCGGTTGTATTGGTGGTCGTCTTCGTGCAATGCCTGCAACGGCTGGATGTCGTCGAAGCGGGCGAAGCCGTCTTCGAGCTCGATGCCGTTACGCAGCGCTTGCAGGGTTTCTTCGCTGACCTCACCGGCGACGCGCACCCAGTATTCGCGCTCGATTTCGGCGCTGGGGTGCATGATGCGGTTGGCAAGGGCGCCGTCGTTGGTGAAAAGCAAGAGACCTGCGGTGTTCAAATCGAGGCGTCCGACGCTGACCCAGCGTCCCTGGCGCAGTTTTGGCAGGTGGCGGAAGACGGTCGGGCGGCCTTCCGGGTCGTCGCGCGTGCAGATTTCGCCCTGCGGTTTGTGGTACATCAGGATTTGTCGCGGTGCCTGGCGCTCCGGTGCGAGGCGCAGCGGTTTGCCGTCAAGGCTTAGGCGTTCGTAGCCGCTGATGCGCTGCCCCAGTTCCGCCGGTTTGCCATTGACGCGCAGGCGTCCCTCACGAATCCAGCCCTCGATTTCGCGGCGTGAGCCGATGCCACGCGCTGCCAGCCATTTCTGGATGCGCTCCAATTCATTGTTCATTACTGTCTCCAAATCCCTCATCGGGCAAAGCGGGCAAATCCTCAAGGCTTGCCACGGAAAAATCGGATAAAAATTGTGCCGTCGTCGCCAGTAACTCCGGCCGCCCCGGCACTTCTTTGGTGCCAATCACTTCAATCCACTCCAACTCAAACAGCTGGCGGTAAATGCCGCTGCTGGTGGTGACGCCGCGCACCGCGTCGATTTCGGCGCGGGTAACGGGCTGATGATAGGCGATAAACGCCAGTGTTTCCCAAAAGGCGCGGGAAAAGCGCACCGGCTGCGCCTCGGCAAAGGCGGCGACCGCCGGGAAAAACGCCGGGCGCAGTTGCAAGCGCCAGCCGCCCGCGAGTTGCACCAGCATCATCGCCGACGCCTCGTAACGCGCCGCCAGCGCCTCAAGCGCCGTGTGCACCACCTCTTCGGAAACGTCGAGCGCCTGTGCGAGCAGCGCCTCGCTCACCGCCTCGTCGCGGGTAAACAATATCGCCTCAATGCGGCGTTCTAAACTCATCCTGACCTCCTCAGGCGTATGTCCACCGGGGCGAACAGTGCTTTTTGCTGCCATTCCAGCAACTGCGAACGGTCAAGTTCGAGCATCGCCATCAGCGACACCACCAGCCCGGCGCGCCCCTCGCCCGCTTGGCAAAACGAGGTCAGCGCTTGCCAGCCTTCATGGTGGCGCAGCCGTGCTTGCATCGCCTCCATCCGCTCGGCAAGGGAAAACTCCTCGCCCTCAACTTCGTGCGCGCGGCGCAAATCATGGCGCAGCCACAGTTTGCGCAGCGCCTCCGCCAGTTTTGCCGCATCCGCCGGTGGCTTGACCACAGGCTGCGCCCCCGCTGGCGGCAAATGCGCGGAAAGTGCCGTCCCCGCATCAACGCGCGGCATGACGGCAAGCAGTTCCGCCGCTCGTCCGGTCTGCACATAGAGCAGCAGTTGTTCGGCGAGCGCGGCGCGCGGGTCGGGCGCTTCTTCGCCGTCGTCTGCCAGCAGCGGCGGGCGCGGCAGCATCATTCGCGCCTTGATTTCGGCAAGGGTCGCTGCCATTAGCAGGTATTCCGCCGCAAGCGTCATGTCGAGCTGCTCCATCAGGTCAAGATAAGCGAGGTATTGTTCGGTAATCAGCGCCACCGGCAGGTCGAGCACGTCGAAATTCTGCTTGCGTATCAGATAGACGAGCAAATCGAGCGGCCCGGCGAAGGTTTCCAGCAGTACGCGCAGCGCATCGGGCGGGATAAATAAATCTTTCGGCATCTGCGCCACCGGCTCGCCCAAGACCAAAACTTGCTGTTCCATCGTTCAACCTGCGGAAAAGGCGCGCATTATAGCGAGCGGTTTGTCTGCCCAAGCCGATATATGTCAAAAAATATGCGCATTCGGCGGATGAAAACTGCGTGAAAATCAGGCAATCCGGAAACTTTCGCGTTGCTTTTTGCGCTTTGCCCGCATACCATGCGCATCCCGTTTTTCCTTCCACAATCAATAGGTAACACCATGAAAAAATTGATGATTCCTGCCATTATCGCCATGCTGAGCATCAGCAGCTTCGCCGAAGACGCCAAACCAGCTGAAGCCACTTCCGCCGCTGCCCCGGCTGCGGCAACCGAAGCTGCCAAACCGGCTGAAGCCACTTCCGCCGCTGCCCCGGCTGCGGCAACTGAAGCTGCTAAACCCGCCGAAGGTGCGGCTGATGCCAAACCGGCTGAAGGCGCGGCTGGCGCCTGCCAGGCAGTTGTCCAAGGCAACGACAAAATGCAGTTCGACATCAAAGAAATCAAGATTAACAAGGCAAGCTGCCCGGAATTCACCGTTGAACTTGACCACGTTGGCAAAATGCCGCTTGCCGTTATGGGGCACAACGTCGTCATTACCAAGAAAGCAGACGTTGACGGCGTTGCTCAAGATGGCGCCAAAGCGGCTGCCACCAACTACGTTAAAGACGGCGACGAGCGCGTTATCGCCCACACCAAAGCCATTGGTGGCGGTCAAAAAGACAGCGTTACCTTCAAGACTGACGTGCTTGAAGCCGGTGGCGACTACGACTTCTTCTGCTCTTTCCCCGGCCACTTAGCCATCATGCGTGGCAAAGTCATCGTCGAATAAGACAGACACCCAGCCAAAAAGCGCTCCGCACGGGGCGCTTTTTCATGCCCGCGCGATTGCCCCGGCGCAGGCGCAACGCTACAATCCGCGCCTTCATTCATCCCACGGAAAACCGCCCCATGCTCGAAGACATCCGCGAAAAAAAGACCAACCGCGTTACCTACTTGCTCGTCGTCATTGCCGGTATCGGCATGCTGTTTATCGGCGTCCCCTTCTTTAACCACAGCGGCGAAATCAACGTCGCCACCGTCAATGGCCAGGACATCCCGCAGCGCCTCTACAGCGACACCTACCGCGACCTGCAACAACAACAGCCCAACCTAAGCGAAAGCGAGCTTTCACAGCGTGCCGTGCGTACCCTGATTGAGCGCAGCTTGCTTGAACAGCACGCGCTGGACAGCCGCTACCGCCTGCCGGACAGCGCCCTCTACCGCATCATCAAGCAGCAGTTCGGCGACAACGAAAAATACAGCCAATTCCTCAAAAACCACGGCATCAGCGCCACCAGCTACCAAGAAAGCATGCGGCGCAGCGAAAGCATCGGCGCCTACTACCGCGCCCTCTTTGTCGGCGACGGCAGCGGCCCGCTGCAACAGCACTACCTGCAAAGCCAGGCGCAAGAACGCGGCTACACCCTCTACACCATCCCGCGCGCGCCAATTGCCGCCGCGGTCAGCGTCGATGACAGCGTCCTGGAAAAACACTATCAAGCGCATGGCGAGCGCTTTTCTACCCCGGAAAGCGTCAATATCGACTACACCATCTACGACATCGCCGACCTGCCGGTGAGCGACGAACAAATCGCCAAAGCGCGCGCCGCCAGCGAACGCCGCAGCGGCCGTTACCTCATCATTGACGACGCCAAAGCCGCTACCGATGTCGCCGCAGCCATCAAAGACGGCAGCAAAACCTTTGCCGACTACTGGCAGGCGGTAAAAGACAAAACCCTTGCGGGCGAAACCGGCGAACTGGCGCTTGCCGCCAAGGGCAAAGGCGTCAGCCCCGAACTGGACGAAGCCCTTTTCGCCCTTGCCGGCAAAGGCGACGTTTCGCCGCTGATTCACAGCGAATACGGCAACATCCTGGTCGAGCTGGGCGACATCGAAAGCGGCAAACGCAGCGACGAAGAACTGCGCCACCTCGCCGCCAGCGACAACGAAGCCGCCTACATCGAGCGCGCCAACCAGGCATTTGACGCCGCGCAAAGCGGCAGTGGTCTCGCCGCCATTACCGGCATTACCGGCGGCAAAACAGAAAGCCTTGCCAACATCACCGCCAGCAGCGACAACGCGCCTTGGTTGCACAACGCCAAAGTGCAGGCGCAACTCTTTGGCGAAAAGGCGCTGGCTGATAACAAAGTCGGCGAACCGGTGGAAATCGCGCCGCAACGCACCCTGTTCTTCACCGTCACCCAGCGCGAAAAACCGCAGCCGCGTCCCTTTGCCGACGTCCGCGCGCAAGTGGAAGCCGATTACCGCAACGAACAGGCGAACACCACCCTGCGCGAACGTGGCGAGGCGTTAAAAACAGCATTGGCAGAAGGCAAAGCCGAGGCGCTTATCGCCGAATACCAAGTACAAAGCGAGACCGTCGCACCGACTAACCGCTTTGCCGCGAAAAACCCGCTTGTCCTCGACCTCTTTAACCGCAGCGAACGCCTCACCATCCTCGACGCCCCGGATGGCAACCTGCTCGTCGCCCGCCTCGACAGTGTCGCAGAGGGCGATCCGGCAAAACTGCCCGAAGCACAACGCAGCGCGTTGAGCCAGCAATGGCAACTCGAAAACTTCGGCGCGACCTACAACGGCATCGGCAGTTGGCTCTACGGACAGGCAAAAATTAAAATCAACGAAGAAGCGTTGCAGCGCTAAAAAGAAAAGCCCCTCACACGAGGGGCTTTCTCTTGTCGGCATCACTGTCCCAAACGTTTGAGCAGCGGCTGTAAATCCGCCTCACGCCGCGCCCGGCGCAGGCGGTCGCTGGTAATCAGCGCCTGCAATTCGCTCGCCGCGCGCTGAAAATCGGCATTGACAATCACAAACTCAAATTCGCGGTAGTGGCTAATCTGCTCCTCCGCCTCTGCCATGCGCTGCGCGACAACGGCGGCGTTGTCCTGCCCGCGCGTCGTCAGGCGCTCACGCAACACATCCAGCGATGGCGGCAGCAAAAACACCGTGCGCGTCTCTGGGCGGCGGCGCATCACCTGCTGCGCGCCCTGCCAGTCAATGCTCAAAATCACGTCTTTGCCCGCCGCCAGCAGCGCATCGACGGATGCCGCCGCCGTGCCGTAGGCGTTGTGGAAAACCTGCGCGTATTCGAGAAAACCGTCGGCGTCAATCATCGCCTGAAATTCGCCGGGCGCGACGAAAAAATAATGCACCCCTTCAATCTCGCCCGGCCGCGCGGCGCGCGTGGTATGCGACACGCTTTCGACGACATCATCCAAAACCCGCACCGCTTCGGCAATAAGACTGGTTTTGCCGCCGCCCGACGGTGCGGCGACTATCCACAACTGACCCTGCATGAAAACTCCTGACGTTACCCGATGAAAAGCGCGCTACTTTACTGCGCCGCTCTATGCCGGGCAAATGGAAATACGCCGGGCGCGTCAATAGGCGAGGTCGCAATACTCCATCAGCAGCGGCGCGTGGTCAGAGAAGTTTTCGGCGGTGTAAACGCTGGCGCTTGCGACCTGCGCGGCGAGGTTTTTGCTGATGATTTGGTAGTCGATGCGCCAGCCGACGTTGTTGGCGCGCGCCTTGCCGCGTTGGCTCCACCAGGTGTATTGCTCAAGTTCGGGATGGATGAGGCGGAAAGCGTCGCGGAACTCGCCGGCGAAAAGGTCGGTCAGCCATTGCCGCTCGTGTGGCAAAAAGCCGCTGTTTTTCAGGTTGCCCTTCCAGTTTTTCAGGTCTTTTTCGGTGTGGGCGATATTGATGTCGCCGCAGAGAATGAGGCGCTCGCCCGCCGCCGCGCGTGCATTCAGCCACGGCGCCAGTTTCGCCATGAAGGCCTCTTTTTTCGCTTGCCGTTCGTCGCCGCTGGTGCCGCTGTGCATATAAAGGCTGATGAGCGAGAAGCCGGGATAACGCGCTTCCAGATAGCGCCCCTCGCTGTCGATTTCCGCCCAGCCGATGCCGTGCTGCACCTGCTGTGGCGGGTGTTTCAGGTACAATGCGACGCCGCTGTAGCCCTTCTTTTCCGCGTCGTGGTAGTAGTTGTGGGCAAAGGGGAAATAGGCGGCATCGCCTTCCAGTTGCGGCAGTTGTGCCTTGGTTTCCTGAATGCAGACGGCGTCGGCGTCCTGCGCGTGCAGCCATTGGAAAAAGCCCTTACGCGCGGCAGCACGGATGCCGTTGGCATTGAAGGTGATGATTTTGAACATTTTTTTAGCCTTGAGGTATGAAATGCTGGCAGTATATCAAAAAGACTTTTTGCGCTCGGCACTGGCGGTGTCCGCGCTGAAATTTGGCGATTTCACCCTGAAATCGGGGCGGCAAAGCCCGTATTTTTTCAACGCCGGCGCCTTTGCCAGCGGCGAAGCGCTCACCATAATGGCGCGTGCCTATGCGGCAACCGTGCTGCGCCTGCGCGCGGAAGGCGTTGTCTTTGACGCGCTCTACGGCCCCGCCTACAAAGGCATTCCGCTGGTGGCAGCGGTGGCAGTGGTGCTGCACGCCGAACATGGCTTGTCGCTACCGTGGACGTTCAACCGCAAGGAAGCGAAAGACCACGGCGAAGGCGGCACGCTGGTCGGCGCGCCGCTTGCTGGCAAGCGCGTGCTGATTTTGGACGACGTGCTGACCGCTGGCACTGCCATTCGCGAATCGCTTGCCGTACTGCGCGCCGCCGACGCCGAACCGGTGGCGGTGGTGGTCGCGCTTGACCGCCAGGAAACTGTCGATGGTGGCGACACCGCCCTTGCCCGCCTCGCCAGCACGGAAAAACTCATCACCGCTGCCGTCGTTACCCTTGATGACCTGCTGCAATTTATCGGCGACGATGCCGCGCTTGCCGCGCATCTGCCGGCGATGCAGGCCTACCGCGCCCGTTATGGTGCGACAGATTAACGCGACAGTAGGAAATACGCGGCGAAGCGGCTATACTGCGCGCCGCTAATCTACCGCGCCGCCGCGCGGTTCTTCTTTACCCGCCCGAAGCGAATCCCTTTTATCTATCTGACCCGCCGCGATGCAATTTCGCTGCGTGGATTCGCCGTTCGTGCCATTCATTCCTCAACCGGAGACTATCCATGAGCAAACTCGCTACTGTTGGCGAAGATAACTTCCAAACCGAAGTTTTGAATGCTGACATTCCCGTACTTGTCGATTTCTGGGCCACCTGGTGCGGTCCGTGCAAAATGGTCGCGCCCGAACTCGAAGCGCTTGCTGCTGAGACCGAAGGAAAACTGAAAATCGTCAAACTCGATATCGACCAAGATCGCGATCTCGCAGTCGAATATGGAATCCGTGGCGTTCCCACCCTGCTGCTGTTTAAAAACGGCAAAATGATCGAAGGTTATTACCGTGCGGCGACCAAAGAGCAATTGCTCGCCCACTTCCAACCCTATCTTGACCTTGCCTGATACTACTGCCCCCGCATTACGCGGGGGCGCATTTATCCCCGCACAGCAAACATGAATCTCAGCGAACTAAAACAAAAAAGCTCCCAGGAAATCCTTGCCCTCGCCGAATCCATGGGACTGGAAGACATCTCCCGCAAGCGCAAACAAGACCTCATCTTCACCATCCTCAAAGCACACGCCAAAGGCGGCGAAGAAATCAGCGGCGACGGCACCCTCGAACTCATGCCAGACGGCTACGGCTTCCTCCGTGCCGAAGTCAATTCCTACCAGGCAAACCCCGACGACATCTACGTCCCGCCCGGCCTTATCCGCCGCGGCAACCTGCGCACCGGCGACACCATCACCGGCAAAATCCGTCCGCCAAAAGACAACGAACGCTACTTCGCGCTGACCAAAATCGACAGCATCAACTTCGACGAACGCGGCGCCGCCAAACACAAAATTCCCTTTGAAAACCTGACCCCGCTGCACGCCGACGAAATGCTCCAGCTGGAACTCGGCAACGGCAGCAGCGAAGACATCACGCCGCGCATGATTGACCTCATCGCCCCCATCGGCAAAGGCCAGCGCGGCCTCATCGTCTCGCCGCCGAAAGCGGGCAAAACCGTGATGCTGCAAAACATCGCCCAGTCCATCACGCAAAACCACCCTGAGTGCTACCTCATCGTCCTCCTCATCGACGAGCGCCCGGAAGAAGTCACCGAAATGCAGCGCAGCGTCCGCGGCGAAGTTATCTCCTCCACCTTCGACGAACCGGCGCAGCGCCATGTGCAAGTCGCGGAAATGGTCATCGAAAAAGCAAAGCGCCTGGTCGAGCACAAAAAAGACGTCATCATCCTCTGCGATTCCATCACCCGCTTGGCGCGTGCCTACAACACCATCACCCCGGCATCGAGCAAGATTTTGAGCGGCGGGGTCGATGCCAGCGCGCTGCAACGCCCGAAGCGCTTCTTTGGCGCAGCGCGTAACACCGAAGAAGCCGGCTCGCTCACCATTATCGCCACCGCCCTGGTCGATACCGGCTCAAAAATGGACGAAGTCATCTACGAAGAATTCAAAGGCACCGGCAACATGGAAATCCACTTGAACCGCCGCATCGCCGAAAAACGCATCTTCCCGGCGATTGACATCAACCCCTCCGGCACGCGCCGCGAAGAGTTGATGATAGAGCCGGACATCCTGCAAAAAACCTGGATACTGCGCAAAATCCTGCACCCGATGGACGAGCTGCAAGCGAGCGAGTTCTTGCTGGAACGCCTGAAAAACACCAAAACCAACGAAGAATTCTTCCAGTCGATGAAGAACGTCAAATAAAAAATCCCGCCACTTGGCGGGATTTTTTTGCGGCGGCGATTGCGTCAGGGCAACGCCGCTTTTCCCAGCATGCCGGGGTGTTCAGCAACTATTGCCGCGGGAATGACGCTGCCCGCGGGATGGGCGTGCGCGGCGGCGCGGGCGGGCAGCAGCGGGCCGATATAAATGCCCTCTGGTACAAGGTAGAAGTATGGGTAGAGGTAGTGGCGTGGCTGGTAGGGGTAGTCTTGCATTGCCTGCGGCGCGAGGCGTTGCAAAGTGTCGTGCAGCCACTGGGCGCGTTGTTCGCGCAGGCTTTGGGCGGCGGGGCTGTCGTTCAGCGGCTGCGGCGTGCCGTCGCCCAGCCAAAAGAGGTCTTCCAGTTCAACCCCGCGCCCGGCGGCGAGGCTGTAAGTGATGCCGCTGTCAGCAGCGTAAGGCGTGCCGCAGCTGTTTTCTTCGTGGATATGAAAACTCGCGTATGAGGCGCTGAGCAGGGTCGGGGTGAAGGTAACGCGGTATTGCAGTGTCGCGCGTTGTCCGGCAGGCAGCGCGGCGAGGCATTGGCGGCGGGTGGCGAGGATGTTGAGCGCTTGCGCGCGCAGGTACTGGTTCAGCGTGGCGCGTTGTGCGGCGGGATAACCGGCGGCAAGCAGCGGGTGTTCCAAGCCGCTTTCGGGGTCGCGGTACCATTGCAGGGTTTTGTCCTGCATCTGCGTTGTCGCGGTTTTGGTGAAGGCGACGTCGGCAAGCAGGGCGGCGGCAAAGGGCAGTTCGCTGGCGTAGAGGTGGTTATCCGGGTCGCTAACGGGCGCGGCGTAGGGCGCAAGCGGGCGGTCGTTCCACCAGGCTTTGCCGTCTTGCAGGCGCAAGGTGTCGCCCGCTTCGCTTTGGTAACAGGTGCCACCCGGACAGGCGGACGGGGTCAGCGGCTGCGGCAGGCGCTCGCTTTCGTCGTACCAGGCAAGCGCGTCTTCGCTGGCGACGATGTGGCGGCCACCGCTTTCGCCACGGTAAACGGCGGCGGATGCGAGGGTGGGGGCGAAGGCAAGGACGGCGGCGAGGAAGATGCGCATGGTGTTCGCTATAGCTCAAGGTTGCGCTTGTCGCAGGTTTCCAGCAGCAGCGCCTTGATGTTCAGGGTTTGCCCGATTTGCTGCCGCTCTGGGCGGCGCAGTTCGCTGAGGCGGGCATAGAGGGTATGCAGGCGGTTCAGGTCGAGTGCTTGCAGGTCGCTCTGGTATTGGTGCAGGCGGGGTTCGCTGTTGTTCAACTGGCGGCAGCTGATGATGGCTTCCAGCTGGCTTTGCAGGTAGTCGTTCAAGTCGCCGTCCTTGAGGCGGTCGAGGTGATGCAGGTAGGCGGTCGCCCGCTGCGGTTGGCGCAGGTAGGCGATGAGCAGGTCGATGTCTGCCAGCGGGTCGGGCGCGTCCGGGTGGGCAAGCGCCTGATGCGGGTTGCCGTGGTGCAAGGCGAGGCTGGCGGCAGCCTGTTCGGCGCTGAATTGGTGCGCGTCGATAAGCCAGGCTTGCGCCTGCTCGGCGCTTGGCTGTGGCAGGGTAACGACGTGGCTGCGGCTCAAGATGGTCGCTTTGACCGCGCGGCGGTTGGTCGCGCTCAAGATGAAGCGGCTGTGCAGCGGCGGCTCTTCCAGGGTTTTCAGCAGGGCGTTGAGCGCGTAGGGGTTGTAGCTGTCGATGGCACCGAGGTAGGTGATGCGCAGCGCGCCGATGGCCGGGGTTTTTTGCAGGGTCTCGCCGAGTTCGCGGATGTCTTCGATTTTGCAGGGCTCAAAATAGCTTGCGGTATCGGGGTGGGTGCCTTGTGCGAGCAGGTGGCAGGCTTTGCAATGGCCGCAGGGACGCTCGCCCGCTTCCAGGCAAAGGGCGCGGGCGATGATGGCTTGCGCCATGTCGTCGGCATTGCCGCGCTGCGGATCGATGAGAAGCAGGGTCGCGGGCAGTTGGTCGGCGAGGCGGTCGAGGCCGCGATAGTGCAGGTCGGTCCAGGGGAGCATGGTGGTTCAGGCTTGGCGCAGTGCTTCTAAATGCGGGCGGATGCGGGCAAAGACGCTTTGTTCGTCGCCTTCGGCGTCTATCAATACCGCGTTCGTTTCTTTGGCGCGGGCGCGGTAACCGGCGGCGACGCGGGCGAAGAAGTCGGCGTCTTCGGCTTCGAAGCGGTCTTGCGCGGCGCCGCGCTGTGCCAGGCGCGCGCTGGCGGTGGCGGGGCTACAGTCGAGTATCAGCGCGAGGTCGGGGGGGTGGTCGGTGTCGCTTGCCGCTTCGAGTGCGGCAATGGTCGCTTGCGGGATGCCGCGCCCGTAGTGCTGATAGGCGTAGGTGGCGTCGCGGTAACGGTCGGAGATGTACCATTCGCCGCGGGCGAGGGCGGGCAGGATGCGTTGTTGCAGGTGGGCGCGGCGGGCGGCGAGGAGCAGCAGCAGTTCGCTTAAGGAGTCGGCGTTGGTCGTGCGGTCTAGCAAGACGTCGCGCAGGCGCTCGCCAAAGGGCGTGCCGCCTGGCTCGCGTCCGTAGTGGGCGGGAATGCCGTTGGCGGCGCACCACGTCTGGATGTGGGCGAGTTGGCTGCTTTTGCCGACGCCTTCGCTGCCATCCAGGGTGATGAAGCGCCCGCTCATTTGGGCTGCTGCTGTTGTTTGAGGTAGCGGGCGACTGCCTGCTGGTGTTCTTCGTAGGTGGCGCTGAAGGTGTGGCCGCCTTTGCCATCGGCGACGAAGTAGAGGCTGTCGCCGTCAGCCGGGTGTAACGCGGCTTCGATGCTCGCCTTGCCGGGCAGGGCGATGGGGGTCGGCGGCAGGCCTTTGTTGATGTAGGTGTTGTACGGCGTGTCGGTTTGCAGGTGCTTGCGCGTCAGGTCGCCGTGGTAGTCGGCGGCGCCGTAGATGACGCTGGGGTCGGTTTGCAGCAGCATGTCTTTTTCCAGGCGACGCACAAAGACGCCGGCGATTTGTGGGCGTTCGCTCGCCACCCCGGTCTCTTTTTCAATGATGGAGGCGAGGATGAGTGCCTGGTAAGGGGTGGTGATGGGCAGGTCGTCGGCGCGGTTCGGCCAGGCGGCTTCCAGCGTTTTCTGCATTTCGCCATGCATGCGTTTTAGCAGTTCGAGGTCGCTGGTGCCACGGTGGAACTGGTAGGTTTCCGGCATGAACCAGCCTTCCGGGTGGCCGTCGATGCCGAGCAGGGTAGCGATTTGCGCGTCCGTTTTATTGTTCAGTATGTGTTCGATGCCTGCGGTTTGTTCGAGGTTGGCGCGTAGGTCTTTGAAGGTTTTGCCTTCGACGACGGTGATGTTGTACACCACCACTTTGCCGTTGGTGATGTCGTTAATCAGCGCGGGCAGGCTGGCTTTAGGGTCAATGCGGTAGTCGCCCGCCTTGATGTTTGCCGCCTGCGGGTTGAGGCGGGCATACATCGGCAGCACCCAGTCGCTGTGGATGATGCCGCGCCGGTTGAGCTCGCGGTTGAGGCTGGTGAGGGTATCGCCGGGTTTGACGGTAACGATACCGTCACCTTCGGTAACGAGCGGCGCGTTCAGTGCTTTTTGGTATTGCAGGTAGAAGACGCCCAGCGCCCAGGCGGCGAGCAGAATGATGGTAAGGAAGAGGTTGAGGATAAGGCGTTTCATGGTTGGTACCGTCGCAGCAGGATACAGGCATTGGTGCCACCAAAGCCGAAGGAATTGGAAAGGGCGATGTCGATTTTCATCGGTCGCGCCTGGTGCGGCACGTAATCAAGGTCGCAGCCTTCGCCGGGCTGGTCGAGGTTGATGGTTGGCGGCGCGATTTGGTCGCGCAGGGCGAGCAGGCTGAAGATGGCTTCCAGGCCACCGGCGGCACCGAGGGCGTGTCCGGTCATTGATTTGGTGCTGCTGACAGCGAGGCGATAGGCGTGTTCGCCAAAGGTTTTTTTGATAGCACGGGTTTCGGCGATGTCGCCCGCCGGGGTTGAGGTGCCGTGTGCGTTGATGTAATCCACCGCTTCTGCGGCGATGTCCGCGTCTTTGAGGGCGAGGCTCATGCAGCGTGCCGCGCCGGCACCGTCTTCGAGCGGGGCGGTCATGTGGTAGGCGTCCGAACTCATACCCATGCCGATGATTTCGCCGTGAATGGTCGCGCCGCGCGCCAGGGCGTGTTCGAGGCTTTCGAGGACGAGTACGCCGGCACCGTCGCCCAAGACGAAGCCGTCGCGGTCTTTGTCCCACGGGCGTGAGGCGCGCTGCGGTTCGTCGTTGCGGGTAGAAAGCGCTTTGGCAGCGGCGAAGCCGGCGATGCCCATGTCGTTGCCTGCGCTTTCTGCACCGCCGGCAATCATTACGTCAACATCACCCATTTGTATCATGCGGTAGGCTTGGGCGACGGAATGGGTGGCGCTGGCGCAGGCGGTAACGGTGGCAAGCGTTGGCCCCTTGATGCCGTAGCGGATAGAAAGGTTGCCGGCAATCATGTTGACGATGTTTTTCGGCACGTAAAACGGTGAGACGCGGCGCGCGCCACGTTCGAGAAATTCGCGGTAGCCGTCCAGCATGCCCGGCAGGCCACCGATGCCGGAACCGATGATGATACCGCTGCGTTCGGCCAGCGCGGCGTGGCTAAAATCGAGCCCGCTGTCGCTGATGGCATCGGCGGCGGCGGCGAAGCCGTAATGAATGAAGCCGTCCATTTTGCGCGCTTCTTTTACGTCAAGATAGCGGCCAAGCTCAAAGCCCTGGACGGCGCCACGGAAGCGCACGGGCAAATCCGAGGGGTCATAATCGGTGATGGGGGTGATGCCGCTCTTGCCAGTGAGGATGTTTTCCCAGGCGCTGGTGATGCTGCTGCCGACCGGGCTGACTATGCCCATGCCGGTCACGACGACACGTGGTATGGCTCTGCTGCGGGTGGTTTGCGTCATGTGTTTCCTGCCGTTACTGCTGCCCGGCGGTAAGCCGCGCGGGTATGGGATACAAAAAAGCCACAGCAGTTGGTACTACCGTGGCTTGCCTGGCGACCCGTTTAGCCGTTGCTGTTAGCTTTGACGTAGTCGATAGCGGTTTGCACGGTGGTGATTTTTTCTGCGTCTTCGTCAGGGATTTCGCAGTCAAATTCTTTTTCCAATGACATAACGAGTTCAACGAGATCGAGTGAGTCAGCGCCGAGGTCGTCAATGAAGGCGGCTTCAGGCTTGACCTGCGCCTCATCAACGCTCAACTGCTCTGCGATCACTTTGATGACGCGTTCTTCGATTGAATTACTCATGGTGTGTTTTTCCTGGGTTGTGATTGAAGGGGGCGTATTGTAAAAGGTTTATGGGGCAATTGCCACACGGCGGCGGGCGGCCGGGTTTACAGCATATACATGCCGCCGTTGATGTTTAGCGTCTCGCCGGTGATGTAGTCGGCGCGCGCCAGATAGACGACTGCCTCGGCGATGTCTTCTACTTGTCCCAGCTTGGCGAGCGGGATTTGTTCAGCGAGTTGTTTTTTCTGCTCTTCCGGCAGTTTGTCGGTCATATCTGTTTGAATGAAACCGGGGGCGATGCAATTCACGGTAATACCGCGCGAGCCAACCTCGCGCGCCAGCGATTTGGAAAAGCCGATAAGTCCTGCCTTGGCGGCGGCGTAATTGGTTTGACCTGCGTTACCCATGACGCCAACCACTGAGGTGATGTTAATAATGCGGCCGCAGCGGGCTTTCATCATGTCGCGCAGCACCGCTTTACTCAGGCGGTAAACGCTGCTTAGGTTGGTATCAATGACGTTATCCCATTGTTCCGCTTTCATCCGCATTAGCAGGTTATCGTCGGTGATGCCTGCGTTATTAACAAGGATGCCGACCGGGGCAAAGCTGTCGCCAATATCCTTAATCAGGGCTTCAACCGCATCGTTGTCATTGACGGAGAGTTTTTTGCCACAGCCCTTAAAGCCGCTTTCGCTGATGTAGCGGCTGATGGCTTCAGCACCGTTGTCGCTGGTGGCAGTACCAATAACGGTTACACCTTCGCGGCCGAGGGCTTCCAAAATAGCGCGACCGATACCACGACTGGCACCGGTTACGAGGGCAACTTGCTCTTGCAGATTCATGGGGTCTCCGTGAGGGCTTGACGGACAGCAGCAACGCTGTCGGGATGGTCAAAGGCGATAGTACGCAGCGATTTATCAATGCGTTTATTTAGACCGGTAAGCACTTTGCCCGGCCCGGCTTCAATAAAGAGATTCGCACCACGGGTAGCCAGTGCCTCAATGCATTCAACCCAGCGCACCGGCTGATAGAGTTGCGCACCGAGTGCCGCTTCAATGCCGCCGACGCTGTCATGTGTTTGCGCGTCCACGTTGTGAATAATGGTTGCCTGTGGTTTTTGCCAGTTAATTTTGCTGAGATGCAGACCGAGTTTTCCGGCCGCCACGCGCATCAACTCGCAATGTGAGGGAACGCTGACCGCCAGGGTAACGGCGCGTTTGGCACCGGCTTGTTTCGCCGCTTCCACCGCCGCTTCTACCGCTGCGGTTTCGCCAGCGATGACAACCTGTCCGGGAGAATTGAAATTGGCGGCGCTAACTTTACCGGGGGTACGATTGCAAACGCTGATGACGTCTTCATCGGCCAAGCCCAAAATCGCTGCCATTGCACCCGCACCAGGCGCGACCGCTTCTTGCATGATTTTGCCGCGCATGTGGACGAGTTGGATTGCCTCGGCGAAAGTCATCGCACCAGCGGCACAAAGGGCGGTGTATTCGCCAAGCGAGTGGCCCGCCATAAAAGGCGCGTTGATGCCGCATTCGTCGCGCAGGATGTCGGCGCAAGCGATACCGGCGGCGAGTAGCGCGGGTTGGGTAATGGCAGTTTGGTCTAGCTGGTTGCCTGCTTCGTCTTGGCTAATTTGCCACAGGTCGAGTTTGAGTACGTCGGAGGCTTCTTGAAAGCGCCGCTGCACAACGGGGTAAGTCGCTGCCAGTTCCTTGAGCATGCCGGGGCTTTGTGAACCCTGACCGGGAAAAATCAATGCAATCGTCGCCATCTCGCGCTCCTCTGTTATTTAGTAGGTGATAATGCTGCCGCCCCAAACAAAGCCGCCGCCAAAGGCTTCTAGCAGCAGTTTGTGGCCGCGCCGTATCGTACCGTTTTTAATACCGTAATCCAACGCCAGCGGGATGGAGGCTGCTGAGGTATTGGCATGTTCGGCAACGGTAAGAATGACTTTTTCCATCGGCAAGTTCAGATGCTCGGCGGTCGCTTTGATGATGCGCAAATTGGCCTGATGCGGAATCAGATAGTCAATGTCTTCGGCCTGCATTTGCTGCTGTTCCAGCAATTCGCTGACAAGTCCGGATAGGGTGCGCACCGCCACTTTAAAAACTTCGCGTCCTTCCATGTGGATGAAGGGCAAACGATCGCCGAGGGTCGCTGCGGCAGACCCACTGCCGCGCGGGACGAAAAGCAAATCTTTGTAACGGCCATCGCTGTGCAATATCGAGCCGTGGATGCCGGGTTCAGCGGATGCTTCGAGGATAACCGCACCAGCACCGTCGCCAAAGAGGATGGCAGTACTGCGGTCACTCCAATCAATAATATTGCTAAATAACTCCGCACCAATGACCAACGCACGTTTGCAATTGCCAGCACGGATGAAGTTATCGGCGGTTGCCAATGCGAAGATAAAGCCGGAGCAGGCGGCCTGCATATCAAAGGCGGCAATCGCCTGGCAGCCGAGGCGCATCTGCAATTGGCTGGCGTTACTGGGAAAAACGTGTTCCGGGGTAGAGGTCGCGACAATAATCAGGTCAATCGTTGCCGGATCAATATCTGCTGCCTGGATGGCGTCAAGCGCTGCCTGGTAAGCGAGATCGGTGCTGCTCTCATCCGGTGCGGCGATGTGGCGCTGCTCGATGCCGGTACGGGTACGAATCCACTCGTCGGAGGTATCCATCCGTTCGGCGAATTCGTGGTTGGTCATAATCCGCTGCGGCAAATAGCTGCCGCTACTGAGGATTTTGCTATAAATCATGCAGATTGTTCTTCGGCGGAGGGGCGATTCTGCTGGCGGTTAAGCTGGCAGCGGATGTGTTCGATGATGCCGTTGGTGATTTCAAGACGGGCGACATTGATGGCATTGGCAAATGCTAGTTCATCCGCGTTGCCGTGACTTTTGATAACGATACCCTGTAATCCCAGCAGAGTGGCGCCGTTGTAGCGACGCGGGTCAATGCGCTGTTTGGTGCGGCGCAAGACGGGAAGTGCAAATAATGCGGCCAGTTTGCTGAAGAAGTTGCGGCGAAATTCTTGCTCCAGCGTCGTCTGAATGTATTTGGCAATGCCTTCGACCGATTTCAGGGCGACGTTACCGACGAAACCGTCGCAGACGACGATGTCCAACTTTTCCTTAAGAAAAATGTCATTGCCTTCAACAAAACCGCAATAATTCAGACCGGTTTTCTCCAGCAATTTGCTGGTTTCCTTGACCATGTCATTGCCCTTGATCGCTTCTTCACCAATGTTGAGTAAACCAACAATGGGATTGGGTTTTTCGTCAACGGCCTTGACCAGCTCCGATCCCATTACCGCAAATTGCACCAGCTGTTCCGGTTTGGCATCAACGTTGGCACCGAGGTCAAGCCAATGCACATGGCCGCCACGCGAGGGAACGACTGCACAAATCGCCGGTCGGGAAATGCCGGGCAGCATTTTCAGAATGTAACGGCTACTCGCCATCAATGCGCCAGTATTGCCGGCACTGACACAGGCCTGCGCCTTGCCGTCGCGTACCAGTTCGATCGCCTTCCACATGGAGGAGTCTGTTTTGTGGCGCAAGACGTTGGCGGGAGCCTCGTCCATCGCGACCACTTGTGTGGTGTGGTGGATGTCAATGCGCGCGCTATCGATTGCGCCAAAGGATTTATGACTGCGAATGACCAACTCGTCGCCGACGACAATCATGCGCACATCGTGATGGCTCTTTTGGATATGGGCGATGGCGGCTAGGGTGACGTCCAAACCAATATCGCCGCCCATCGCGTCGATAGCAATGACAGGCGGCTGTTTCGTGCTCATTGATGCAATCAGCTTTTATTCTTCGATTTCGATTTGTTGCGCGTCGCGGGGACGGACGATAGCAAGGCGGCCACGATAGAAACCGTCTTTGGTAACGTGGTGACGCAGATGGCGCTCACCGCTGTGCTTGTCGGTAGAGATGGTTTTGCCGGAAAGGGCGTCGTGGGCACGGCGCATGCCGCGTTTGGAGGGGGTTTTACGATTCTGTTGAACGGCCATGGGAATGCTCCTTGGTTTCCAGTAAGTCTTTCAAAGCCGCAAACGGGTTCTGCGTTTCTGCCTGCGGCAGAGGGTCACGCGCGCCGGTCTGCGGCAGGCTGCAATCATCGTGCTTGGCAATCATCGGCATTGCCAGCAGGACTTCTTCTTCAATAAACCACGCCAAGTCGAGTTCGTCTTCAGCGCAGATCAGGGTTTCGCTGCCGTCGGTTACATTGTCTTCGAGGGATTGATCACGAATCAGGACGTAATCAAAGGCATGGGCAACTTCCAGCGTTATCGGTTCGAGACAGCGCTGGCATTGGGTGTGCAAAACGGCGCGTACATGACCACCAAGGCGGCATTGTCCGTCTTTGTCCACTGATCCTTCGAGGGAATAATGCACGACGTCATCGTGCGACCCTGTCCATTGTTGCAGCGTTTCGGTATCTGCCAAAGGCAGCTCGCCGCTGTCGCGGCAACGGTTTTTGGCATAGACCCAAGGGTCAATTTGCCGGGGGAGGGGGGTCGCGGGAGGGCGCATCATACTCTCAACATTTTTTAGTGTCAAAACGGGAAAACGGCTAGAAATCAGCCAATACCGTGGGCGCGGGCGAAGTTCAAATAGACGATATCGGAGATTTCGCGGATGACGTTACTGCGGCTGGTAATCCAGCTGGAATAGTTTCCGGCCGGACTGTCTTTTTCGATAATCGCCGAGATGGTATAGGGATAGCTGCGGCCACCAACCTTGCATTCGATAATGCCGAAATTGCCGCAGAGCATCGCGGTCGAACCAGTTTTGTCGTAAACCGTCGCGCTTTGCGGCACGAATTGGGTTTTCGAACGAATACGGTCAGGGTTGGGGATGGACATAATCTGCTTCAGGTATTGCGCGCCGGGCAGTTGGTTTGCCCACAGGGCGCGGAGGAAGCGGTCGTAATCGGCGGCGGAAGCGCGGTTTTTATAGGTGCGCCCCTGCGCCGGGATGTTTTCGACGATTTGGATATTGCGGAAAATCTGCGGCGCCTGTTTTTTCAGCATCCACTGCACGCCCTGCGGTCCACCGAGACGTTTGAAGAGGTGGTTGGTGAATTCGTTGTTGCTGGCAACCACCATGCCGCGCATTTCGTCCTGCACGCGCTGGCTCATCGGGTAGAGGCCGGAATCTTTGAGGTAATGGGTGAGGAGATAGGCCTGGATGACGAACGGCTTGACCAGGCTGGCGCATTGCAGCGGGACGTGGGCGTTGATTTGTGCCAAGGGACGGTTGGCAACCAAGTCATGCACCAACCAGGCGGTGCGTTCATCGCCGGCAAGGCGTCCTTCGCCGCGCATTTGTCGCACGCGCTCGTTGATGGCGCGTTCTAACGGGGTTTCTGCCTGAGCGGCAAGCGGCAATGTCGCGCCTAACGCTAATACGCCGCCTCTGCCGAGTAATTGTCGTTTATTCAGTAGCATATTTTTGAATGGTGAGGTGGGTGAGAGATTATTTTAACAAAACCGTAAGGAAATAGTATTGCCATGCGCTGACAAATGCGCCGCTTGGGTAAACAGGGGGATGGGGTTGCAGAAAACGCAATAAATACGTGTTTTTGTGTGGAATTATTCGCCGCACTGCAGTAAATCAAACAAATAAAATTGGTGTGGACACAAAAAACCACATAAATATTCTGTGCAATGCTTGTTTTTGTCTCAATGTTTACAGATTAGCCATTTGAATTAAAAGTGTAAAAATCAGTAGTAAATCAGGTGATAAAAAATGTGGATTTTGCTGTGTTACCGCCTGGTCATCTGTACTACAATGCCACACAGATTATTACTAACGTTTTAGATGCATCGCAGATTTCTCTTGGCAAAACAAGGAGAAAACGTTGGTAATCATCCCGGCGGCGCCGCGGTTTTCCCGTATCGCTTAAACCCACTGATTTATCGAAAAATTGGAGCCCTTATGTTATTCCTCATACAGTTCATCATTGTGTTGGCATGTATCCTGCTCGGCGCACGGGCAGGCGGTATTGGCCTTGGTGTCTTTGGCGGTCTCGGCCTTGTCGTCCTGGTCTTTATTTTTGAATTGGAACCGGGCAGTCCACCAATTGACGTCATGTTGATGATGATGGCGGTGGTTGCTGCGGCGTCTGCGATGCAGGCCGCCGGTGGTCTTGATTTGATGGTCAAGGCGGCGACCCGTCTTTTGCGCAAAAATCCGAAATACATCACTTTCATGGCGCCGGCGATTACTTATATATTCACCATTTTCGCCGGCACTGGACACGTCGCCTATTCGGTACTGCCGGTGATTGCTGAAGTCGCACGCCGTAACGGCATCCGCCCGGAACGCCCGCTGTCAATGGCGGTTATTGCCTCGCAATTTTCTATCGTTGCCAGCCCGATTGCCGCGGCGGTAACTTCTGCCGTTACCTACCTCACGCCATACCACCTCAGTATCGGGCAAATCCTGATGATTACCATGCCATCCACGGTACTTGGTATCGCTATCGCCTGCATCTTCGTCAATAAGATGGGCAAAGAGCTGAAGGACGACCCGGAATATCAACGCCGCCTGAAAGACCCCGCCTACCAAGAAATCTATTCTGCTCAAGTGTCTGAAGGCGAGATGGAAAGCGCTAGCGGCAGTCGCACCGCAAAAATTTCCCTTTTTATCTTCGTCTTTGCTGCCATTTTGGTCGTTATCCTCGGCTCGGACACCCATTTCCGCCCCTTCTGGATTAACAGCGGCAAACTGGCGCAACTTATCCCGACAAAAATTCAGCTCATGGCGTTTGGTGGCGAATTCACCACCAATCCGGACATCAACCCGGTCAAGGCATTCAGATGGCTCACCATGGCGCACACCATCGAAATCATCATGCTGACCGCCGGTGCGCTCATTATCGTTTTCTGCAAGCCGGACGGCACGGCGATTACCCGTGGCTCAGTCTTCCATGCCGGGATGCGTGCGGCGATGGCTATCTTCGGCGTTGCCTGGCTTGGCGATACACTGTTTGATGCGCACCTTGGCGAACTAAAAGTCATGGTCTCTGGTTTGGTAGAAACAGCGCCTTGGACATTTGCCTTTGCATTGTTTGCCTTCTCTGTACTGGTAAACAGTCAGGGCGCAACCGTTGCCACGCTTTTCCCGCTTGGCGTCTCGCTCGGCATTCCGCCAGCGGTCATGGTTGGTACCTTTGTTGCGGTAAACGGCTACTTTTTCATTCCGAACTACGGCCCAATTATCGCCTCTATTGACTTCGATACCACCGGTACGACGCGCATCGGCCGCTTTATCCTCAACCACAGCTTCATGATACCGGGCTTGCTCAGCATGGCGTTTAGCCTTGTCTTCGGTCTCATTTTTGCGAATATGTTGCTCTAAGCAGCCAAACTGAAAAGCCAGAGTTCATGCTCTGGCTTTTATATTGACAACATTCCAAAAAAATCCCCGCCCGCGTTGCTAAACCGTATAATGCACGCAAATTTTTACTAAATCCCGCCAAAAATTCCAACCTCTGAAACATACAGGAGAAACCATGGAAGTCATCACCATCACCGCCAACCCCGCCATAGACATGACCATCCACGTCGATGGCTGGCAACGCGACGCCGTAAACCGCGCGCAGGCGGTGGACATCACTGTCGGCGGCAAAGGCCTGACCGTTGCCATCAACCTCGCCGACGCCGGCATCAGCACCAGCGCCACCGGCTTCATGGGTGCGGAAAACGAAGAGCGCTTCGTCCGCACCTTCAAAACGCACGGCGTCATTGACCACTGCATCCGCGTCCCCGGCGAAACCCGCACCTGCGTCAAAATCGTCGATGGCAGCAACGGCGAAACCACCGACATCAACCCCGCCGGCCTCTTTGTCCCCGAAGAATACCAACAACAATTGTGGGATTACATCGACCAGCACGTCGGCGTCGCGCGCGTCCTGATGATGGGCGGCAGTCTGCCGGCGGGCATCGACAAAGACCTCTACGCCCGCATCGTCGCCAAATACAGCGGCAAATTCGAATACATCGTCGTCGATAGCAGCGGCAAGGCGCTGACGGAAACCATGAGCGCCGACATCCTGCCGGACATGATCAAACCCAACATCCACGAGCTGCAAGAAATGTGCGGCCGCGAACTGCCGACCGACGCCGACATCATCGCCGAAGCACGCAATTACATCGCGCGCGGCATGAAAATCGTCGTCGTCTCCATGGGCGGACAAGGCGCGTGGTTTATCACCAAAAACGAAGCAGTGCATGCCAAACCGCCGCGCGTGCGCGTCGCCAGTACCGTTGGCGCGGGTGACGCCATGGTCGCTGGCACCATCCGCGGCCTGCTGCTGGGGCGCGACATGGCGGAAATGGCGCGCACCGCCACCGCCTATAGCGCCTCCAACATCGAACACGTCGGCACCTACCTGCCCGGCCAGCAGCGCATTGAGCAGCTCAAAGGCTGGGTCGTCATCACCCGCGAAGGCGAAGCGCGCAAATAAACGCTCGCCGTACAGCTTTCGGGGCATCCGGTATCGCTGCCGGATGCCCCGAACTGCGTATAACAATCCACAACAAGCGCCCTGCCTATGCAAACATCCTCTGCAGGACGCTCACAATCCCATCAAGCTAAATACAAAACGGAGTTTTCATGCCTGTTCCCAATCCCTTTGTTTACCAACGCACATATGAGGCGGATATCAAAAGCGCCACAATTCCTTCCATGCTGGAAGAACATTACGGACAATGCGGCGAAGACCTTATCATTTTTTCCATTGCCCGCGCCCTACAAAGACAGGGACATATTGGCGACTGGTCGGACTATATCTATATAGAAATCGGTGGCAATCATGCTTTTGCCGGAAACAATACCTATCTGCTGCATAAATACACCGGCATGAACGGCATTCTAGTTGAGGCAAATCCGGCATTGCTAGATGACCTGAAAAAAGCCCGCCCGCATGACCAGGTTGTGTATGCAGCAGTTACCAATGAAGATTTAGAAAACATCGAGCTGTATATTTCCCGCCATCATGAACTCTCATCTCTGGAGAAAAGATTCGTAGAAGAATGGCATGGCGGTGCTGTCGGTATTCAAGAAATCGTACGTGTTCCGGCAATAAGACCTAACCAGTTCTTTGCCACCCATATACCAAAAGACAAACAAATACTGCTTCTTTCTATAGATATAGAAGGAAAAGATTTAGATATTGTGAAAGATATAGATTTTTCCCGCTGGCGACCGCTGTTTGTCCAGCTTGAACCCTCTGAAGGCTATGCGCCTGGCGAAGGAAACAGAATGACAGAATTGATGAACGAACAGGGATATATCCTGTTTTCATGCACTAATGTCAATCTGATATACATAGATAAAGGATTGCTAGAAAGACTTTTTATCCCCGCCCACCATTAGCAAACAAACTAATGGTGGGCAATAACTCAATATGCAATTCAGACAGCGAGGATATTGTGATCATGCTAAAAAAAGAACACGCGCGAAAACTGTTTGGACCATTCCCGCTTCCCGCAGGAAACCCCCTAAAAAACTGGCAAATAGATGAGGCATTTATTGCACAAGCACTGGCACAAGCAGAAAAAGTAGATATCGTTTCCTTTGACATCTTTGATACAGCATTAACCCGCCTGCTCAATAGCCCTATTGATGTTTTTGCCGAAGTTGAACGTCGCCTGCTACAGGTTTATGGCCGCAAGGTTAAAGGCTTTGCCATGGCACGCGAACAAGCAGAACGTATCGCCCGCCAGAAAAATCCACAAGCAGAAGATATTACACTTGCACAAATCTATGCCGAGTTACCTGCGCTATTAGCCGATTTTAGCGAATATAAACTGGCAGCCGAAGTAGAGCGCTTTGTCGAAAAACAATTACTTTTTGCCGTTCCTGATATTTTGGAACTAACCCGCCAGCTTAATGTGCGTCATAAACCCTGGATATTTGTCTCTGATATGTATCTACCAAGCAAATTTCTTGCGGAAGTTTTGCAGGACAATAGCTATCAAGGTTGGCAATCTTTGCACGTTTCTGCCGAAATCGGCGCGACCAAAGCGAGTGGCAATATCTGGCAAGCGCTGTTTCCTACCTTGCACGATGCCAAAATCTTGCATATTGGGGATGACTTCCATGCAGATATAGCAATGCCAAAACAAAAAGGTATTACCACACTTGTTTATCGCCGCGTGGTTTCCGAGCGCCGCGTTGGCGCCAAACTTGACCCGCATTTATTGCCAGTCTCCCGCCTAAAACGCCATCTTGATTTACAAGACGCAGCGCAAAATATTCGCGAAAAAACACCGGAGCAGCAATGGTATCGCCTTGGGCAAATCATGGGTGGCATGACGCTCGCCTGCTTCGTGCAATGGCTGGCAGAACGGGTGCAATTGCATCAAATTGAGCGTCTCTATTTCTGCGCCCGCGATGGCTATTTAATGCAGCGTGCCTGGGAAACTGCCGGCATGGCAGCGCGGGGTACGGTAGAGGCGCATTACCTGCATATCTCACGCGCTGCCCTCAATATCATTGCCGGTCTTGGACAAAGTACGGCCAAACAGATTGATTATGAATTTGCCGACTTTTTAGCTTCAACAGATGGCAGGGTTAGCATTAGTCACGCCATTGCACGCGCCGGGCTACATGAGGCTAAGGCATTGCAGGCAGAAGCATTGGAGATGTTTGGCTCTCTCGATACGCTGCTATTTTGGCCAGACACCCAGCCACGCTTTATTGCGCTTTTGCAAAAACACAGCCACGAAATATTTACCTGTTTACAGCACCAGCATAAAGAACATTTACAGGCGGCATTGCAATATTTCCGACAAATGGAACTCTTTGACAAAAAACGCAAGGCGATAGTAGATATGGGTTGGCATGCGACAATGCAAACTAGCCTGAATAGCCTGTTGAAAAAATACAGTGCATCCAATGGAATCGGCGGTTTTTATTATGGTCTATGGCCTGCCGCCAAAGGCAATCGCTATGCGGCTGGTTTAATGGAATCCTGCTTTGCCAGCGATTTTGCCGCACTCAATACACAATGCGAACTTTGGCAAGCGATTGCCCCTCTTGAGCTATTGCATTCTACGGCAGAAGGGACGACCCGATATTATGCTTTCACTGCCGAAGGTAAAGCCGAAGCGGTGCAGGCAGAAAGTCAGCAGGCACATAATCAAGAATATATCCGCCAATTCCAGGCAGGCGCGCTAGACAGCGTGCAGAAACTTTTTCATGAAAACAGCTTGCCCATAACGTTATCAGATATTGGCAATAAAGAAGTGCTTGCGGCGCTTGGTATTTATATACTTTCGCCCACTTCTGAAGAATTGCAATTATTTATGAGTTTGGAGCATTGCGCCACTTTCGACCATGATAGCAATATGTCTCTTATCACTACAAAAATGCCGGAAAATATCGAAGAAGTAGGATTGGTACTGCGCTATTCATACTGGATGATTGGGCAAATGCGCTATTGGTGGCTCCATGCCGATGCGCAGCAGCGACAATTTTTGCACGAATTTATCCAAGCACACATGAGTTATTTTCCGCCGCTCGTTTTACAACAATTTTCCTAAGGATTAACCCATGATTCGTTTTTTTCCTAATAGCCAGAATTTTAGTCGCAATCTGAAACAACACGGCAAAGTCACCATTATCATGCGCACCAAGGATAGACCGGTATTATTGGCGCGCGCCTTGGCAAGTGTCCTTGCCCAAACGTACGACAATTGGCATTTGTCATTGATAAATGATGGCGGCGACCCAGAAGCCGTCAATCAGCTACTAAAAATCCATGCGGCAACCTTTCGCGGACGGCTGACCGTCAAACATCATGCACAAAGCCTTGGTATGGAAGCCGCATCTAACGCAGCTATTGCCGGCACCAGCGGTGATTATTTGGTCATGCATGATGATGATGACAGCTGGCGTCCGACCTTTCTGGAAGAAACGGTTGCCTTTCTCGAAAACCCTCGTAATGCCCGCTATGCCGCCGTCGCCACCAAATGCGAGGTGGTGCGCGAGGAAATTATCAATTCCCGGATAATAGAGCGGGAAGTCAAACCTTTTCCCTATTGGCGCGAGCGTATTGATTTAGCGGAAATGCTGGTTGGCAATGCGATTCCCAATATTTGTTTGTTAATTCGGCGTGAGGTCATAAAGCAAATTGGCAGCTATAACGCAGATTTACCGGTATTGGGCGATTGGGATTACAATCTGCGCATTCTGCTGCTGGGTGATATCGGCACCATCGACCAATCACTTGCCTGTTATCACCAACGCGGAAGCCATGATGCTAGCGATAGCTATGGCAATTCCATTCATGCTGGTCTCAATAAACATCTAGATTACCAAGTGCTTTATCGTAATAGCCTGCTACGGATGCAATTGGCAAAACAGCCCGAATTTACCGGCATGATGCACACGCTGTTGCATCAACTTAGCGAGCAAAGCCAGCAATTAAATCATTTGGAGCAACAATTGCAGCAAGCGATGGAGCATCGTTTTAATCAGCTCATTGAGCATCAGCTTAATCAAGCCATCGAGCAGCGCATCAAACCCATGCTCGAATGCCATTTCCAGCAAATCCATGAGGAATTGCAGCGCACCGCCTTTAACGACCGGCAATTGGCTGATGATTTGCGCGTCTACCTCCGGCAAATGCGTAAACTACTCAAGCCATTCCGCTGGGGCTGGTTATTGCTTCGCCCCTTTTGGCGCTTCGCCAAAAAACTGGCGGGCAAATGATTTACCTATAAATCTGGAGAACCCCATGACAACCTTCACCCTCACCTCCCCCAATTTCCGCGACAACGACACCCTGCCGCTTGCCCAAGTGCACGGCGACGCAGGCGGACAAAACCACTCGCCCGCATTGCACTGGGAAAACCCGCCTGTTGGCACCAAAAGTTTCGCGCTTTCCTGCTACGACCCGGACGCGCCAACCGGCTCCGGCTTCTGGCACTGGTACATCATCAACCTGCCCGCCGACTTGCGCAGCCTGGACGAAAACGCTGCCGCCAACCTGCCCGCCGACGCGCGCCATGCACGCAACGACTACGGCGACTATAACTACGGCGGCGCCTGCCCGCCACCCGGCCACGGCGCACACCGCTACATCTTCACCATCCACGCGCTTGACTGCGAACGCCTTGAGCTGCCGCAAGACGCGACCACCGCCTACATCGGCTTTAACGTCTGGGCGCACAGCCTCGGTAGCGCCAGCATTACTACGACCTTCGCCCGCTAAAGACGACATTCAGGGCGGCAAAATTGCAGCTTGCGGACGTTATAACGATAATAGCCGCCCTTTAACCACATAAAAGCCGAGAAATGAACCAAACGACCATCCCTGACGTTCAGGGAAAACCCGACACCCGCAACATCGCCATCACCCGCGTCGGCATCCGCGACATCCGCATGCCGCTGCACGTCGCCACCCCGCACGGGCCGCAGCCGACCGTCGCCACCGCCGAAATGACCGTCGCCCTGCCGCACCACCAAAAAGGTACGCACATGTCACGCTTCATTCACCTATTGAACGAAGCGGGCGCCATCAGCCTGGACGGCTTTGCCGTCCTGCACGGCGAAATGCTCAAACGCCTGAACGCCGCCGAAGGCAGCATCATCCTCACCTTCCCCTACTTCATGAAAAAACAGGCGCCGGTCAGCAAAACCGAAAGCCTGATGGACTACGAAGTTACCCTCATCGCCGACGGCGGCGCGGAAGACTGCATCGTCAGCGTCGAAGTCACCGTCGCCGTGACCAGCCTCTGCCCCTGCTCCAAAGAAATCTCCAAATACGGCGCGCATAACCAGCGCTCGCACATCATCATCAACGCCGAATACGACGAAAAAACGCCGTTTGCGCTGGAAGACCTCATTCGCATCGGCGAAGAAGAAGGTTCTTGCGAAATCTGGGCGACGCTGAAACGGCCGGACGAAAAATACGTTACCGAACACGCCTACGAAAACCCGAAATTCGTCGAAGACATCGTGCGCGACGTCGCCGCGCGCTTGAATGCCGACCCGCGCATCAAGGCATACCGCGTCTCCTCCGAAAACTTCGAATCCATCCACAACCACTCCGCCTACGCTGTCATCGAACATGACAAACGCGACTGAAGCGGACAAAACGCGCAGCATCCGCAGCTACGTCCTGCGCCAGGGACGCATCACCGCCGGGCAGGAACGCGCCTTCGCCGAGCATTGGCCGCGCTACGGCTTGGACGTCGATGACACGCTGCGCATCGATGCCGCCACGCTTTTTAATGATGCGCGCGACCTTATCCTCGAAATCGGTTTCGGCAACGGCGAAAGCCTGGTGCAAATGGCGCAAGCCGCGCCGGAAGCGGGCTATATCGGCATCGAAGTGCACCGCCCCGGCGTTGGCCATGCCATGCTCGCCGCCGCTGCCGCAGGCATCGACAACCTGCGCCTTATCCGCCACGACGCCGTCGCCATCCTGCGCGACCACACCGCGGATAACAGCCTCGCGCGCGTGCAAATCTACTTCCCCGACCCCTGGCCGAAAGCGCGGCACCACAAACGCCGCATCGTGCAAAAACCCTTCACCGACCTCATCTGGCGCAAACTGCGCGCCGGCGGCGAAATCCACTGTGCGACCGACTGGGCGGAATACGCCGAATGGATGCGCGATGTTTTCGCCGGCGACGCAAAATGGCAAAACCTCGGCGGCGCGGACGGTTACGCCGCACGCCCGGAATGGCGGCCGCAAACCAAATTCGAGCGCCGCGGCGAACGCCTTGGCCACGGCGTTTGGGATTTGCGCTACCGCAAAAACTGACAGAAAACGCGCCCTTTGGCGCGTTTTTCTTAAAAACAGGAGAAGCAAAGATGCAAGATTTCACCGTTGCCATTACCTATGACCCCGAAAGCCGCTACTGGGTTGCTACATGTGAAGCGCTTGGTCTAGTGAGCGAAGCACCTGCCTACGAAGCACTCATCCAGCGCGTCTGGCAAATCGCTCCCGAACTCTACGCCCTGCATGGCTATGGCGATGAAAAAGACAACTTCCGCCTCGATTTTCATCAGCTACAAGAAGCGCACGAGGCCATCTGCTAATGGGCAACGGATATTACGCGCCACTTAAAGCCCTCTTGCTGGCGCACGGCTGTACACGATTACGCCAAGGCAAAGGCAGCCATGAAATTTGGCTTAGTCCTTTGGACAAACGACCTTTCAGCGTTCCCGTTACCATCCAATCGCGTCATACCGCCAACAGCATCCTCAAACAAGCGGGCATCGCCGAACGGCTATAAACAGCAAGTCTGCCCAGCATAAAAAAGCCGCTGCATTCAGCGGCTTTTTCTCTTAACGCAACGAAAACCAGCGCTGCAATTCCTCCGCCTCCAGCATCCCTTCCTTATGCGCGGTAATCTTGCCATCGCGGCCAATCAAATAATTGGTCGGCGTGCCGCTGACGCGGTAGCGTTCCGCCGTTACCCCCAGCTGGTCGGCGGCGACCGGCACCGTCAATTCGCGCCGCGCCGCGACCGCTTGCAGCGTCTTGCTGTCCGCGCCGTCGATATTGAGCGCCAGCACATCGACCGCCTGCGGGTGCGCCGCTTGCAACTGCTGAATCTCCCGCAATTCCTTGATGCACATGCCGCAAGTCGCCGACCAAAAACTCAAAATCAGCGGCCGCTCTGGCGACTGCGGCAGGCTGACCACCTCATCATGCACACCAATGGCGACGATGGGCGGCGCGGTCGCGCCCGTTTCCGCCTTGGCGGTTTCCTCGTGATTACAGGCGGCGAGCAATAGCGCGGCGCCAAGCGTTAGCAGTTTTTTCATCAAAATACTCCGGTGATTACAGGGAAACGAACCCATTGGCACAGCCTCACACCTCGCTGCGGAAATTCTTGCCCTGCATCGGCGCAAGTCCCTGATAGTGGCGGAAGTTGTAAATCAGCGGATGCCACTGCGCCGGGTCGATTTTGTCGGCGGCGAAAAGCAATGCGTCGTCTGCATAAATGGCGCGGATTTTCAGCTCGATGATGGCGTAACCCTCGCGTTCGTTGATGGCGGCCATCGTGGTTTCCGCCTGTAGCGGGCATTCGGCGATGCGCGCCGGGCGCACCGTTTCCGCCGCTTGCCGGGTGAGGCCGGCGGCGGCAAATTTATCGGCGCAGTAGCTGTAGGCGTCTCGCTTTGCTTCCGGCACCGGCTGCTTGCCGGTGAGGGGGGCAAGCTGCTCGACCTGCGCCCAGAGGCCGTCGTGCGGCAGGTTGATGACCGCTTCCCCCACCGTTTGCAGGTTTTCAAAGGCCTTGCTTTTAGTGGAAAGGCCGATGACGAGATTGTCGCCGAGGCACCAGCTGGACGAAATCGGCGTGATGTTACTCGCGCCCGCTGCGTCGCAGGTAGTGAGCAGGATGACCGGAAAGCCGTAATAAAAGGATTTGGGGTGGATGAGTTGTTGCATTTCTAACTCCTTGGTAGTTCAGTAATGAATGGCTCGCAGCGCGACAACCTTGTCCCGGTAGTATCGCCACGAAGCGCCGCTCATGGTAATCCTCCCACTTGTAGCGGACAAGGACGATGCCGCGCTTTTCCCTTAAAATGCCCGCCCCTTCATCTTCCCTGTCTGTCATGACTACCACCGCGCCCGCCCTCAACCCGCAACAAACCGAAGCCGTCCGCTACCTTGGCGGGCCGCTGCTTGTCGTCGCTGGCGCGGGCAGCGGCAAAACCGGCGTTATTACGCAAAAAATCGCCTGGCTGGTGCGCGCGGCGGGTTATCCGGCAAACGGCATTTTCGCGCTGACCTTTACCAACAAGGCGGCGCGCGAAATGGGCGAGCGGGTGCGGGCGCTGCTTGGCAAAGAGGCGCGCGGCTTACACATTTCCACCTTCCACCGCCTCGGCCTCGATATTTTGCAGAAAGAACACCTCGCCGCCGGGCTGCGCCGCAATTTCACCGTCTTTGACGCGCGCGACGGCGCGACGCTGGTAAAAGAGTTAAGCAAACAGGAAGACGAGGCGGTGGTGCGCCAATTGCAGGCGCAAATTTCTGCTTATAAAAACGCCAACATCAGCGTCGCGGCGGCGAAATCGCTGGCGCAGGACGAAACGCAGGTGCTGGCGGCGCATATTTATCATCATTATGACCAGCGGCTGCGCGCCTACAACGCCGTCGATTTTGACGACCTCATCGCCCTGCCGCTGGCACTCTTGAAAGAGAACGACACGGTGTGCGAGCGCTGGCAGCATCGCATCCGTTACCTCTTGGTCGATGAATACCAGGACACCAACGACTGCCAGTACGCACTACTGCAACTGCTCGCTGGCGCGGCGGCCGCCTTTACCGCGGTTGGTGACGACGACCAATCCATCTACGCCTGGCGCGGCGCGCGTCCGGAAAACCTCGCCCATTTGCATGAAGACTACCCATCGCTGAAAACAGTCAAGCTGGAGCAGAACTACCGCTGCCACCAGCAAATCCTCGCCGCCGCCAACACCCTGATTGCCAACAACCCGCACGTCGTCGAAAAAACCCTGTGGTCGGAACTCAGCGCCGGCGAAGGCGTGCACGTCATCAGCGCGCGCAGCGACGAAGCCGAAGCCGAACAAATCGTGCAGGACATCTACCTGCGCAAAATCCGCGACAACAAAAAAAACAGCGACTTCGCCATCCTCTACCGCAGCAACTTCCAGGCGCGCATCTTCGAACAACAACTGCGCGAGTTAAGCCTGCCCTACAAAATCAGCGGCGGCACCAGCTTCTTCGAGCATAGCGAAATCCGCGACCTGCTCGGCTACCTGCGCCTGATTAACAACCCGGACGACGACGCCGCCTTCCTGCGCGTCGTCAATACCCCGAAGCGGGAAATCGGCGCGGCGACGCTTGCCAAACTGGGCGAATACGCGGCACGGCGGCAAACCGCGCTATCCGTTGCCGCTGGCGAAGTCGGCTTTGCCAACGAAATCGGCGGCAAGCCCTACCAAAACCTGCAAACCTTCATCCAGTGGCTACAAGCGATGCAGCGCGACGCCGACAGCGAGCCGCCGCTGGAAATCTTGAACCGCGTCATCACCGACATCGAATACGACGACTACCTCTTTGAGCTGCACAAAGCCCCGGCAAAAATCGAAGTACGGCAAAAACGCATCGAGCAACTGCGCGCTTGGATAGCCAAACTACAAGAAGAGCGCTTCGAGACACTGGACGGCCTGATGCAGCACCTCACCCTGCTCGACATCCTCGACCGCCAAGAAAAAGACGAAGACGCCATCCAGCTGATGACCCTGCACAGCGCCAAAGGATTGGAATTCCCGGTGGTTTACATCGCCGGCTGCGAAGAAGAATTACTGCCGCACCGCAATAGCATGGACAGCGACGACGGCGAGCGCGAAGAACGCCGCCTACTCTACGTCGGCATGACCCGCGCCAAAGAAACCCTGCTGCTTTCCTATGCCAAAGCGCGGCGACGCGGCGCCGAACTACAGACCACCGAACCAAGCCGCTTTCTCGACGAACTGCCCACCGACGGCGTGCAATGGCACGATGGCCGCACCCCGCCCGACCCCGCCGTAGAGCAGAAAAAAAACGAAGATTTCTTTGCCGGCTTACAAACAATGCTGCGACAATAAGCCACAGAAAAAACCGCACAAAGGTGGCGTTTTGCGCAACAGCAACCACTAGCAAAAAGACCGCCGGACAGCTCCCTCCCCCGTGGGGGAGGGTTGGGGTGGGGGCAGGGACAAAAACCCCCAAAACCGTAGAACATCAGGACACTCACCCGCACAAAAAATACGGAGAACCAAGTGAAATTGCCGCTGACCAAAAAGAAAAAAACCGACCCCGAAACCGCACACGACCAAGAAGCCTACGCCCTCGCCCAACAAGAAGCGCAGCAGGGCGACATCGCCGCGCAATTCCGCCTCGGCTGGATGTACGCCAACGGCCGCGGCACCGCACAAAACGACCGCCGCGCCGTCGAGTGGTACAGCAAAGCCGCCGAACAAGGCTACGCCGCCGCGCAATGCAACCTCGGCTGGATGTACGGCCAGGGGCGGGGCGTGGAAATCGACGACGAACAAGCCGCCTACTGGTTCGAGCGCGCCGCCACCCAGGGCGACAAACAAGCACAATTCAACCTCGGCAACCTCTACATCGCCGGCCAAGGCGTACCGCAGGACGAGCGCCGCGCCGCCTTCTGGTTCGTGCAGGCCGCGCAACAAGGCGACGTCGAAGCCCAATTCAACCTCGGCAACCTCTACTTCCATGGCAACGGCGTTACCCAGGACGACCGCCGCGCCGTGCGCTGGTTTGAAAAAGCCGCGCAACAAGGCTACGCCAAAGCGCAATGCAACCTGGCGATGATGTACGAACGCGGCCGTGGCGTCGCGCAAGACGCCGAACAAGCCGCCGAATGGTACGGCTGCGCCGCCGAACAAGGCGACAGCAAAGCACAATACCGCCTCGGTCTGCTCTACGACAAAGGCCTGGGCGTCGCCCGCGACGACGGCATGGCGCGCTACTGGCTCGCCGTTGCGGCAGAGCAGGGCAACGACAGCGCCGCCGAATACCTCATCTACCTCGCCGAAAGAGTGCTTGCCGACTGGTACCACCAGACCGCAGGCGTGCCGCCGCAACAAGAAGAACGCCTCGCCGCCTACTACGACATGCCCTTTGACGGCGACCTCAACTACTACCCGCTCGGCATCCAGCAGCGCGAAGGCTGGGACATCCTTGAGCGTTACCAACAAAGCCTCGCCTGGGTCGAACGCAACCCCGCGCCGAAAAAACCGCCGACAGAACCCGTCGTCCGCCCGGCAGACGTGTGGATAGACCCCATCGCCGCCGAAAACGACAACGACGCCTGGTACGACCCCGACCTCACCTGCCGCGAAAGCGGCTTGACAGAAGACGACGGCAACTACCGCCGCGCCGTCAATCACTTCACCTACGCCGCACAACAAGCCGCCGCCAGCTTCGAACAAGCGGCAAAACAAGGCAACGCCGACGCGCAATACAAACTCGGCGTGATGTACGAAAACGGCCAGGGCGTCGAACAAGACTACCGCCGCGCCGCGCAGTGGTACGAAAAAGCCGCGCTGCAAGGCCACGCGCAGGCGCAATACCAACTTGGCAACCTCTACCTCGAAGGCCTGGGCGTCGCCGAAGACATGGACGCCGCCGAAACCTGGTGGCAACACGCCGCCGCCCAAGGCGTTATCCAGGCACACCGCCAACTGGAAAAATGGCAACGCCCACAGGGCGAGAGCGAAGTCTTTTAACCACTACCGCCACACCGCCAGCCCCGTCGGACGGGGCTGATTTTTTTTGCCATCCACCAGCAGCGCGCCCTTGTTTCCACGATGCGGTATCATCTGCGCGCCGCCGCTGTGAATTGCCAACACCCCCGCCATTGCGGGCATAAACGTCATACCAAATTTGAGATCACATCATGACTACCATGACTCCCGAACAAGAGCGGCAAGCCTTTGCCGACCTCTACCACAGCGAAGACAAAGAAATCCTCGCCCTCGTCCATAGCAGCTACTCCTGCCTCATCAGCGGCGATAACTATTGGTACACCGTCTGCCACCTGGACGCCTGGATGGAAGATGGCGTGCTGCACCGCTGGGCAGCAGACGCCGATGATCCGCAGCAGAAAATCCTCGGCAGCCTCTATTGGGCAGGCGAAGAAAACTGGTACTTGTCGCCGGCAGGCAAACCCACGCCGTGCCTCCTGCCGCACACCATCTACCGCTTGCGCGTCCGCGCACATAAAAACTCGCCCGCCTACTTCATGCTGCTTGACGTCCTGCAAAGCGACGCAGAAGACGCCACCTTGCAAGCGCTAAACGACAGTATGCGGCCGAAGGTCGTCGCCCGATGGCAAGAGAATCCCTTTCCCGTCTTTACCTTGCACAAAAAGAAACAAAACGCGCACCTCCTCTTTGCTCGCGAGGAAAAAATTTACCTCAGCAACGTCCCGAACGAAGACAGCGAGCTTGCAAGCGATTTCAGCAGCGAAATAGACTGGCTTGGCAGCCGCATTGAAGTTGCATTGAGCCGCGACGAAGCCGGCAAAGCGCCAGATGCCGCCGCCATTGCTACCCTGCACAAACTGTGCGATGCCGCAGAAGCATGGCAGGCGCGCCTCAAAGACTGGGCGTGCGCCGCACTACTGGAATCAGCGCAGGAATGGCGGGCGGAGTATTACGAAGAAACCGAGCCGCTCACGGCAGAGGCATTTTGCCAGCGCCTGCGCCCGTATTACCTTTGCTGCGAGCGCGACGGCAGCTTTTCCTTTTGGTTTGAAGATCGCGGCATCTTTTGGCGCATGACAGACGGCTTCTACCGGAAACATTCCGTCATGGTTTACGTCAGAGACGATGACGAATTGGACTTCGTGGATTTTTCCCGCTAAACATCACCCGGTGCGCTTCGGCGCACCGCCCCTATCACACCCCCAACCAGGAACCCCCATGCCCACACGCGCCGGACACATCGCCGTCGTTGGCCGCCCCAACGTTGGCAAATCCACCCTCATCAACCACCTCATCGGGCAAAAAATCGCCATCACCAGCAAAAAACCGCAGACCACGCGGCACGCCCTGCTCGGTATCCACACCACGGGCGACAACCAAATCATCTTCGTCGATACTCCCGGCATCCACCAAAGCCGGGAAAAAGCCATCAACCGCCACATGAACCGCACCGCCTGGCAGAGCATGGACTACGTCGAACTCATCCTGCAAGTCAGCGAGGCCGGCCGCTGGACGGACGAAGACGCGCGCATCGCCAAAGCACTCGCCGAGGGCGACAAACCCGTTATCCAAGTGCCGAACAAAATCGACCGCCTGCGCGACAAAAGCGTGCTGCTCAAAGAACTCGAACACATCCAAAGCCTCGGCGACTGGCAGGCAATCATCCCCGTCTCGGCGCAGCAGCGGCAGAACCTCGACACCCTCGAACGCGCGCTGATACCCTTCCTGCCCGAACAGCCGTGGATATACCCGGAAGACCACATCACCACCGCCGGCATGCGCTTCATGGCAGCAGAAATCATCCGCGAAAAAATCTTCCGCTATCTGCACCAGGAAATCCCCTACGCCCTCGGTGTCATCATCGACCAATACCAAGAAGACGAGCGCCTGGTGGAAATCGACGCCACCATCTTGGTCGAGCGCGACAGCCAAAAAGGCATCGTCATCGGCAAAGGCGGCCAGACCCTGCGCCTCATCGGCCAGCGCGCGCGCGAAGAATTGGAAATGCTGGTTGAGAAAAAAGTGATGCTGCGCAACCACGTCAAAGTCAAAGAAAACTGGCGCGACAACGACGCCATCATCCACAGCATGGGGCACGGCAGCGGCACCGAAGACGCCTGACTCACATACACGAACCCCGCTACCGCGTATGTAAATCATGAAAACCCCTTCTCCGCCTCGCAGAGGCGGGGGATTTTTAATTATCAAGCACCCAACCAAGGATATACATGACCCCCGACAAACCGCATAAACTCGCCGTCCTCATCGACGCCGACAACGCCTCCGCCAGCGCCGTCAGCGGCCTCTTTGCCGAAATCGCCAAATACGGCATCGCCAGCGTCAAGCGCATCTATGGCGACTGGAGCCGTCCCGAACCGCAGGGCTGGAAAAAAGACGTGCTGCTTAAGCATGCGCTCATCCCGGTGCAACAATTCGCCTACACCAAAGGCAAGGACGCCACCGACATGAGCCTCATCATCGACGCCATGGACTTACTCTACAGCGGCACTTTCGACGGCTTCTGCCTTGTCTCTAGCGACAGCGACTTCACCCCGCTTGCCGCCCGCATTCGCGCCAGCGGCCTGACCGTGTACGGCTTCGGCAAACGCAACACCCCGGAAGCCTTCCGCCAATCCTGCGACCGCTTCATCTACCTCGAAAACCTGCAAGAAGAAGCTGCCGCCAACGATAAACCAGCAGCAGAAACGCCCGCGTCTGCCGCAATCCCGCCCGCCGCAAGCGGCGAAAAGCCTGCTACATCGCAGCGCCAACCCATCATCGGTGCGCTACGCAGCCTGCTCCACAAAGCAGTAAAAGACAACACCGACGAAAGCACCGGCTGGGCGTTCGTCGGGCAAATCGGCACCTACCTCAGCCAGACCCAGCCGGATTTTGACACCCGCAGCTACGGCTACGGCAAACTCTCCTCCATGCTGAAAGCGCTGGGCGGCCTGCAATTCCGCCACGACGACGCCAGCCGGATGTATTGCCGCAAAATCCCCTACAGCGAGCTGATTAAACTACTCAGCAATGACGCCCTGCCCAAATTCCAGAACAAAGAAGGCTGGGTCAAAATACCGGCGCTGGAAAAATACCTCGCGCCGCGCTGGTCGTATAAAGAATACGGTTTCGCCAGCTTTATGGCCTTGCTGGAAACCGTGCACAATCTGGAAATTCAGGGCGACAGCGTGCGCCTGTCACAAGCGCAAGCAGCCGCGGCACAAGAAAGCGCCTGACTTTTATATGGTGCGCCGGGTCGTTGGTGCGAGCGGCATAAAAAAAACCGCCACAGATGTGGCGGAACAAGAAACGATGAAATGGATTTTTCGTTAGTTATAAAGCATCAAAGCCCGGCGACGCGCAGACGCGCATCCAGCGGCGCAATGGCTTTTTCGCCCGGTGCGGCAGCGATGCCACCGAAGACGAGCTGCGCGCGCAGGTGCCAGTTGGCAGGGATGTTCCAGCTTTTGGCGACGGCGTCGTCAATCAGCGGGTTGTAGTGTTGCAGGTTGGCGCCGATGCCCGCTTCGGCAAAGAGCGTCCACAGCGCGAATTGCAGCATCGCGCCGCCTTGGTCGGCCGAGCCGGGGAAGGTGTCGGCGTAGGCGGGGAAGCGCTCCTGCAATCCTTTGATGACGTCGCGGTCTTCAAAGAAGAGAATCGTACCGGCAGCGGCGCGGAAGGCGGCGATTTTTTCTGCGGTCGGTGCGAATTGTTCCGCCGGGACGACGGCGCGCAAGGCGTCCGCCGTCATGTCCCACAGTTTTTCGTGCTCGGCGTCAAAGAGGACTTGCAACCGCGTGGATTGTGAGTTGAAGGCGGTCGGCGCGTGGGTGAGCGCATGCTCAATCAGGGCGACGATTTGCTGCGGCGGCAGCGGCAGCTCGCGGTTGAGCGCATAGACAGAGCGGCGTTTGGCGAGAAGTTGGCTGAGGTTGCTCATGATGTTCTCCTTAGAAACGGCGCAAGGCGCGGTCAAGCGAGAGGTTGCCACCGCCAGCGGCGGCGAAGTAGAGGAAGATGAAGGAAAAGAGCACCGCAGACTCGCCGCCGTTTAATACCGGGAAGAGCGGTGTGTTGCCCGCATGGAACATGAAATAGGCAACCGCCATTTGTCCGGAAAGAATAAAGGCGACCGGGCGGGTGAAGAGACCAAGCAGCAGCAGCGCGCCGCCGACCAGTTCCAACGCGGCAGCCGCGCCAAAGATGCTCATCCAGTTCAGCGCATGCTGCGGCGCGCTGGGGAAGCCGAAGGCTTTGGTGGTGCCGTGCAGGATGAACATATAGGCAGCGGCGATGCGTACCAGCGAGAGAATGGTGGATTGGTAAGGGGCGAGGAATCGCATAAAAAACTCCGGTTAAAGAAACAAGGCGGCGCAGTATAGGGAACGCACGCCGCCTCGCCTATACTCGCATCATTGACGCAACCTTTCTCATCAGGAAACGATGGACACCCTCTTTAGCCTCAAAGTCTTTGCGCAAATCGTCGAAAACGGCAGCTTCACCCGCGCCGCCGAATGCCTCGGCATCTCGACCGCGATGGCGAGCAAACACCTGACCCATCTGGAAAAACAGCTCGGCATCCGCCTGATGCAGCGCAACAGCCGCCGCCTAAGCCTCACCGCCGAGGGCGAAACCTACTACCAGCAAAGCCGCGAGGCGCTGGCGCTGCTCGACAACGCCGCCGCGCAGGCGGGCAGCGGCCGCGAAAGCCCGCAGGGACAACTGCGCCTCACTGCGCCCATCTGGTGCGCCAACCCGACCTTTGCCGCCTGGATGCGCGAATACCGCGCGCAATACCCCGAAGTCAGCCTCGACATCATCCTCGACAACGAAATGCGCGACCTCATCGGCGAAGGCATCGACCTCGCGCTGCGCGTCAGCCGTGCGCCGTCGCCGAGTCTCGTCGTGCGCCCGCTCTTTGCCGTGCGCTTCGTGCTTGTTGCCGCGCCCGCCTACGTCCGTCGCCACGGCATGCCGCAAAGCCCCGCCGATGCGGCAAGCCACCCGGCGGTGCTGCCTTCCTACACCGACATCAGCCGCATGCACTGCAACTGCGGCGAGGAAAGCGCCAGCCTGCATCTCACCAGCGTGCTACAAAGCAACAACACCCTGATGCTGCAACAACTGCTACTCGCCGGCAGCGGCATCGGCTACCTGCCGCAATGGCTGGCGGCAGACGACCTCGCCGCCGGCCGCCTGGTACAACTGCTGCCGCAATGGCAGTTCAACCGCATCACCCTCTACGCCGCCTACCCCGACCGCCGCCATTTGAGCGCGAAAATCCGCAGTTTCATTGATTTTTTGGTGGAAAAGGCGGCGGACGTCGCGACGAAATAAACGAGAGCAGTAGGTCGGGCATTTATGCCCGAACTTTTGCGAATGGGATTTGTCGGGCATAAATGCCCGACCTGCAAACTTCGCCCCACGGGGAAAGGGGATTTTCCTTCTGTGCCAATCCCGTGCTATCACCCATCCGCCGGGTTGAGGTGCCAGGCAAGGCCGGTGTTGCGCCGGGTTGGGGTGCTGGCGGCGGCACGCAAGGCGGCTTCGCTGGCGTAAATATCGAGCGCGCCTTTGCTGCGGGTGATGCCGGTGTAGAGCAGCTCGCGGCTAAGCAGGCGTTCGGCGCGGTCGTCGAGGGCGAGGGCGACGCGCGGGTATTCCGAGCCTTGCGATTTGTGGATGCTAAGCGCGTAGGCATCGGCGAGGTTTGCCGGGTTCAGGCGGTCAAGCGGCACCGGTTCGTGGCCGGGCAGGTGCAGTTGTAAGGCGTCGTCGTTGCCGAGGCAGATGCCGATGTCGCCGTTGTAGAGTTGCAGGCGGTAGTCGTTGGCAAGCACCATCAGCGGCAAGCCGCGGTAGTGGGGGCGGGCGGGGTTTTCGCCCTGTTCGCGCTGGTGGATTTGTCGCAGGGCGGCGTTGATGCGGCGCGTGCCGAGGGCGCCGTGGTGGCCGGCGCAGAGGATGCGGTATTGGTCGTAGAGGGCGAGTAGTTGTTGCGGTGTTGCGTCCGCTGTTTGCAGCGCGTCGAGGTAGTGCCGGTAGGGGGCGATGAGGGCGCGGTAGAGGTCGGCATCCGGGCTTGGGTACCAGTGGATGGGGGCGCCTGTTTCTGCATCGGCGGTTTGCAGGCGAGCCCCACCCCTACCCTCCCCCACAGGGGGAGGGAGTTGTTTTTGACGGAGCGCGGCAAGCAGACGTTCGCCGTGTTGCGCGCCTTCGCCGCTCAGGATGGCGGCGAGTTTGCCAATGCCGCTGTCGGCGCTGAAGCGCGTGCTTTCTTTGAGGGTAACGCGCTGTTGTTGTAGCGCCGGATGCTGGCTCAAGTCGTGCAGGATGGCGCCGGGTTCGACCGCGGCGAGCTGGTCGGCATCGCCCAAAAGGATAAGGCGGGTCGCCGGGGCGGTGGCAGCGAGCAGGGCGTGCGCCAGTTCGAGCGAGAGCATCGAGGCTTCGTCGATGATGATGATGTCGTACGGTAGCTGGCGGCTCTTGTGGTAACGCGCTTTGCCGTCCGCGCCGATGCCGAGCAGGCGGTGCAGGGTTTGCGCCGGCAGGCCGCTTACTCCTGCGGTGGCGAGGCTTTCTTCCATGCGTTTTGCCGCTTTGCCGGTGGGTGCGGCGAGGGCGATGCGGATGTCCGGCGCGGCGGCGCGTTCGGCGGCAATCAGGCGGGCGATGGTGTAGGTTTTGCCGGTGCCGGGGCCGCCGTTAATCAGCGCCAGGCGCTGGCTACGCGCGAGGCGCACCGCTTGTTGCTGCTCGGCGCGCAAGTTGTCGCCGGGGACGTTTGCCGCGGCAGCAGGCGCTAGGGCTGTTGGCAATTCGTTGTGAACGTCGTCGCTACGCGATTTTTCACACCCCCGCCCCGACCCACCCCCGCTTTGCAGGGGTGGGGGATTGAAATTGTCAATGCGCCCTAGCGCGTCGCCACCGTCCAGGCGGGCGCGGATATAGGCGGCAAGGCGCGCTTCTTGCTGGTAGTTGCGGCTAATCCACAGGCGGTCGCCCCGGCGGGTCAGCGGCGCGGCGCGGTCGTCGTCGGCAAGTAGCGGCGTCGCGGCGAGGGCAGCGGCGGCGCGTTGCTGTTCGTCATTGAGGCGGATAAGGGTGTCGCCGTTGTCGTGCGCCTGTTGCAGGGCAGCGAGCAGGGCGGCGAGGGCATCGCCGTGCGCGGGGAAACCGCTTTGCCGGGCGAGGTAATGGGCGAGGTGCTGCATGGTGGGCGTGTCCTTAGATAATGTAGGCCGTTATTGTCCCGGCCACCCGCGCGGCGTGCAATAATCGCGCCTCCTTTTTCTGCCGACGACGCCCCCATGCCCCGCCCGCTCTTTACCGCCAACCGCCGCTCCGCCAACACCCTCATCTGGCGGCGTTTTGACCCCTTCCGCACTTCCCGCCTGCCCGCCTGGCTCATTGCCGCGCCGCTTGGCTATGCCTATAGCGTCTCGCTGTTGCAGCCGCTTTTCGGCGGCAATGCCTGGTTCGCCTGGTATCCGCTGATTTACACCCTGGCGCTCGCGCTCATTTTTCACAAAAGCCTGATTCGCTTGCTCTGGAACCCGCCGATACTGGTCTGCGATGAACACGGCCTCACCGCCTTCGATGAATACGGCCGCTGGCTTGGGCAATGGCAATGGGCGCAAATCGCCGAACTGCGCGTCAATCAGCAAGCCGACGATAGTCTCGCGCTTGAGGTCATCATGCACGGTGAGCGCCCGTCCGCGCCGCCCGCCGCCGAGCAACGCACCCTGGCGAGCTACGGCACCACCTACATCCCCGCCGCCGACAGCCCCGCCGAGGCACCACGCGAACTGCTGCCCCTGCCCGAACTCGGCCCCGACCTGCTGCTGGTGCCGGGCGAAATCCGCCGCCACCGTGAACGCGCCCCGCTTGAGGTGCCGCGCGCGGAAACGCGCCAATGGTACAAGCACCCGCGCGCCATCCAGCTCGACAACTGGCGCTGCTTCCTCTGCTTCGCCGCCACCCTCGTCAGCGTGTTGCTGCTGCTCGGCTTCAGCCAACGCTACGGCATCAACCTGCTCGGCGCGCTGTACATCTTCCTCTGCACCGGCCTGCTGCTGCGCCAATGCTGGCTGGCGTTGCGCCGCTGCTTCGCCGACCCCGCCCGTCCCGTCGCCCACATCGACGGCGAAGGCATTCGCATCGACGACGGCGCCACCCGCCTGCACCTGCCCTGGCGCGACCTGCGCCGCATTGAGAACGACGGCGGCGTCCTCGTTCTCAGCGACTACCGCGACCGCTACTACCGCAGCCTGTATCAGGCGGGCGACGATGACGGCACCCTCGACGCCATCGTTGCCGCAAGTCGTGCGATGCTTAACGGCGAGCCGCTGCCGGACGCGACCCCGCGCCCCGCGCCGCGCCGCCGCCCCTTTGCCTGGTTCGTCCTTGCCGCCAACCTCCTCCTCTCCGCCGCTTTCATTCTTTTGAGCCTGACGCAGCACGAAGATGCCGCGCTGCTTACCCTGCCCATTGCCGCCGTCATCGCCTGGTACGCGCGGCAAAGCCATTGGCAACGCCAGGCGGCATACAGCGAGCCGCTCCCCACCAGCCCGCCCGCCCTGCGCCCGGACATCCCGCCGCGCACCTGGTACCGTCATCCGCGCAGCATCGCCCGCGCCAACTGGTTCGCCTGGTGTCTGCTCCTGCCGGCGAGCCTGCTTGCGCTCCACCTGCCCAACCTCTGGACGAACTTTAGCCGCAGCGCCGCCTTCACCGTCAGCCTCATCAGTGCATTTCTCGCCTACAGCGCCCTTCGCCTGCTCTGGCGCGCCTTCGTCCATGCGACCAGCCCCGTTGCGCGCAGCGACCGCGACGGCCTGCATCTTGCCCTGAGCAACTCCCGCCAGCGCGACTTCTACCGCATCCTCTTCTATGGCAACCTCGGTGGCGGCAGGCTGAACTTCACCATGCCGTGGGCGGAACTCGGCAATCTCTACAGCTACCGCCGCGAAGGCAGCGTCTATGAAGTGTTAGTCCTTAGCGACCGCCACGGTGACCGGCGCAGCATCCGCGCCAATGCCGTCGGCGGCGCAGCGCTGACCGCCAGCATTGTCCGCATCGTCCGCGCCAGCAAAGCGCACTACGACACTTGTATCGTCCCGGACGACCCCGAATTTCTCGACTTCATGGAACGCCGTGCACGCGGCGAACTGCCCGACGACCTTGACCCCGAGAGCGAACTCGCTGCCGAGCTGCGCGACATCTTCGAGCAATACCGCCCATCGCCAGAAGAAGCCGAATACATCCTCGCCTATGTCGCCCGCCGCCGCGCCGCCCAGAGCACCAACAGCATTCCGCTCACGCGCAGCCAGCCGCCACGCATCCTGCCGCGCGCCCGCTGGTTGCTTGCCACCAACCTCGCCGTCGCCATCGGCCTGCCCGTCCTCAATGCGCTGGACTCAGGCATCCCCGCCTTTTGGCCGTTCGCCATCCTCACCGTCCTCAACCTCACCGCCTGGCGCGGCGACTACCGCAAACAGGCAGTGATGCAAGAAGAACGCCGCCCCGCCCCCGTCATAACGCGCCCGCGCCACAGCGTGCGCAGTTGGTACAAACCGGCGCACCTTATCGCCCGCAATAATGCTCGCGCCTGCGCTCGCCTCTTTCTGCTGGCGATGTTGGGCGTTCCTTTTGCCAATGCCCTGAGCAAACACTACATCTTTTTCAGCATTTGCCTCGCCATCCCTATCGCCCTCACCGCCCGCAACCTCTGGCGCGAACTGCATTTTGCCTTCAGCGCCAACGACCAGCCCGTGGCGCGCATCGATCCGCACGGCCTGTACCTCGCCGTACGCGGCAACCGCCTGCACGCGGGCGCGCTCACCCTGCACATCGCCTGGGACGAACTCGCCGATATCCGCGCCCACGCCGGCTACGAGCCGCGCAGCCTTCCCGCCATGCCGGAAATCCTCGCCATCCGCAGCTATCGCGGCGACGAATGGCACATCCGCACCGCACTACTTAACGATTTCGCCAGCGTGCAGGACATCGCCTGGTACGCCAACGACGCCTCGCGCCCGCGCCCCGAACCGCCGCCACCGGTCGCGCCAAGCGCGTTCGCCCGCTGGCTGCTTGCCGCCAACCTCGCCTTCGCCGCCGTTTGGCTGCTGATAAACGTCCTGCTGCAACAACAGCTCATCGCCCTGCCGTTTGCCGAGCCATCGCTGCCCTATGACACCGCGCTCGACCTGCTGCGCATCTTCCCCTTCGGCAATTACACCTACACCAACAGCGCGCTGTGGCTGCTGTTCGCGCTGGGCAACACCATCGCTTACCTGCTGCCCAGCGACTGGCACACCGAGCCGCTGACAAGCGACCCGCTGCCCCCGCAAGGCAAAAGCATCCGCAGGCTGTAGGGTGGGTCTTGACCCACCGTAATGAAGGGGGCGGTGGGTCAAGACCCACCCTACACGGCTGTCTTAGGCGACGCGCCTTGCCGGGTCCCATGAAACTTTCCGCTGTATCGCTATACAATTTGGCTTTCCCATTTACCCGCCACAAACCCGCTCAACCATGCCTGCTATTCCCCCCTGGCTTCGTCCCGGCATCCTCGCCGCCGTCCTGCTGCTCGCCATTGGCGGCGCTGCCCTGCTCGCCCTCGTCCTGCAAGGCAGCGCCACGTCGGCGGCACCGCTTGCCGACGCGCAACTGTGGCGCGTGCTGCGCTTTACCTTCTGGCAGGCGGCGCTGGCGACCTTGCTCGCCATCATCCCCGCCATCTTCCTTGCCCGCGCCCTCGAACGCCGCCGCTTTCCCGGCCGCGAATTGCTGCTGCGCTTTGCCACCCTCTCGCTCGCCCTGCCGACGCTGGTCGCCATTTCCGGCATCATCAGCGTCTATGGCAAACAGGGCTGGCTGGCGCAACTCTGCCACGCCCTCGGCATCGAATGGCAGTTCCGCCCCTACGGCCTCGCCGGGATTCTACTTGTGCATCAATTCTTCGCCCTGCCGCTTGCCACCCGCCTCTTGCTCAACACCCTCGAACAAATCCCCGGCGAACAGCGGCAACTCGCCGCCCAACTCGGCGTGCGTGGCTGGGCGCGTTTCCGCCACCTCGAATGGCCGTGGCTGCGCCGCCAACTGCCGCCGGTTGCCGCGCTCGTCTATATGCTCTGCTTCACCAGCTTCAGCACCATCCTCATCCTTGGCGGCGGGCCGAAAGCGACCACCATCGAACTCGCCATTTACCAGGCAATCGTCTTCAATTTCCAGCCTGAGCGCGCCGCGCTGCTCGCACTCATACAAATCGCCTGCTGCCTCTCGCTCGTCCTCATCGCGCAAGCGCTGGCGAAAAACCTGAACACCACCCCCGGCCGCCTCAACCCCTGGCACGACCCGCCGCGCGATTGCTGGTCGCGCCTTGCCGATGGCGTCCTCATTGCCGCGATGCTGCTTTACCTGCTGCCGCCGCTCGTCGCCGTTATCGTCAGCGGTCTCAACCACAACCTGCCCGCCGTCCTGCAAGAACCGGGGCTGTGGCGCGCGCTTGCCACCTCGCTGCGCATCGCCCTGCCCGCCGGCCTCATCAGTATCACCCTCTGCCTGCTGCTGCTGTGGAGCAGCCGCGAACTGCGCCTGCGCGGTCGTCGTCTCGCCGCTAACCTGCTCGAAACCAGCGGCATGCTCAACCTCGCCATGCCCGGCATCGTCCTCGCCACCGGCATTTTCCTGCTGCTGCGCCGCACCACCGGCCTGCCGGCACACGCCGACGCCATCATCATCGTCTGCAACAGCCTGATGGCGATGCCTTACACCCTGAAAATCCTCGCCGCGCCGATGCAGGACATCGCCAGCAACTACAACCGCCTCTGCGCCGGGCTGGGCGTGCGCGGCCTCACCCGCCTGAAAAACATCGAACTGCGCGCGTTGCAACGCCCGCTCGCGCAAGCCTACGCCTTCGCCTGCATCCTCTCGCTCGGCGACCTCGGCATCATCGCCCTCTTTGGCAACGCCGACTTTGCCACCCTGCCTTACCGCCTCTACCAGCAACTCGGCGCCTACCGTACTGACGCGGGCGACGTTACCGCGCTGGTATTGCTGCTCACCAGCCTCGCCCTCTACACCCTCATCGAACGCCCCGCCCATGCTCAGCCTCGACAACCTTGAATGGCACGCGCCGCCCTACCATATGCGCTTCACCCTGCACGCCGCCGCCGGCGAACGCCTCGCCATCCTCGGCGCGAGCGGCGCGGGCAAAAGCACCCTGCTCAACCTCATCGCCGGATTCCTCACCCCGCACAGCGGCCGCCTGCGGATAAATGGTGCGGACTACACCGGCGCGCCGCCCGCCGCGCGTCCCATCTCGATGCTCTTCCAGGAACACAACCTCTTCAGCCACTTGACCGTGCGCGACAACATCGCCATTGGCCTAAGCCCCAACCTCAAACTCAGCAGCGAACAGCGCGCGCAACTGCAAGACACCGCCGCCAAAACCGGCCTCGCCGACCTGCTCGACCGCCTGCCAGAACAACTTTCCGGCGGGCAAAAACAGCGCGTCGCCCTGGCGCGCTGCCTGCTGCGCAACCGCCCGCTGCTCTTGCTCGATGAACCCTTTTCCGCCCTCGACCCGGCGCTGCGCATCGAAATGCTGGATTTACTTGACGACACCTGCCTGCGGCAAAAACCGCTGCTGTTGATGGTTACCCACAACCTCGACGACGCGCTGCGCATCGCGCCGCGCAGCCTCGTCGTCGATAACGGGCAAATCGCCTGGGACGGCGCAACTGCCGACCTCGCGCGCGGCGACAGCCCGGCGGCGGCGCTGCTTGGTATCGAAAAGCACAGATGACCGCCATGCCCCCTTTCGCCCACCGCCTCGCCGCCTGGCAAGCCCAACACGGTCGCAACCACCTGCCCTGGCAAAGTCACGACCCCTACCGTGTTTGGCTCTCGGAAATCATGCTGCAACAAACGCAGGTGGCGACCGTGCTGCAATACTACCCGCGCTTCCTCGCCCGCTTCCCGGACGTTGCCAGCCTTGCCGCCGCCGCCGACGATGACGTCCTCGCGCTGTGGTCAGGCCTCGGCTACTACAGCCGCGCGCGCAACCTGCAACACGCCGCACGACAAATCATGGACGAACACGGCGGGCAGTTCCCGCGCGACCGCGCCGGCCTGGAAACGCTCAAGGGCGTCGGGCGTAGCACCGCCGCCGCCATCGCCGTCTTCGCCTACGGGCAGAAAGAAGCCATCCTCGACGGCAACGTCAAGCGCCTGCTCGCCCGCCATGCGGGCATCTATGGCGCGACCGACCAGCCGGCGACCCTCGCCGCGCTGTGGCAAGAGGCGGAAGCGCGCCTGCCGGACGATGCCGCCACCCTGCGCCGCTACACGCAGGGGCTGATGGATTTGGGCAACAGCATCTGCACCCGCACGCGCCCGCATTGCGACGCATGCCCGGTTGCCGCCGACTGCTACGCCTATCAGCACGACGCCACCGCCGCCCTGCCGGAAAAACGCGCGAAAAAAGCCAAACCGGAAAAACACACGGTGATGCTGCTCGCCCGCTGCGGCGAATCGCTGCACCTCTACCGCCGCCCGGACAGCGGCATCTGGCGCGGCCTGTGGTCGCTGCCCGAATACGACAGCGTCGCCGCCGCCGAAGCCGCGGCGCAAGCGCTCGGCATAGTTAGCACGCGCGAGACGCTACCGACACTCACCCACCAGTTCACCCACTACACCCTGCACATCGCGCCGTTTGCCGTTACCATTGCCGCCCCCGCCAACGCCGCCGACTGGCTGCCGCAAAGCGAGGCGCTGGCAAAAGGCCTGCCCGCGCCAGTGCGCCGCCTCATCGGCGCAAAAGACAACTCAGAGGAAACCGCCCATGCCTACCCTTGAAAAAGCCATCGAACTCGCCGCCCATTACCACGCCGGACAAACGGACGCAGACGGCGCGCCTTATATCCTGCAACTGCTGACGGTGATGATGGCGGTAGAAAGCATCGAGGCGAAAACGGTCGCGGTGCTGCGCGACATCCTTGCCGACAGCCCGCTGATTGATGATGACCTGCGCGTCGCCGGCTTTAGCGAAGCGGTGGTGCAAGCGGTGCAGGCGCTGACGCGCAAACGTGACGAGAGCAGCATCACCGCCGCGCACCGTGCGGCGAGCAACCCGCTGGCGCGCGCGGTCAAATGTGCGGAAATCGAGGCGGCGTTGCAAACCGCTGATGCTGCCGCAGGCGAGGAATACCGCGCGGTGCAGCAAGTGTTGCAGGATGCCGGGCAGAGTTGAGTGTTATAGCAATCCACCGAAAGCTTCATACGGTGTTGCGCCGCTTCGCCGTACAAAAGCGTACTGTCTTCAGCGGCGCGCCTTGTCTGAAACTTTCGGTGTATCGCTATATCAGCAAAAGAGCGGGATGAAATGAGCCGCGCCCAACGCCTGCTTACCCTCTTACAACATCTACGCGACAGCCGCCGCGCGATGACCGCGCAAGCGCTTGCCGCCCGCCTCAACGTCAGCCCGCGCACCATTTACCGCGATATCGAAATCCTGCGCCAGCAGGGCGCGGATATCCGTGGCGCGGCGGGGACAGGTTTCATGTTGCACAAGACGGATTTTCTGCTGCCGCCGCTGATGTTTAGCGAAGACGAAATCGAGGCGCTGGTCTTTGGTATCCGTGCCACCATCATGCAGGGCGATGACACCATGAGCGCTGCCGCGCGCAGTCTGCTCGGCAAAATTGGCGATGTCCTGCCGGAAAAATGGCAGGCGCGCCTCACCGCGCAGCCGTTCTATCCCTTGTGCGACAAAGGTGCCGTTTACGGCGCGGCAGAGCAGCAAGCGCTCACACAAATTCGCCATGCCTTGCGCCAGCAGCGCACATTGCATTTTGGCTATCGCGACGCCGCCGGACGCGCAAGCGAGCGCAGCGTGTGGCCGCTGGCGCTTGGTTTTTTTGCAGATGCCCGCCTGCTCGCCGCTTGGTGTGAACTGCGCCAGGATTTCCGCCATTTCCGCTGTGACCGTATTCGCCATGCCCGCCTCGGCGCGCCTTACCCGCAACCGCACGCGCTGTTGCTCAAACGCTGGCAGGCACAAGAAAAAGTGGATTTGCTGCGGCTGTATGGGTTTTGAGTCGGGCGCTGTGTGTCCTACAAGGAAAAGGAAATTTTGAACAGGTTATAATTCAGGCCGTTCTACCCACCCAAAATGGAGCTTTTTATGACAACACCCAACCCCGCCCTTGAAGCACTGCGCCGCGCCATCCAAGAACAAGCGCAAAATGATCCGCATATCGCCGCGAAAATTGCCGCCCAGTCACTCTTGAATCGCAGCTTTTCCATTCTCCAAGATGACCGAGGTGTGCATGTGGAAAGCGTTTTTGCCCTGCTGGGCAGCCTCGCCGGACAAGCCTGCCTGCAAAGCGCCTTGGCGCAAATCGCCGATAAGGAGCATCCGGATGAAAACGACGCCCTCATAACGGTTACGGACACTCAAGGGCGTAACTATTACTACGGCAACCCAATCAATAATTTGCTCTTGGAAGGCCACTTTTCCGTCTGGTCGCTGGTGGGCGGTGCCGTGCAATCGCATGGCGGCGCATTGCCCGATATTGACGATATCGTCAAACACGTCGTGCAAAGCATTGGCAAGCCACAATTCGGCACGCCGCGTTTGCCGGACGGTGTAGAGATCCGTTTTTCGCCACAAGAATACCTGCGTCTCTGGCAGCCCTTTAAAGCCGAAATCCTGGATGTCTTGCCCGTTCCTGCCCGCGATTGGCCGTTTGCTTATGCACTCGCCATTCAAAATTTTATGGTTCAAGGACAAGATTTTATGATGCCAGGACAAACCGCATTGTCAGTAGCAACTGCCGCTGTCATCGTGATGGAATGTGCTGTGCCGATGAGCAAAATATTGCCGCCTGAAGAATAAGGAAAGGCGTGTAGAGTGGGGTGAGGCGCGCCCTATAACCCTAAAAATATATAGCGATACTCACAAAGTTCTGTACAAGGCGCGCCGCCGAAGACAGTACAGGCTAGTACGGCGAGGCGGTGCAACACAGTACAGGGCTTTGTGAGGATTGCTATAAACGACAAAATCCCGCCAGACGGCGGGATTTTTTTTGGAATTTATCCGCCTTTGCCGAGAAAGAGCGAGAGGATGCCGGCGGCAATCAGCGGGCCAACCGGGATGCCTTTGAGGAAGGCGACACCGATGACCGTGCCGATGATGAGGCCGGGGACGACGGCAGGCGCGTTCACCATCAGCGGCACGCCGCGCCCGGCGAGCCAGGCGACGAGGATGCCGACGGCGATGGCGGTCAGGTTTTTCCAGCCGAGCAACTCGCCCGCGCCGAGGCTGATTTTGCCGCTGGCAAGCGGGGCAAGGACGCCGATGGTCAGCAGGATGATGCCGAGGTTCAAGCCGTGTTTTTCTACCCAGGGCAGGTAGCGGGCGAGGACGGTTTGTTGCATGAGCAGCAGCACCGCGCCGGCGATGGTAACCGGGGTGTTGTGGCTGATGATGCCGAGTGCGGTGAAGGCGAGCAGGGTGAGGGCGGTGGTGTCGAGGTTGTGCAGCATGGTGGGTTCAGAGAGCAGGTTGCAGGCGCATGACCAGGGCGTCTTCGCGGCTGCCGTCGGGGTTGGGGTAGTAATCGCGGCGGCGGCCGCTGTCGCGGTAGCCGAGGCTGCGGTAGAGCGTCTGCGCGGCGTGGTTGCTGGCGCGGACTTCAAGGAAGGCGAGGGCAGGGCGCAGGGCTTCCAGTGCGGTTTGGTGCAGGGCGCGGGCGATGCCCTGGCGGCGGGCGGCGGGGTGGACGGCCAGCGCGAGCAGGGTCATTTCGTCCAAGACCAGCGCGCAGGCGATGAAGCCGAGTGGTGTGTCGTCGGCAGCGGCGGCAAACCAGACGTGGTCTTGTGCGTCGGGGCGGCAAACGTTGCAGGCGGTAGCGAGGGTTTGCAGGGCGGGCAGGTCGGCGCTGCTGGCGCGGCAAAAGTTGCCCCGCGTGGGGCGGGGCAGGGCGTCAGTCAAAGACATGGATGAACGGCTCTTTTGCGTCCCAGCGGTAGGCGTGCAGGCGGTATTTTTCGCCTAGGGTGTGTTTGTAGCGGAAGATGGCGTCAAAGAGGTTTTCGACGATGACTTGCATGTGGTGGCCGCTGGCGTGGATGACGGTGTAGGCATCGTTGGCAATCATCACGTGGCCGGGCAGGTAGAGCAGGTCGCCGTAGGTGATGTATTCCGGGTCGATGCGTGTGTGGTGCGCGGCGAGGTATTTTTCTTGCAGGTCGCTGTCGCGCGGGATGTTGCAGCCGGCGCGGCGGTAGCTCCATTGCGCGAGCGCCGAGCAGTCCAGCCCGGCAATGCCGCGGCCGCCCCACATGTAGCTGCGGCCAAGCTGGCGGCGCGCGGCGGTGATGGGGTCAAGAAGTTCATCCAGCGGCATGGTGTGGCGGCGGTGTATCCAGCCGCCGTCGGATAGTTGCAGGTAGTCGCCTTCTTCGGCGGTAATTTGCAGGCAGGAATCCGGCGGCAAGGCGGTCAGGTACGGGCTTTTCAGGTCGGGCGCGGCGGTAATCGGGGCGATGAGGATGGTCAGATGCGTCCATGTTGGCGCCTCATTGCAGGCGGTAGTGGCGTCGGTGGCAATCCAGCCGCTGTAGTGGTCGCGCAGCGATTGGCAATGTAGCCAACCGTCCTGCCGCGCCAGGATGCGTAGCGGTTCGCCGTAGGTATATTGGTTTAAGCGGGCGCTTGCCGTGTCAGGCGCGACATATACCCAGGTTTCCGGGATGTGAACGCGGGCGTAGCCCAAAGTGTCGCCTACTGGATAGAGGCGGGGGTCGTTTTCGCTTTGGACTTCTATGTCGTACATGGTTTGCTCCTTGTCGCGTGTGGAAAAGCCGGTACAAAATCCGGCCGGGCGCGCTTTATACAGGATTTTTGTACAGGCTCTCAATTGCCTTGGGAAGGTGCTTGTTTTTGTTGTGGTAATGCTGGACGGTTATTGGCGGGCATTTACATACAGGGTAGCGGGGTTCGTGTATGTAAATGCCCCGCTATGGTTTATTGGTCGGGATTGTCGCGAATCATCTCCATCACTTTGCCGACCATGTTTTTTGAGCCGACGTAGAGCGGTACGCGCTGATGCAGGGCGGTTGGCTGGATGTCGAGGATGCGGCGATAGCCGTCGGTGGCGCTGCCGCCCGCCTGTTCGGCGAGAAACGCCATCGGGTTGGCCTCATAATTGAGGCGCAGTTTGCCGTTGGGGTAGCTGCTGCCGGACGGGTACATGTAAATGCCGCCTTTGAGCATATTGCGGTGGAAATCGGCGACGAGCGAGCCGATATAGCGCGAGGTGTAGGGGCGTTTTGTCGCCTTGTCTTCTTCCTGGCAGTATTTGATGTAGCGCTTCACCCCCTGCGGGAATTTGAGGTACTGCCCTTCGTTGATGGAATACATCGTGCCATCGTCGGGGATGCGAATGTTTTCGTGTGAGAGGCAGAAGATGCCGAGCGAGGGGTCGTAGGTGAAGCCATTGACACCGTTGCCGGTGGTATAAACCAGCATGGTCGATGAGCCATAGACGACGTAGCCCGCCGCCACTTGGCGGTTGCCCGGCTGCAAGAAGTCTTCGAGCGTAACCGGCGTGCCAATCGGCGTAACGCGGCGGTAAATCGAGAAAATCGTGCCGACGGCGACGTTCACGTCGATATTGGACGAACCATCAAGCGGGTCGGTGAGGACGATGTATTTGGCGTTGCGGTTCTTCTCGCTCTGGAAGGCGATGAAATCTTCTTCTTCTTCCGAGGCAAAACCGGCGACATTATCGCGCGCCATGAAGGCTGCCTTGATTTTCTCGTGCGCGAAAATGTCGAGCTTCTTCTGCGCCTCGCCTTGGACGTTTTCCGAACCGGCCTCGCCGAGGATGTCATTGACCAGCCCGGCGCGGTTGATGTCGCGGTGCAAGACTTTCGCCGCCAAGCGGATGGCGGCGAGGATGCCGCTTAACTCGCCCTTCGCCTGCGGGTATTCCGCCTGCCGCATCACAATAAATTCACCAAGACTGCGCATAAAACCTCCTAATTTTCACAAGAATTAACGTGAATCTATTATAACCCGACTTGCGGGCGATGGCAGCGTCATTGCCGTAAAATGCCCGCTTTTACCAGGAGAACCCATGAGCGAACTGCACTGCCCCAAATGCGCCTGCGACTACTGCTACCACGACGGCGAGATGAACATCTGCCCCGAATGCGCCTATGAATGGCGCGACGGCGACGCGAGCACGGGCGACGACACCCCAGCGGTACTCGATGCCAACGGCGTGGCGCTTGCTGACGGCGACAGCGTCGTCCTCATCAAGGCGCTCAAGCCCAAAGGCAGCAGCCAGACCATCAAACAAGGCACCAAAGTGAAAAACATCCGCCTCGTGCCGGGCGGCGACCACAACATCGACTGCAAAATCGAAGGCTTCGGCGGCATGATGCTCAAATCCGAATACGTCAAAAAGGCCTGAACCATGACCACGCCACTCTACCCGCAGGCGACCACCGCCGCCGAAATCACCGCCAACCTCGCCAGCATCCAGGCGCGCATCCACGCTGCCTGCGCCGCCTGTGGCCGCGACCCGGCAGAGGTGCGCCTGTTGCCCGTCAGCAAAACCGTGCCAGCCGAGCGCCTGCACTTCGCTTATGATGCGGGCATCCGCCTCTTGGGCGAAAACAAGGTGCAGGAAGCCTACGACAAATGGCAGAAACTCAGCGACCTTGCCGGCCTCGAATGGGCGGTCATCGGCCATTTGCAGAGCAACAAAGTCAAATACGTCGCCCGCTTTGCCGCCGAATTTCAGGCGCTGGACAGCCTCGACATCGCCGAAGCACTCGACCGCCGCCTGCAACAAGAAGGGCGCAGCCTTGACGTCTTCATCCAAATCAACACCTCGGACGAACCGCAAAAATACGGGATGACGCCGGACGCTGCCGACGCCTTCATCCGCGCCCTGCCGCAGTACAACAGCCTGCGCCTGCGCGGCCTCATGACCCTCGCCCTCTTTTCCGACGACAAGGACGCGGTGCGCCGCTGCTTTATCCGCCTGCGCGAACTGCGCGATGGCCTGCAACAACAAAACCCCGCCGTCGCCGAACTCTCCATGGGCATGTCCGGCGACTTTGAACTGGCCATCGCCGAAGGCGCGACCACCGTGCGCGTCGGCCAGGCTATCTTTGGCGCGCGCCGCACCCCGGATAGCGAATACTGGCCGGGACTCGCGCCGGAAAACCGTTAATGCACATCTTCGGCCGCCAAGCGGGATAAAACTTGGGCCCGCCAAGCGGCGTAGCTACTGGCTCCGTCAAGAGAAACATTAAAAAAGCCCCTGCGGGCAGGGGCTTTTTGGACAGGCCGAGGCATAAATTATTGTTTTTTGCCGCCAAAGCCGCCCCATACGGTGCTGCCGTCCTGGTCGATGTGGCTGTAAGAGCCGAAGATTTCTTCAGCCAACGGCCCGGCAAAATTACCGCCAATGACGGTTTTTTTCTCGTCGGCGCCGAGGAAGCCGTTGCCGTTGATGTGGGCGTCGGTGATGCTGCCGCTGTGCGACGGGGTTTTGACGCTAAGGTCGAGGGTGCCCTTGGCGAAGTCGGCGCGGGCACTCATCGTGCCGGTCTCGGTGCGCAGGTACTGTTCGTCCTTGTTGTGGAAGTTCAGGATGCTGTCGCCGCTGTAAGTGGCGCTGCCGCCGCCCGGCATTTGTGTGGTTTCGTTGCCGCGCGCGAAAAACAGGCGTTCATCATTCTGGTCAAAGTTAAAGTTGCCGAACTGGATGTAGCGGTAGCTGTTGTCGCTGACCTGGAAGCTGTTGTAGGACAGGTCTTCTTTGCCGTTGATGTTGTTGAAGATGAGCAGGCCACCTTTGTGCTCGCTGGCGGCGAAGGTGGGCAGTTTGATCTGGCCAACGCTGAGGTTGCTTTGGTCACGGATATTGCGGGCAACGGGGGTGCTCAGAATCCCGGTCGTCAAGGTGTAGGAAGCGCCAGTCAGTTCGCCGCTACGGGGAGCGATGGTCAGCGCGCTGTTGTTGGGCTGGTTGTTTTGGTTGTTATTGCCGGGTTGCTGCGGATTTTGGCTGCTGTTATCCGGCTGTTGCGGATGCGGATTTTGCTGGGTATTGCCTGCCTGCTGCGTATTGCCACCGGGCTGCTGGG
>CAUVOF010000002.1:0-55432 GCA_963553325.1 uncultured Cardiobacterium sp.
CGCTTATGGGTGTCTTTTTTTGTAGCTGTTGCACTTGCATTGTAAATTCGCGGTATATTTTGTCGCTACACGATTTTTCACACCCCCACCCCAGCCCTTTCTCGCACTGCGCGCGAGCTGTCCCAGTCCCGCTGCGGACTTCGTCCTGCGGGGGTGGGGGATTTCGAACAGGCTCTCAGCCTTTTTGCATGGCTTGTAAAAGCGGCTGGATGTGGGTGGCGTGCAGGGCAAGCATCGCGGCGATGTGGGCGGCGAGGCTTTCTTCTTCGTGGCCGCGCCAAAGGTGGCGCCATAGGTCACCGTCGTCCGCTTTTTGCCAGTCGTCGTTGAGCCAGTCGCGGATGAGGGCGTTGTTTTTGTCGCCGTTGCCGCTCGCGAGGTTGTCGCTGTATGGCTGCATCAGTTCTATCGGGGCGAGCCACAGGGTTTGTTGTGCCTGTTCGCGCAGTGCCAGCCATTGGCGCAGTTGGGCGATGGCCTCGCTGGCGGGCAGCGGCTGGAAGCGGTGGCGGTTGTCGTCGGCGTAATGGATGAGGGTGGTGCCGCCTCTGCCGCTGGCGCTCCAGGCGAGGTGCTCAAGCCAGTAGCGGTATTGGTGTTTGGGCTTGGCTTTGCTGGCGCTCAAGCGCGGCCAGATGTCGCCGCCGCTGGGCAGGTAGGCGGTGAGGGTGTTGTGCTCGCCGAGGTCGAGGGTTTGTTCGGCAAGGGTTGGCCAATGGGCGAGGCGGGCGTGGGTGAGCAGGGTTTGTGCGCGCGCGCGGTAGGTGGCGAGGCTTTGTTCGAGGCCGATTTTGCCGCTGATGCCGCCGGGGTAGAGCGGCAGGCGGGCGAGTTGCGCCGCCGGGTCGGGGTGGTTTTGTTCGAGCGCGGCGATGATGTGTTGTTCTGCCTGGTGTTTGGCGAGGTTGTCGAGGACGAGCGCTTCGCGCTTGGCAAGCGGGGTTTGCGCGGCGGTGTTGGCGATTTGCTGGGCGCGGGCGTAGGCGCTTGCCGGTTTTAGGGTGTCGCGGCTGAGCTGGGCGAGGGTCAGGCTGTCGGCTTGTTGTGGTGCGGCGGGAAGCGGTACGGGCGGGGCAAGTGACAGGAATGGCACGCTGTCCGCTGTGCGCGGTTTTTCCAGGCTGTGGCGGATGTGGCGCCACAATGGTGCAGCGGGGCGGGATGTGTTTTCGTATGGCGCGTCAGGCTGGAAGGGGTCGGCGGGGTGGTTGAGGTGGTAATGCGGCAGTCTGGCGGCGGCGTCGTTTTCGCCGCTGGCGCGCAGTTGTTCGTCGGCGCGTTCGCGTTGTTCGTCCAGGTATTGCAAGAGTTCTTGGATGGGGCTGGCGGGCGGTTGTGCGGTGTTTTCGCCGGGGATGGCGCTGTTGTAGTAAATCCACAGGGCGTTTTCGGCGCGGTTGATGAGGTCAAGCAGCGCGCCGAGGTCTTCGTGTTCGCGGTTGCTGTCGCCGGGGCGCGGTTCGTCGAGGTGGATGAGGTTGTAGCGGTCGTCGTTTTGTCGCGCCGGGTAGTGTTCGCGGTCGGCGTTGAGGAAGACGAGCAGTTTGCCCGGCAGGTTGCGCAGGTTTTTCAGGCTGCCGATGGTGATGGCGCCGCCCGGCTCGCTGCGCGTTTGTTGTGCGGCAAGGTGGCTTTCGATGTATTCGAGGATGAAGTTGAGCGGCAGGTACTGCGCTTCGTGCTGCGCGGCGAGTTCTTGGTGGGCGGCAAGGCGGTTTTCTAGTTCTTCTAGTGTCTGGTCGAGGGTTTGCCAGGCGGGGTCGTTTTGTGCGTGCGCGTAGTCGTCGCGCAGGGTGTCGCGCAGGTGTTGTAACCAGCTCTGCGCCGGGGTGTGCGCTGCTTGCAGGGCGCGCAGGGTGTGCATTTGTGTGGCAAGGGTGGCGAGCGCTTCAAGGGCGGGCAGGTCGGCCAGGGTCAGGCCGTCTTGCGGTACGGCTTCAAGGTAATGCTCGGCGTCGGGGATGAGGACGCCGGCGATGAGGCGGTCGAGCGCGTAGTTGTAGCTGTAGCGGTAGTCGTGGTCTTGTTCGTGCAGGTTTTTTTGTAGGTGTTCGCCGTCAAAGCCACGGCGGTAGCCGGCGGCAACGAGGGCGGCGCTGATGCGCTGCATTTGTTCGGCACTGATACCGAGGCTGTGGCAGGTGTCTTCGTTGCGCAGCCAGTCGAGGACGGTCGGCGCGTCGAAGCGGCCGTCGAGCAGGGTGTAGCGCCCGACGAGTGAGCGCCAAAGGGTCTCGGCGCGGTTTTCGTTGATGCCGACGAGGCGGGCGGGCAGGTAGTAGCCGTCCGGCGCGCTGTCGCTGGGGAAGGTGGCGCGCAGGATGGCTTGCGCGGCGTTGGGGTCGGGCAGGTGGATGTAGATGTCGGACGGGCGGCGTGTCGGGTCGGCGTTGAGCCAGGCGGCGATGTCGCTGCGCAGGGTTTCGCATTGGCGTTGCAGGCCGTGGCAGCCGTGGATGCGCAGGCTGTCGTCCTGGAACGGGTCGTTCTGCGGCGGGGCGTTGCGTGCTGCTTGTAGTAGGCAGGCGGCGATGTAGCCGTTTTCGCCTTCTTGTAGGCTGCGGATTTCTGCTTGTAGGGCACTGAGTAGGTTATGCGGGCGGACGGGCGGGCTGTTGAGGTTGAGTTGTTCGGTGCTGTCGGGGTGAAGCAGGCGGGCAAGGGCGCGCTGTTGTTTGCTGTAGCGGGAAAAGAGGGTGTGGCCGTGGTCGTAGTGTTTGGCAGCGGCGTAGGCGGGGTGGCGGCGTTTGAGTTCGCGCAGCCAGCGGCTATCGACGAGGTCGTCGATGTAGTGGTCGCTGGCGGCGAGGTGGTAGAGGGTGAGGTCGGTGTAGTCGCCAAGGCGGCGCATGAATTGGTATTCGCCGCTGCTGAGTTGGGTTGGCGCAAAGACTGGCAACCACGGCGGCAGCAGGCGGCGCGCGCGCGGGTCGTTGTCGAGTTTTTGCCAGAAGTCGTGGACGCGCGCTTCCCGTTTGGCGTGGACGGCAGCGAAGCGGTCATGCCAGAGGCGGCTTTGTTGTTGGTAGAGCGCGCGGTAATGGTCGGCGAGTTCTTGCGGCAGGTTTTGTAGTCTGTTGCCGTGAAGCAGTGCATCGAGCGGCGGCGGGTCGTCGCTTTGCCAGGCGCGTACCCATTCGGGACGCTGCGCGAGGTAGGCGGTGTAGAGGTTGGCGAGTTGGCCGCTGTGTACCCAAAGGCGGCGGGTGCTGGTCGCGCTGCGGTGGTCGTCAGCGGTGGGGTAGAGGGTGCGTAGCAGCTCGTGCTGGTGGTGTGTGCTGTCGGCGAGGATGGCGCTGCCGTGCTGGTAGAAGTAGCCGAACAGCGCCCAGTGGATGGCGGTGTTGCTGAGCGGTGCCTGGCTGCCGTACTGGACTTTGCCGGTTACGCGCTCTATCAGTATCCATTCAAAGGTGCGCCAGAGGTAGGGGCTGATGCCGCTGGCAACGCCGTGCCTGCTGGCGATGGTTTGGATGAGGACGTTGCCGACGGGCAGGGTCGGCACGATGAGCGGCGTTTCGCCAAGCGGGGCGTTGCGGGTGTGCTGTTGGCAGTCGGCGAGGAATTGGTCGCACAGGGTGGGGTAGTCGGCGCTTTCGCTGAGTTGGTACATGGCAGGGCAGGTGGCGGAATGGATGCGGCATTTTACGGGATTTGGCGCGGGGCGTAGAATGCGCGCTTTCCCACCACCATCGTGCTGCCATGCTAAATATTATTACTGCACTTCTGCCGATTTTTATCGTCATCGCTTTTGGTTATGCCGCCACCCGCGCCGGGGCTTTTACTTTGGAAGGGCTATCGGCGCTTGGCCGTTTTGTCATTAGTATTGCTTTGCCCGCGCTGATTTTCAAAGCGCTGTCGGAAAAGAGTCTGGGCGAGGTGTTTATTCCCGCTTATTTATTCGGCTACGGCGTGGCAACTTTTTTGTGTTTTATGATTGGCCTCGCTATTTCGCGCTTATTCGGTCAGGATTTGCGCGGTGCGGCGGTAACGGCTATTGGCCAGACGTTTTCTAATAGTGCTTTTGTTGGCTATCCGTTATTGCTTGGCGTTATTGGCGGCAATGCCGGGATTTATTTTTCGCTCAATACGGTGGTGGAAAATGTGTTACTCGTGCCGCTTTTTCTCGCCATTGCTGAATCATCCGCTGGTGGCGAGGGTAATTTTGGCCAGCGTTTCCGCGCGATTATTTTGAATATGCTGCGCAAGCCGCTGATTGTCGCGCTGATTTTGGGGCTGATTTTTTCGGCGTTTCAATGGAAATTGCCGGCGCCGATTGACAAGGCGATTAGTCTGGTCGCGGGGGCGGCGGCACCGGTGGCGATTTTTGTTATTGGCTGTGGTTTGAACGGTATCCGCATTCAGGGCAATGTTATTGCCATTACGCAAATTACGATTGGTAAGTTGTTTTTGATGCCTGCTTTGGCGGCACTTTTTATTTGGCTGTTTGGCGGCGATGAGGAAACGATTTTTGCCGGCGCGTTGATGGGCGGTATTTCTATGGCCAATACGGTGGCTATTTTCGCCCACCATTATGGTTATCCGAACCGCGGCACGGTTAGCATGATTACCACCAATGTGTTGTCGGTATTTACGTTATCGGCGATTTTTTTGATTCATCAGGTGATGGTGGGTTAGCGCCCTGCCAGCAAATGCCAGCAGGGCGGGCGCGGTCAGATGTGGTATTTCGCCGCAATCGCGCGCAGGTCGTCGTGATTTTGCGCCTGTAGCAATTCGCCAATCAGTGCCTCGTTATCAAGCATGGTGGCAAGCGCTGCCATGTTTTCCAGATGCTGGGTATGGTCTTGTGAGGCAAGGGTGAAAAACAGGCGGGCGTCGTGGTCGCCGTCAAAGGCAACCGCTTCCGCAACTTTCATGAAGGATATGGCGGTTTTGTGTACGCCTTCGGCGTTTTCTTGTGCGTGCGGCATGGCGATGTCCGGCGCGATGACGATGTAAGGGCCGTATTTTTCGACGCTGGCGATGATGGCGTCGGCGTAACGCGCATCCACTGTGCCATCGGCAATCAGCGGCTCGCAGGCGATGCGAATGGCGCTGCGCCAATCGGGAAAGCGGGTTGCAAAATTGACGTGTCCCGCGTTGAGCATTTTGGTCAGTAGCATGGTTTTTTCCTTATTTAGCCGTGAATGGTTGCGCAGAATGGCAACGGCGGGCGATGTTAAAACCGCCCCCGCCATCCGGCAAGCATTCCAACGGAATTTCATGAGGATATGTGGGGAAAATGTTTTTTTCGCTGCAATTCGCAGCAAATCAAGGCGCTGGCTTGCTGCGGCTAACAAGCGGATTTCTTGCGGCAAATATTGCATTTTTTGCAGGAATCGTTTGCCGATACTTGGCGGGTTGCGCTAAAGTAAGCGCGCTTTTTGGCACGCCCAATGTGCGTAAAACATTTCTTTATTTTGACTCTCGCAATCAGGAGACTTTGACCAATGAAACAGAAAAAACTCTCTGTCCTGCTGGCTTCCCTGGCAGTTGCCACCCTGGCGCAAGCGCAAGACGATACCGCCGCTGCTGCCCCCGAAGCGGCCGCTCCCGCTCCCAGCGACAGCATTGCCCTGACCGTGCCGCAGGTGAAGCCGGGCGAATGTCAGGCGCTGGTGGTCGTCCCCGCCAAATTCGAGCCGCGCACCGAGCAGGTCGTCATCAAGGACGCCGCCAAATCCTACGAGATTATTCCTGCTGAATATGAATGGACGGAAGAACAGGTCGTCATCAAGCCCGCCAGCAAAAAGCTGGAAATCGTCCCTGCCGTTTTTGAGACGGTCGAGGAACAAATCGAAGTCGAGCCGGCGATGACCACGCAAGAAGTTGTGCCGCCGCAATATGCCGAAGTCAAAGAAGATGTGGTTGCCAAACCCGCTTACATGACCGCGCGTAGCGAAGGCCCAGCGCGTACGTTCTCTTCCGCTGGTGAAGCGCTGCGCATGGTCGAAGTGCCGGCACAGATGGAATCCATCACCAAGCAAACCGTGCAGGAAGAAGCCCGCCTGAACCCGACGCAGGTTGAAGCCAAATTCGAAACGGTGAAAAAGCAAAAACTGGTCAGCGAAGAAACCACGCGCGAAATCGAAGTGCCGGCGGAATACAAAACCATCAAGGTCAAGAAACTGGTCAAAGAAGCCGAGCAACGCGAAATCGAAATCCCGGCGCAATACGCAGAAGTTACCAAGTTTGAAAAAGTCAGCGACGCGCAAGTGCGCTGGGAAAGCGTCCTTTGCAACGACACGGTAAACAGCAAAACCATCGAAGCGGTACAGGCCGCGCTGAAAAAAGAAGGCTACAAAGTGAGTGTTGATGGCTCGCTTGGCCCTGGCACGATGCGTGCGCTGGAAGCCTATCAGCGCAAACACAACCTCGGCGTTGGCGGTGTTACCCGCGAAACCCTGCAAGCAATGGGCATCGAGCAGTAATCCTGCCGCCACTCATCACCAGGAAGGCGCAAGCCTTCCTTTTTTGTCATGCAATACCAGCTTTTAACGCAAGACGGCAGCGCGCGCCGCGGCCGCATCACCTTCCCCAACGGGCAGACGGTGGAAACCCCCGTTTTCATGCCGGTCGGCACCCTCGGCACGGTCAAGGGTCTTTCGCCGGAAGAACTGCACGCCATTGGCGCGGAAATCATCCTCGGCAACACCTTCCACCTGATGCTGCGCCCCGGCGAAGACATCGTCGCCATGCACGGCGGCCTGCACCAATTCATGCAGTGGGACAAACCCATCCTCACCGATTCTGGCGGTTTTCAGGTCTTCAGCCTCGCCAAAATGCGCAAGCTCACCGAAGAAGGCGCGCGTTTCCGCTCGCCGGTCGATGGCAGCGAGGTCTTCCTCTCGCCGGAACGCTCGATGCAGGTGCAGCGCGCGCTCAATTCAAACATCGTCATGCAGCTCGACGAATGCACGCCCTATCCGGCAACGCATGCCGAGGCGGAAAAATCGATGCGCCTCTCGCTACGCTGGGCGGCGCGCTCCAAAGCGGCGCACGCCGGCAACCCGAACCACCTGTTCGGCATCGTCCAGGGCGGTGTCTATCCCGACCTGCGGCGCGAATCGGCAGAAGGCCTGGTCGCGCTTGACCTGCCCGGTTACGCCATCGGCGGCCTTGCCGTCGGCGAGCCGCTGGAAATGCGCAACGCCACCCTTGACCACACCCTGCCGCATCTGCCGGCAAACAAGCCGCGTTACCTGATGGGCGTCGGCAAACCGGAAGATTTAGTCGAAGCAGTGCGGCGTGGTGTGGATATGTTTGACTGCGTCATGCCGACGCGCAACGCGCGCAACGCCTACCTTTTCACCCGCTTCGGCACGCTCAAACTGCGCAACAGCAGCTACAAACGCGACCTGCGTCCGATAGAAGAGGGTTGTGATTGCTACACTTGCCGCCATTACAGTCGGGCATATCTGCACCATCTCGACAAATGCAACGAAATGCTCGGCGCGCGCCTAAACACCATCCACAACCTGCGCTACTACATCCGCCTCGTACATGCCATGCGCGCGGCGATAGAAGCGGGCAAGTTCGCGGATTTTGCTGCCGATTTTTATGCCATGCGCGAGCAGACTTCACTATAATGCCGCGCTTTCATTCACTATTAACTTGAGAGGAAACAATATGTTTTTCATCCAGGACGCTTACGCCCAAGCCGCACCGCAAGCCCAACCCGGTGCTGGCAATATGCAAATTATCATGCTGGTCGTGATGTTCGCCGTGGTGTGGTTTTTGATCATCCGTCCGCAACAAAAACGCGCCAAAGAAATGCAAGCCCTCATCACCAGCCTGAAAAAAGGCGACGAAGTGATGACCAACGGCGGCATCATGGGACGCATCATTGATTTGGACAACTTCGCCATTGACCTGGAAATCGCGAAAAACACAATCATCCGCGTGCAGCGCGGCGTAGTCGTACAAATCCTGCCGAAAGGCTCACTCAAAGGCGCGCTTGGCAAAAACAAAGCCGCCAATGACGACAAAGCGGACAAAACCGCGAAAACAGACAAAGCGGAAGACGATAGCAGCGACAACGCATAACGCACCCCGCCGGGGCTGCCGCAGGGCAGCCCTTTCACATTTGCAAAACAACGGACACCACCATGAACAAAGCCTTCGCTGGCTGGAAATACGCCCTCATCATCGCCATCACCCTGCTTGGCGCCCTGCTCGCCTTGCCCAACTGGTACGGCAAAAGCCCGACCGTACAAATGCAATTTGCCAGCCATGACGCCGCGACCGCCGCCGCGCAAGAAGTCGCAAGCCAACTGCAAGCCGCCAACATCACGCCCGACCGCTGGAAAGTCGAAGGCGAGAACCTGAACCTCTACTTCCCGCAGACCGACGTACAAATCGAAGCGCGCGACCTGCTCGTCGCCAAATACCCGGACAACAACATCTCGGTCAACCTGCTACCGAACACCCCCGCCTGGTTGCAAAGCATCGGCCTCACCCCGATGAACCTCGGCCTTGACCTGCGCGGCGGCATCTCCTTCCTGCTGCAAGTGGATAGCAACGAACTGTTCACGCGCAAATCGGCAGAGCTCATTGACATCGCCACCTCCACTGCCGAAAAAAACGGCCTGAAAATGCAGGGCGCGGAAGCATCTGGCAACGGTGGTGCCATCCTCACCTTTGCCAGCGACAGCGAACGCGAACAAATGCTCGATGCCCTGCGCCAGTCGCTGCCGCTTAGCCTGGAACAAGTGAATCTCGACGAAGGCGGCCAATACCGCGTCCGCCTGCAATACAGCGAGCAGGGTATCAGCGAACTCAAGCGCCTCGCTGCCGACCAAAACCGCATGCGCATGGCAAGCCGGGTCAATAGCCTCGGCGTTGCCGAACCCTCTATCCAGGTCGTCGGCGATGACCGCCTGCTCATCCAGCTACCCGGCATCCAAGACATCGCCAAAGCGAAAGAAATGCTCGGCTCGACCGCAACGCTAGAGTTCTACATCGTCGATGAACAAGGCGACCTCGCCCAGGCGGCGCGGATGAAACGCGCCCCCTTCGGCAGCAAACTCGCCTACTTTGAAGACGGCTCCCCCATCCTGCTCAAACGCAAAGTGGTAATGAGCGGCGAACACATCATCAACGCCTCGGTCAATCCGGCAAGCCAACAAGGCATCGCCGTCAGCGTCGCCCTTGATTCCGCCGGTGGTGCGCAAATGGCGGAAGTTACCCGCGAAAACCTGAAAAAACCGATGGCGACTGTTTACGTCGAATACATTCCGGTAACGAAAAACGACGAAAACGGCAACCCGGTTACCAGCGTGGAAAAACGCGAAACCGTGGTCAATTCCGCCACCATCCAGGGACTTTTTGCCGACAAATTTGAAATCACCGGCGTTACCCCGCTGTCGCGCGCACAAAAACTCGCCGCGACCCTGCGCGCCGGCTCGCTCGTCGCCCCGGTCTATATCATCGAAGAGCGCACCATCGGCCCAAACGCCGGGAAAAAGAACATCGACCAGGGCATCAATGCCTCGCTGCTCGGCCTCGGCCTCATCGTCGTCTTCATGCTCGCCTACTACCGCAAACTGGGCATGGACGCCAACATCGCGCTCGTGGTGAACCTCGTGCTGCTGGTGGCGCTGATGTCGCTGTTGGGCGCGACCCTCACCCTGCCGGGCATCGCCGGTATCGTGCTGACGCTAGGCATGGCGGTCGATGCCAACGTGCTGATATATGAACGCATCCGCGAAGAAATCCACGAACACATCGAAGTGCATCAGGCGGTGCGCATGGGCTTTGCCAACGCGCTCTCTACCATCGTCGATGCCAACATCACCACCCTCATCGTTGCCGTGCTGCTCTTCAGCTTTGGCGCCGGGCCAATCAAAGGCTTTGCCGTTACCCTCTCGCTCGGCATCCTCACCACCATGTTCACCGCCATCTTCGTTACCCGCGCCCTGGTCGAATTCTTCACCCTGCGCGGCGCCAACCCGAAGATTAACCTGTGAGACCACCATGCAAATCAAGCTTCCCTACATCCACTTCATGAACTACAGCCGCGGCGGCCTCTGGCTCTCCGCGCTGCTGACCGTTGCCGCCATCCTGCTCATCGCCCTGCGCGGCTTTAACTTCGGTCTCGAATTTACCGGCGGCGCGACCATCGAAATGCAATACGCGCAAGCGGCGGACATCAACCAGGTGCGCAGCGTCGTCGAAAAAATCGTGCCGGACGCCGGCGTGGTGCAATACGGCTCCTCGCGCGACGTACAAATCCGCTTCGCCGAACAAGAAGGCGTGAACATCGACCAAACCATGAGCGACATGGTCGCCGCATTACAAGCCGACGCGCCGGACGCCAAACTCACCGGACAATCGAAAGTCGGCGGCCAGTACAAAGAAGAACTGGTCAGCAAAGGCCTGCTCGCCATTGGCCTCGCCTGCGTCGGCATGATTATCTACCTCGGCCTGCGCTTTGAATGGAAATTCGCCATCGGTGCGGTGCTGGCGCAGCTGCACGACGTCATCATCACCGCCGGCATCTTCTCGCTGATGGGCTGGACGTTTGACCTGAACGTGCTCGCCGCGCTGCTCGCCATCCTCGGCTACTCGGTCAATGACACCGTCGTCGTCTATGACCGCATCCGCGAGAACTTCCGCAAACTGCCGGCGGTTACGCCGAAAGACGTCATCGACACCTCGATTAACCAAACCCTCGCCCGCACGATGGTAACGAGCTTCACCACCTTGCTCTCGGTCATCGCGCTGGCGCTGTTTGGCGGCACCATCCTCGCCGGCTTCTCGATTGCGATGATCATCGGTATCGTCTTCGGTACTTATTCATCCATCTTTGTCGCCAGCGCCATCGTTTACCGCATGGGCGTCAAACACGAAGACCTCATCCCGCGCGCGCAGCAGCCGATTGACGATTTGCCGTAAAGCGCTTGCATTAAAAAAGCCGCCCCGAAGGGCGGTTTTTTATTTATAGCGATACACCGAAAGCTTCATGCGGTGGATGGCTATAAATGGTCGTAGGGTGGGGCTTGCGAGCAGATTTATAGCCCGTAGGTCGGGCATAAATGCCCGACATTGTGAATGGGGGTTTGTCGGGCATAAATGCCCGACCTACAAATTATATACACGGTAGCGGGGTTCGTGTATGTATAGCAATCCTCACAAAGCCCTGTACTGTGTTGCACCGCCTCGCCGTACTAGCTGTACTGTCTTCGGCGGCGCGCCTTGTACAGAACTTTGTGAGTATCGCTATATATTTTCAGCCCCGCCGTAGCAGCAGTCGCACGCCCAACATGAGGAAGAAGCCCGCTGCCTGGCAGAGGACGATGCAGGCGCCGGTTGAGGCGTCCAAGTGGTAGCTGATGAGGACGCCGCCGCTGGTGGCAACCACGGATAGGGCGACGGCGACGGCGAGGGTGTGGTGGAAGCGGCGGGTAACGAGTTGTGCGCTGACGCCGGGGGCGATGAGCATGGCAACGACGAGGACGACGCCAACCGCCTGCATCGCGCCGATGGCGGTCAGGGTCAGCATGACCAGCAGGCTGATGTGCAGCAGCGGGACGTGCAATCCGGCAAGGCGGGCTTGGGCTTCGTCGAAGATGTAGAGCATGTAGTCGCGCCATTTGAGCGCGAGCGCGGCAAGGACGATGGCGCAGACGGCGACCGCCTGCCAGCGTTGGCTGGGTTCCATGCCGAGCAGGTTGCCAAAGAGGATGTGGGTGAGGTGTTGGTCGCTGTTGCTGCGTTGGTAGAGGATGAGCCCGGCGGCAAAGAGGGTGGCGAAGGTGATGCCGAGCAGGGTGTCGCTTTTCAGGGTGCTGCGTTGTTCGAGCCAGCCGGTGGCGAGGGTACAGGCGAGACCGGCGACGAAGGCGCCGATAATCAGCGGCGCGCCGAGCAGGCTGGCGATGACGATGCCGGGCAGGATGGCATGCGAGATGGCGTCGCCCATCAGCGCCCAGCCTTTGAGGACGATGTAGCAGGATAGCAGGGCGCAGGTCACGGCGAGCAGCAGGGCGATGGCGAGCGCCTGCTGCATGAAGGGGTATTGCAGGGCTTGGGCGATGGCGTTCATGGTTGGCGGCGCAGGTGGGCGAGGTGTTGCAGGCGGCGGACGGTGAAGACGGCGAGGAACAGTCCGCCTTGCAGGACGACGATGACCGCGCCGGTGATGGTGTCGAGGTAGTAGCTGGCGTAGGTGCCAATGACGGCGGTGCTGACGCCGATGGCAAAGGCGGCAAGCAGCACTTTGCCGAAGCTGCGGCAGAGCAGGAAGGCGGTGGCGCCGGGGGCGATGAGCAGCGCGATGACCAGTATCGCGCCGACGGTTTGCAGGGCGGCGACGACAGCGGCGCTGACCAGCAGGAAAAATGTCCAGCGCAGGCGGGCGACGGGCAGTCCGGCGGTAACGGCCTGGATGTCGTCGAAGAAGTAGAGCATCAGGTCGCGCCATTTGGCGGCGAGGATGATGAGCGAGACGGCGCAGATGGCGAGCATCTGCCAGAGGTCGTGGTCGTCGATGCCGAGAATGTTGCCGTAGATGATGGCTTGCAGGTTGATGGCCGTCGGGTAGAGCGAGGTGATGAAGTAGCCGGCGGCGAAAAAGGTGGTGAAGACGAAACCGATGATGGCGTCCTGGCGCAGCATCGGCAGGCGGCGCAGGATGAGCATCGCGCTTGCAGCAAGGATGCCGGTGGTAAAGGCGCCGAGGGCATAGGGCAGTTTCCACAGATAGGCAAGCGCGACGCCGGGGACGACCGCGTGCGAGAGCGCATCGCCTATCAGCGACCAGCCTTTGAGCATGAGATAGACCGAGAGCAGGGCGCAGACACCGCCGACGGCCGCCGCGCTGATGAGCGCCTTGATCATGAAGTCGTATTGCAACGGGGCGAGAAGCGCGCTCATGGGCAACTGCTCCGTTCATCGACGAAGACGGCGGGATGTTCGTCGTCGCTGACGATGCGTACTTGCGGCGCGACTTCGCCGAGGCCGATGTTTTTCAGGACGCTGCCGAAGGCGCGTTCCAGATTATCGACGGTGTAAATGTCATGAATGTCGCCGTGCGCGATGAGGCAGCGGTTAATCAGCACCACTTCGTTGCAATACTGCGGCACCGCGCCGAGGTTGTGGGTGGAAACCAACATCAGATAACCCTCCTCGCGCAGCGACTTCAAAAGTTCCATCACCGCAAATTCCGTTTTCGCGTCCACGCCGGTAAACGGTTCATCCAAAAGAATAATGCGGCTTTGTTGCGCCAGCGCACGGGCGAGAAAGACGCGCTTTTTCTGCCCGCCGGACAACGCGCCGATTTGCCGCTCGGCGAGGTCGGCGATGTCGAGACGGTCGAGTGCGGCGGCAACCGCTTCGCGGTCGGCAGCACGTGGGCGGCGCAACAGCCCCATGTGGCCATAACGCCCCAACATGACGACATCTTTCACCAAAATCGGGAAATGCCAGTCGATATTCTCGCTTTGCGGCACATAAGCGATGCCGTTTTGCCGCATCGCCTGTGCGACTGGCAGGCCATTGACGCGCACGCTGCCCGATTGCGGGCGGACGATGCCCATGATGGTGTTAAACAGCGTCGATTTGCCCGAACCATTGACGCCGACAAGGGCGCAAACAGTGCGCCCTTGCAGGGTGAAAGAAATATCGCGGATTGCCTGGTGGCCGTTCGGGTAGGTCACGCTGACGTTTTCTACCGCGAGCGAGATGGCATCAGTGCTGGAAACCATTAATCACCGTGTCGGTTGTAACCTTGAGCAAATCCAGATAGGTCGGCACCGGGCCGTCGGCGGCAGAAAGCGAATCGACATACAGCACGCCGCCGTATTTCGCACCACTTTCTTTCGCGACCTGTTTCGCCGGTTTGTCAGAAATCGTGCTTTCGCTGAAAACGACCGGAATCTTGTTGGCGCGCACCGTCTCAATCAAGGCGCTAACCTGCTGCGGCGTGCCCTGCTGCTCGGCGTTAATCGGCCAGAGATAGGCTTCCTTGAACCCCAAATCGCGGGCGAGATAACTGAACGCACCCTCGCTCGAAACCAGCCAGCGCTGCGCTTCCGGGATTTTCGCCACCTCTTCCTTCAGCTTGGCGTCCATCGCTTCCAGCTTGGCGAGATAAGCGGCGGCATTCTTGTGATAATTGTCGGCGTGCGCCGGGTCGTGCTTGGCAAGCGCCGCTTCAATATTTTTCACATAAATCTTGGCGTTGGCGACTGACATCCAGGCGTGTGGATTCGGTTTTCCGTCGTACTCGCCGCCGTGAATGGACATCGGCTCAACCCCTTCGGTAACTACAACCGACGGCACGTCCTTCACATTGGCAAAAAAGCGCTCAAACCAGCGTTCCAAATTGAGCCCATTCCACAGCACCAAATCCGCTTCCTGCGCCTTGACCAAATCCTGCGGCGTCGGCTCGTAGTCGTGGATTTCCGCACCCGGCTTGGTGATGGAAACCACCTTGGCATCATCACCAGCGACGTTCTGCGCCATATCGGCGATGACGGTGAAGGTCGTAACCACCGTAAAGGGTTTGTCGCCTGCGGCGAAAAGCGGCGAAACGACGCAAAAAAGCAGGGAAAAGAGCAGTTTTTTCATGTTAAACCTCAAAAGTTGAAAACGAATGTGTGGGCGCCCGCTCGTATGATACGCGCAAATTTTTTGGCTTCCAAATGCGAACTGCTGTTATTTGGACAAGATACTGTATTGTAGAAAAATATCTTTCTATGCTGATTTTGCAGGTGAATAACGGGGGTGTTTTGTGCTGTAGGATGGGTCTTGACCCACCATAATGAAGCGGCGTGGTGGTCAAGACCCACCCTACACGGCTGCGCGGTTTTTTTCTCGCTTCACAGGGAAGGTGGCTTTTAGTGGTGATTTTACAGCCGGCGATTTACATACGCGGTAGCGGGGTTCGTGTATGTAAATTGTTTTCGTCGCTGCGCGGCTTGCCCGCTTCGCAAGAAATTTGAACAGATTCTAAGCGAAAAAAATCCCGCCATTGGCGGGATTTTTGCTGCGGCAAGCGCGCGGGGTTACGCCACAATCATCCCGGCGGCAACCGTCTGATTGCTGGCGTCGTCAATGAGGATGAAGGCGCCGGTGGCGGGGTTTTCCGCGTAGCTGCTGGCGGCGACGGGCTGTTGCAGCACGAGGCTCACTTCGCCGAGGTCGTTCATGTTGAGGGTGTCGCGGTCAGCGTAGTTGCTCAAGGTATGCACGTCCCAAATGTGTTCTATCTGGCGGATTTTCGCGGCGACGGTGCGCGTGGTGTGTTTGAGCAGGTATTTGCGCGCCGGGTTGAGCGGGCGCTGGTCGAACCAGCACAGCGTCGCGCGCAGTTCGCGCCGGTTTTTTTCCGCGCTGCTGGCGGCAAGCAGGGTATCGCCGCGCGAGATGTCGATGTCATCGGCAAGGCGCAGGGTGATGTTTTCGCCGACGCCTGCCGCTGCCACGCTGCCGTTCAGGCCGATGATTTCGCGCACGCTGCTTTCTTGCCCCGCCGGCTCAACGCGGATGCGGTCGCCAACGCGCACGCTGCCCGCTTCTATCCGCCCTTGGTAGCCACGGAAGTCGTCCTGCTTGCTGCCGTCGGCGCGCAGCACGTTCTGCACCGGGAAATGGAAGGCGGCAGGTGCGTCGCTGACGCTTTCGCCAACCGGCAGCGCTTCGAGGGTGGCCAGCAGGCTGCCGCCCGTGTACCACGGGGTGTGTTGGCTCGCGTGCACGATGTTGTCGCCATTTAATGCCGACACCGGGATGTAGTGGACGTTGGCGAGGCCGAGTTGTTGCGCCAGCGCGTCGTAGGCGGCGGTAATGGCGCGGTATTTGTCTTCGTCGTAGTCGAGCAAATCCATTTTGTTGATGGCAACGATGATGTGCGGGCAGCGCAGGTGATGCAGGATGGCGCTGTGCCGCTTGGTTTGTGGCAACAGTTGCAGCGGCGTTTGGCTGTAATCGAGTTGCGCGGCGTCGAGCAAGAGGACGGCGGCGTGCGCGGTGGATGCGCCGGTAACCATGTTGCGCGTGTACTGTTCGTGGCCGGGGGTGTCGGCGATGATGTATTTGCGCCGCGTGGTGCTGAAGTAGCGGTAGGCAACATCGATGGTGATGCCTTGTTCGCGTTCGGCTTCGAGGCCGTCGGTCAGTGCGGAAAAGTCGGGGTTGCCGTTGGCGCTCGTGGCTTCGATTTGTTGTAACTGGTCGCCGAGCAGCGCCTTGCTGTCGTAGAGCAGGCGGCCGATGAGAGTGGATTTGCCGTCATCGACGCTGCCGGCGGTGATAAAGCGCAGCGGCGCGTGTTGGTTGAGGTTGGGCATGGGGGTTCCTTGGGTTGGTCGTTAGAAATATCCCTGTTTTTTCCGCTGTTCCATCGCGGCAGCGCTGGCGCGGTCATCGAGGCGGGTGGCGGCGCGTTCGGATATGGTCGCGCGCGCGGTTTCGGCAATGATGTCTTCCGGCACGACCGCGCTGCTTGCTACCGGACAGGTGCAGGATATGTCGCCAACGGTGCGGAAGCGCACCGACACGGTTTTGCTTTCTTCGCCTTCAAGTTTCGGGGTCAGCGGCGTTACCGGCACCAGCAAGCCGCGCCGTTCCACCACTTCGCGTGGGTGCGCGTAGTAAATCGGCGGCAGCGCGAGGTTTTCGCGGGCGATGTATTGCCAGATGTCGAGTTCCGTCCAGTTGGAAATGGGGAAGACGCGCATGTTTTCCCCGGCGTGCAGGCGGGTGTTATAGAGCGACCACAGCTCTGGCCGCTGGTCTTTCGGGTTCCATTGCCCGAACTCGTCGCGGAAGGAAAAGATGCGTTCTTTTGCCCGCGCTTTTTCTTCGTCGCGTCGCGCGCCGCCAAGCAGGGCGTCGAAGCCGTGTTCTTCGATGGCTTCCAAGAGTGTTACCGCCTGGGCGGCGTTGCGTGAATCGGTCTCGCGGCGCAGCACCACCGTACCGCGCGCGATGGAATCTTCCACATGGCCGACGACGAGCCGCGCCCGCAGTTGTCTTACCGTGTCATCACGGAAGGCGATGACTTCCGGGTAGTTATGCCCGGTGTCGATGTGCAGCAGCGGGAACGGCAGCGGGATGTCGCGCCCTGCCACCTGAAACGCCTTGCGGGCGAGTGCCAGCAGCACCACCGAATCTTTGCCGCCAGAGAATAGCAGCGCCGGGTTGCGGCATTCGGCGACGACTTCGCGGATGATGTACACCGACTCGGCTTCGAGCCAGTCCAGGTGTTCGTTGTACAGTTTGTTTTGCTTGCTCATCTATAGCCTCACTTGTGCAGGCCGCATTCGCGGCTGTTTTTGTTTTCCCACCACCAGCGGCCGGCGCGGATGTCTTCGCCTGCCTTGACGGCAATGGTGCATGGCTCGCAGCCGATGCTCGGATAGCCCTGGTGATAAAGTTCATTGAAAGGAATGGCGTTTTGCTGGATGTATGCCCAGACGTCGTCTTCCGACCAGTCAAAAATCGGGTTGTATTTGGCGATGCCGCGCGCCTCGTCGTGCTCGTGCAGCGCGAGTTCACTGCGCGTTACCGATTGCGCGCGCCGCTGCCCGGTGAGCCAGGCGTCGGCGTCGGCAAGTGCGCGGTTGAGCGGCGCGACCTTGCGGATAAAGCAGCAACGCTTGCGCAATTCGACGCTTTGATAAAAGGCGTTTAAGCCGTGCGTGTTCACATATTCGGCGACTTCCGCCGCGTCCGGCTGATAGAGGCGGAAATCCAGCGCCGGGTAGCGCGCGCGTACCACCTCGGCGTAGGCGAGCGTTTCCGCGTTCAGCCGCCCGGTTTCCAGCATGAAAACTTCTACCGGCGCGGCAAACTGCGCCAGTTGGTCGGTAATCACCATGTCTTCAACCGCCAGGCTGCTGGCGAGTTTGACCCGCTGATGGCGGGCGCAGATGTCTTGCAGGCGCGCGCGCAACTGCGCCGTTTTTTCCGGCAAGTGCGCGAATACCTCCGCCGCCGGTTGCGGGATTTGCCACAGCGCTGGCCGCTGCAGGGCGAATGCTGCCGTCATCGTGGATTCCTTATGATGGTTGTCATGGTGATACTCCCTGAAAAGTCAGGCGCTATCGTAGGCGCGCACCGGGGCAGAAGGGAAAGAGCAATTTTTTTGGTGCTTAGAAGGTTTTTTTATAGGCGCAAAAAAACCGGGCGTTGCCCGGTGTTAGTGCATTGCGGAAAATCAGCCTTCCATGTCGCTGCCGCGCGGAATTTCCCGCCACTCGTGCCGTCCGGCGCGTAGACCCTCGCAGAGCAGATGGCGCACGGCGGCGGGTTGCCCGTTGCCGCAGAGAAACACATCGAGCGCGGCAAACTGATGCTCCGGCCAGGTGTGAATGCTGATGTGCGACTCGGCGAGCAGCAGCACGCCGGTAACGCCCATGCCCTCGCCAAAATGATGAAAATGCGCGGCGAGGGTAGTCGCGCCTGCCATATCGGCGGCGTGTTGCAACAGCGCTTGCAGCGCAGAGGCGTCTGCGAGCAGCGCCGCATCGCAGTCGTAGAGGTCAAGCAGGGCGTGCGTGCCGGGGGTGTGGGTCATCATGGATAAGGTCATTTACATACAGGGTAGCGGATTCGTGTATGTAAATGGAAGGTGAGGGGAAATGGGTTCAGTCGTTTTTCAGCCACTGCCAAACGCCGACGGCGGCCATGGCGGCGAGTGTCGCGTGTTGCCAGAAGCCTTGCGGGTGGGCGGCAAGCCAGAGGGCGACGGCGGCGATGAGCAGCAGGGTGCCGGCGAGCAGGCGCGGATTTGTGCGCTGGCGTGCCGGGCGCGGCGGCGGCTGGTCGATTTGTTGCAGGATGCGGGTGGCGAGCAGCGGCAGTTGCGGCAGGGTTTTTGCGTATTCGTGCGCGTGGTAGCGCATTTGTTTGAGTACGGCGCGCGGCCCGATTTGGGTTTTCATCCACGCTTCGAGCACGGGTTTGGCGGTCGTCCACAGGTCGAGTTCGGGGTAGAGGCGGCGGCCTAATCCTTCGACGTTGAAGAAGGTTTTTTGCAAAAGCACGAGCTGCGGCTGGATGTGCATGTTGAAGCGGCGCGCGGTCTGGAAGAGGCTGATGAGGAAGGTGCCGAAGGAGATTTCTTTGATGGGTTTGCCGAAGATGGGTTCGCTGACTTTGCGGATGGCGGCTTCGAAGTCGGTCACGCGGGTATCGCCCGGCACCCAGCCAGACTCGACGTGCAGTTCGGCGACGCGGCGGTAGTCGCGGTTGAAGAAGGCGAGGAAGTTTTCGGCGAGGTAGTGCTGGTCTTCCGGGGTGAGCGAGCCCATGATGCCGAAGTCGATGGCGCAGTAACGCGGGGTTTCCGGCTGGTCGGTGTAAACGAAGATGTTGCCGGGGTGCATGTCGGCGTGGAAGAAGCTGTCACGGAAGACTTGGGTGAAAAATATTTCGACGCCGCGCTCGGCCAGCACCTTCATGTTGGTACCGGCGGCGTGGATGGCGGCTTCGTCGGCGATGTTGGTGGCACGTATCCGCTCCATCACCATCACGTTTTTGCGGCAGTAGCGCCAGTGGATTTCAGGGACGTACAGCAGCGGCGAGTTTTTGAAGTTGGCGCGCAGTTGGCTGGCGTTCGCCGCTTCAAACATCAGGTCGAGTTCGTTGGCGAGGGTGTTTTCGAATTCGCGCACGACTTCCACCGGGCGCAGGCGGCGGCCGTCGCTGGTGCAATTCGCCAGCCGCGCCAGTTGGTACATCAGCGCGATGTCGGCGGCAACGGCTTTTTCAACGCCAGGGCGCAAGACTTTGACGACGACGTCTTCGCCGCTTTGTAGTGTCGCGGCGTGCACTTGCGCGACAGAAGCGGATGCCAGCGCGGTTTCGTCAAATGCGGCAAAGACGGCGTCTATCGGTTCGCCCAGCGCCGCCTCTATCAGCGCGCGCGCTTCCGCGCCGGGGAAGGGCGGTACTTTGTCCTGCAACTGGCTCAGTTCGGCGAGCAGGTCGGGCGAGAGCAGGTCGGGGCGGGTGGATAGGGTCTGCCCCAGTTTGACGAAGATGGGGCCGAGGTCTTGTAGGGCGAGGCGCAGGCGTTTGCCGAGGCTGGCGTCTTCGCCGGCGTCCTGGTAGTAGGCGGGGTGCAGGCGGGCGAGGTGGCGCAGCCAGCGGAAGATGCCTTCGTCCGGCAGGTATTCGTGCAGGCGGTAGCGGATGAGGACGCGCGCGATGTGGTACATGCGCCGGGTAGAGGCGAGCATCGGCAATCAGTTCTCCGTGGCTAGGCGGGTTTCGAGGCGGGTAAGGCGGGCGGCGAGCGCTTGTACGCGGCGGCTGAAGTCGGCAGCCTCGCTGCGGGTGGCGCAGCCGTTTTGGCTAAGGTAGGCGCGCAGTTTGGCTTCGATGGCGGCTTTGCCTGCTTCGCCGTGGGCTTGCAGGCGGCGCACGGCGTCGGCGAGGGTGCTGCCGAGGCGTTCGCCGAAACGGTCGCGCAGGACGCTGTCGTAGTCGGGCGCGAGTTCGCCCATGACGCGCTGGAATTGTTGCGCGGCGTGCAGGTCGCCTTCGATGTAGAGTTTGCCGCGCGGCGGCGCGCTGCTAGTCGCCGGTTTTTTGAACAGTTGCAGGAAGCCGCTCAGGTTGCCAGAGAGGCGGACGTCGCAGAGGGTGGCGTGGTCGTCGAAAAATTGCAGTTCGCCGTCGTGGATTTCGATGAGCCACGGTTGCGCGCGCCAGCCGAGGTCAAGGCTGATGCGGCGGCCGTTCAGTGACGCCAGTTTGTCGCGCGCCGCCGGGTCAAGGCGCAGCGCGCTGTTGATGAGGCGCGCCAGCACGTCGTCGTTGAGGAAGGTTTCAAGCATGCGGTTTGACTCCTTTGTGGATGGCGACGATGCCGTTGCTGAGGTTTTGGTATTCGCAGTCCACCAGCCCGGCAGCAGCAAACATCGCTTTGAGTTCTTCTTGCGGCGGGTGCATGCGGATGGATTCGGCGAGGTATTGGTAGCTGTCGGCGTCTTTGGCGATGACCGCGCCCATTTTCGGCAGGAAGGTGAAGCTGTACCAGTCGTAGAAGCGGCTGACGAGGGCGTTTTTCGGGCGCGAGAATTCGAGCACCAGCACGCGCCCGCCCGGCTTCAGCACGCGCGCCATTTCGGCAATGGCTTTGTCTTGGTGGGTTACGTTGCGCAGGCCGAATGCCATGGTGATGAGGTCGAAGCTGTTGTCGGCAAACGGCAGCGCTTCGGCGTTTGCCAGCACGAATTCGAGGTTTTTCAGCCAGCCTTTGTTGGTCAGGCGCTCTTCGCCGATTTTCAGCATCGCCGCGTTGATGTCGGATGAGACTAATCGCCCTTCGATGTCCGCGCCCGCTTCTTTGCCGCGCATCCGCTTGGCAAGGCGCAGGGTGATGTCGCCGGTGCCGGCGGCGAGGTCAAGCACTGCTTCGCCCGGCTTGACGCCCGTCTGCCAGACGTACCAGTTTTTCCAGGCGCGGTGGATGCCCGCGCTCATGACGTCGTTCATCAGGTCGTATTTGCCTGCGACGGAATCAAACACGGCGCCAACGCGCCCTTCTTTTTCTTCGGAATCTATGGTTTCGTAGCCGAAGTGGGTTTGTTCTTTTTTGCTCATTTTTCGTCCCGTGTTTTGCCCTCTGCGGCGAGGGCTTGCAGATAGCGTTGCCAGTAGTCATCGGCGTGGGTTGCCAGGTCGTGCAACGTTTCCCAGGTGTAGATGCCGGTGTGGTGGCCGTCGCTGAAGTAGAGACGCACCGCGTAGCTGCCAACCGGCTCAACGCGGCGAATCAGCACGTTGCGCCTGCCGGCGACCAGTGTCCACGCGCCACCGTGGTTGCGCACTTCCGCCGAAGGCGAGCAGACGCGCAGGTATTCGGCGCTAAGCGGGTAGGCGGTTCCGGCAAAGGTAACGGTGAGGGTGGCGCCGCCTTTGGCGAGGCGCAATTCTTCAGGCACGATGGTCATCATTCAGTTCGCGGACTTCTGCATGGTGGGAAACGGTGCGCCGGGCGCGCGCCGCCAAATCGGGCGCTATCATAACCTACAACAGGAATGCCCGCGCCTCGTCGTGATGGGCGATGATGCGGCGCACCGCGTCCGCGATGTGTGGCGCGGGCTGGCGTTCGCCAGCGAGCAGAAATACCGGGCAACCGGCAGCCAGTGCCGCCTGCGCGCCGACGTCTGAATCTTCCAGCACCAGCAGCGCCTCCGGCGCAACGCCGAGATAGGCGGCGGCACGCTGGTAGGGTTCCGGGTTGGGCTTGGTGTTGGCGACGTCTTCGGCGGCAATGACCACGGAAAAGCGTTGCAGCAGTTCCGGCTTGCCGCTGCGCTGGAAATCGGCAAGGACGTTTTCCATGTCGTCCGCCGTTACCAGCGCCAGCGGGTAGCCTTCGGCATAGAGCGCCTCAATCAGTGCGTCCGCGCCGGGCATGAACGGCACGCCGCGCGTGGCGATGATGGCGTCGCGCAAGGTAAACCAGCGGCGGAAAAAGGCTTGCATATCGATGTCCGCGCCCAATTCCCGCTGTAGCAGTGCGGCGGTGGCGGCGCTGCTGAGTCCGCTGCAGGCATCGACCAATGCCTGCGGGTTAGCGGGCGGCTGCGGCTGCTCGCCGAGCAGTTGCAGCAATGCCTCGGCGTAGATGCGCTCGGAATCGAAGGTTACGCCGTCTTTGTCGAAGGCAACGGCTTGGATGGCTGGGGTCATGGGGTCTCCAATGGGAATAAATGATGGCGTGCTTTTATAGAATAAGCGGGTATTTTTTGCGGAAATAGTGCGGAAAACAATTGAAAGAATTTTCTGCATCCCATACCGGGTAGAAATTGAAAACCGTATAACCTTCTTCTTTGCTTCTTGAGCCACCGTCATCTTCGTTGGCATAGATACCGAGAAAGACATGGCGGTTATTCATGCTGATTTTGTAGTAACGATACAGGATAAATCCCAATGTTTGCCGTTCAAAGCCTACATAATCCTGGCAGTATCCGGTAATAGGTTCGATGCTCACGGCTTTGCTAAATTGCCGCCGCAACATTTTTTCACAGGCTTCGCGCGATTTGCAGGCGTAGTTATTGCGAAAGCCGATTCTGGTAATGTTTTGTGCGTTTTTGGCATATACGCTAATTACGGCATTACCGGTATCGCCACCGATAGTGCGTTTTTCCCGAAATGGCTGGTCAGTCAAGCGCCGTTTGAATTTGGGATAGCCAAGCAGACGGCTTTCGCCTTCCATATAGTAAGCCGCGCCTGCACTCATTTTGTATTTTCCCAAATCGCCGTTTATGGCGGATATTTCCGGTGCATCTTCCATTATTCTGAAATTATTCCAATGGATACCGGTTATTTTGTGGGTAAACAATCCCCGCAAACTACCATCTGTTATCAGATATTCCAGTATGGATTGAGCGGGCGAAGATTCTTTTTCTACGTCAATGTCGCTCTCGTCGCCCATTTCATCTAACCCTGCCCGATACAATCTGCCAAAAGCCTCATCTTCTATTTGCTGGATAGATTCTTCGGCGCGCGCTAATGTTTCATTATGGTCGTTTTCTTTTGTTGGGATGGTATGGTTAAAACTGAGGCTTATGCTTCCTAGTAATGCGATTTCTGCTTCGCTGGTGCGGTTCTGGATTTGTGCCTCTGTGGTATGTGCGGTAAGGGCAAGCAGGGCAACGATGCATGGGGTTTTGTGTATGAGTTTTTTCATGTTTCAGGTAGCAACAATTTATAGCAATTTATCGAAAACCTTATCCTGTGTTGCGCTGTTTAGTGCGCTCGTTTACAAATACGCCGCCAAAAAGCTGCGATGCTATTACCGATTTCTTCCATAAAGAAAATACCGGAAAGCACCAATAATTGCGACAGGATCCAACGTAATGGTTTCTGCCATTCATGGCTAAAGCAGACGACAATGAGGCAATAAATAAGCGTCATCAGTAATAGCGCGAAAAAGTAATAGCGCTTGGCAAAGGGGTTTATTCGGTAACGAATTTCCATGGGTAGCATAAAAACAATAAAGGCAAGCAGATAGCCGCCCATCCATTCCATTTGATTCATGGTTGTTTCCTCATTTGTAGATATTAAAAACCCCGCCGCAGCGGGGTTTTTTCTGTTAGCGATGCTCGCTGATTTTTTCCTTGTGTTTGCGAATCTGCTTGTCCAGCACGTCTGCCAACAAATCTATGGCGGCGTACATATCTTCATGCGAAGCGTCGCCGTGAATGGTTTTGCCGGATGCCAAATGCAAGGTTGCCTCGGCAATTTTCAGATGGTTCTCGGTGCGTAAGGTTATTTGCGTGCTGGTAATTTGCTGCATTTCCAGCTTGCCGAGTTTTTCTTCTACATAACTCCGAACTGCATCGCTGATATCGAGATGTTTGCCGGTGATGTTGTAGTTCATCATCCACTCCTTTTTGCTTGGGTTAATAGGCATTCGTACCGTAGCAAATCGCCCCTGCCCCTGCAAGTTTTTCAGAAAATGCCTTTGAGCCAAGTGATTTGCGTGCCGTCAATGCAGACGGCATCGAAGCGGCAATCGGGTGGTTGCGGGTGGTGGCGCTGCAAATAGGCAAGCGCGGTTTTGCGGATTTTCGCCTGTTTCGCCGGGGTGATGCTGGCAGCGGCGCTGACCTGGCTGCCGGCTTTGCGGCTGCGCACTTCGACGAATACCAAGACCGCGCCATCGCGGGCGATGAGGTCGATTTCGCCGTAACGGCTGCGGATGTTGTTCGCTACAATGGCAAGCCCCTGCGCCTTGAGATAGCGGGCGGCGCGGCGTTCGCCCGCCTGGCCGCGCATGAGATGCGGCGCGAGTTTTTTGAAGATGAACATGAGGTGTTTTGATGAGCGGTGTGTTGTTTGTGGTGGCGACGCCGATTGGCAATCTGGAAGACGTGAGCAAGCGGGCGCTGGCGGTGCTGGCAGCGGCGGACATTATAGCCTGCGAGGATACGCGCCACAGCCGCCGCCTGCTGGACGCCTACGGCATCGACCGCCCGCTTTTGCCGCTGCATCAGCACAATGAACGCGGCGCGGCGCAGGCGCTGTTGCAGCGTTTGCAGGAAGGGGCGGATGTGGCGCTGGTAAGCGATGCGGGCACGCCGCTCGTCTCCGACCCTGGCGCGCTTTTGACGCGGCTTGCGCATGAGGCGGGCATCCGCGTCTGCCCCATTCCCGGCGCGAGTAGCGTCATTGCCGCGCTCTCGGCAAGCGGTCTGCCTGCCGACCGTTTCCAGTTCGCCGGCTTTATTCCGGCAAAAGCGGGCGAACGGCAGCGTTTTTTCGCCGAATTTACGCGCGCCACGCAGACGACGATTTTTTTTGAAACGCCGCACCGCATCGCCGAATCGCTGGCGGCGATGGCGGAAGCGTTCGACGGCGCGCGTCGCCTGGTGGTCGCACGCGAGCTGACCAAGCGGTTCGAGCAGATTGCCATGCTGACCGTCGCCAGCGCCCCCGCCTGGCTTGCAGCAGACAGCAACCGTGAGCGCGGCGAGTTCGTATTGCTGCTGGAAGCGGCGGCGGCACAGGAAGCTACCGACTGGCAACCACTCGCCGAGGATTTGCGCGCCGCCGGACTCTCTGCCAAAGACACCGCAGCGCTTGTCACCAAGCACACCGGTGCGAACAAAAAAGCGGTCTATCAGTATTTGCTTGCGCGGTAAAAAATCTGCCGCGGCAAATGGTTAGAATTTCCAGGCATATTGGCGCACATTCCCGGTAGAAAGCGGTCTGTTCGCCACAAAAGCCGTTTTTTGGCGGATATAGCGTTGCAGTATTTCTTGCCTTTCTCCTGAAAATCATGATTAAATCTGTATTTGAGATTATTTCTCAAATTCATTGTTCTTAATCCGCGAGGAAAGCTCCCATGAAGAAAACCCTGTTATTGACTGCCCTGACGCTGTGCGCCGCGCCTGTTTTTGCCGCCGACCAGTGCGATTACACACCGGACAAAGAGAAGTTCAGCTTCGGCTTCACTGCCTATGGTTTCCCCAACAAGTCCTATGACGTGAAAGACAACACCTTCACCGAATATGACCTCGCCTCGGAATCCGGCAAGCTGCAAGGTGCAAGCATCACCATCAAAACCGCCTCGGTAAATACCCACGCCGACAAGCGCAATTGGGACAGAAGCGGCGAATGGCCGGACGCTACCCTCAAACTGCGCGACCTCAACATCGTCAATGGTCTTTTCAAGGCTTTTGCCAATGGCGACACCATCAGCGCGAAAATCAGCGCCATTAACGACAAGGAAATCACCCTCGCGGTAACCATGAATGACGTTACCAAAGACGTTGCCATGCCTTACACCATCGAAGACGGCGTACTGAAAGCGAAAGGCACGCTGGAAATCATGGATTTCAACGCCGAGAAAGCCTGGCAGCAGTTCAACAATATTTGTTCAACCAGCTGGCACCAAGGCAAAACCTGGACCGACATCGACATTTATTTCAGCGTTCCCGTACAGGAAAAAGGCTGCTAAGCACCAGCAAGCCACAAAAAAACCCGCCATCACGGCGGGTTTTCTTTGTGCGTAACGCGGGTAATCAGAATACCGGGGTGTAAGCGGCTTGCGGGTTCGCCTGGTCGATTGCCTTGATGTAGATGGCAACACGGCGGTCTTGCGGGTTGTTTTGTGCGGTGGCGTACTGCTCGCCATAGCCCATAACCACGAAGCGTTGCTGGTTGATGCCCTGCTGCGCGAGGTATTGGGCGACGGATTGGGCGCGGCGTTGCGACAGTTGCATGTTGTGCTGGTCGCTGCCGCTGCCGTCGGTGAAGCCATACACGTGGACGATGGTTTGCGGGTATTGCTGCAAGGTTTGCGCGATGCTGGACAGCGGTTGGTAGAAGTTCGGCTTGATGACGGATTTGTCCACGTCAAACAGCACTTCGCTTTGGATGTTGAGCTGGATGGTGCCTTCATCGACACGCTGTACTTGCACGCCGTTATTGGCGACTTGCTGTTGCAGTTGTTGCTGCTGCTGGTCCATGTAGTTGCCAATCGCCGCACCGGCAAGCGCGCCAGCGACCGCGCCGATGTAGCGGCCTTTGTCGTCGTCGATTTGGTGGCCGATGACGCCACCGGCGAGCGCGCCAATCGCGGTGCCCATCGCGGTGGATTGGTTCGCCATGCCGCCGAAACCGCCACCGGCGGTCTCACAGCCGGCGATTAACATGGCAGAAAGACCTGCAGTCATACCTAAATTTCTCATTTTCATGCTTATATCTCCAGTTGAAAGAAGCCGCGGCATGATAGCGACTCTCGCCGTGGCCTGCATTAAGGAAAGCTCATTCGCATGACAGCTCAGCCGCCGAGGTAGGCCTTACGCACCACGTCGCTGCTCAAGAGGTTTTCCCCCGTGTCGCTGTGGGTGATTTGCCCGAGTTCGAGGATGTAGCCACGGTCGGCGATTTGCAGCGCTTTGTGCGCGTTCTGCTCGACGAGGAAGATGGTGATGCCCTGCGCGCGGATGTCGCGGATGATGTCGAAGATTTGCGCGATGATGATGGGTGCGAGTCCGAGCGAGGGTTCGTCAAGTAGCAGCAGTTTCGGCTTCATCATCAGGCCGCGACCGATGGCAAGCATTTGTTGTTCGCCGCCGGAAAGGGTACCCGCGCGCTGGCCGCGTCGCTCCAAGAGGCGCGGGAAGAGTTGGTAGATGTGCGCGATGTTTTTTTGGTTTTCCGCTTTGCTCTGGTGGTAGCCGCCGAGTTCGAGGTTTTCTTCGATGGTCAGCGCCGGGAAGATGCGCCGCCCTTCGGGGACAAGCGCGATGCCGCGCTGGCTGATGTGGTGCGTCGCCACTTGGGTGATGTTTTCGCCGAGGTATTCGATTTTGCCGGCACTGGCGCGCGGGCTGCCGCAGATGGTGTTGAGCAGGGTGCTTTTGCCCGCGCCGTTCGCGCCGATGAGGGTGACGATTTCGCCGGCGTCGATGTGCAGGTTGATGTTTTTCAGCGCTTCGATGGGGCCGTAGTGGGTATGCAGGCCGGTGATGTGCAGCATTTATTCTTCTCCGAGGTAGGCTTTGATGACGTCCGGGTTGTTGCGGATGTCGTCCGGGCTGCCGTAAGCGATGGGGCGGCCGTTTTCCATGACCATGATGTGCTCGGAGACGCGCATGATGAGGCTCATGTCGTGCTCGATGAGCAGGACGCTGATGCCGTGCGTGTCGCGCAGCGACTCTATCAGGGTAACGAGCGCCGCGGTTTCTTGCGGGTTCAGCCCGGCGGCGGGTTCGTCGAGGATGAGCACGCGTGGCGCGGTCATCATGCAGCGCGCGATTTCCAGCCGCCGCTGTTGGCCGTAGGCGAGGCTGCCCGCCTCATGGTTGGCGAACGCGCGCAGCTCAAAGGTATCGAGCCATTTGGCGGCGTGTTCTTTGGCGAGGCGTTCGCTGTCGCGGTAGCGCCGGGTGCGCAGGATGCCGCTCCAGTAGCGGGTGTCGAGGTGGTTGTGGCGCGCAATCAGCAGGTTTTCCAGCACGGTCATGTCGCGGAAAAGGCGGATGTTCTGGAAGGTGCGGGTCAGGCCTTTTTGCGCGATGCGGTGGCTGGGCAGGCCGGTGATGTCTTCGCCGTCGAGGATGACGCTGCCGCCGCTGGGCTGGTAGAAGCCGCTGATGCAGTTGAAGACGGTGGTTTTGCCGGCGCCGTTCGGGCCGATGATGGCGGCGATTTGCCGCGGCTCCAAGGTGAAGTGGACGTTATCCACGGCGATGAGACCGCCGAACTGCATGCGCAGGTTTTGTACGGTAAGCAGGCTCATTCGGGTAGCTCCATTTTCGGGCGTTGTGCCGGAATTAGCCCCTGCGGCCGCCATATCATCATCAGCACCATCACCGCGCCGAAGATTATCATGCGGTATTGGGAAAATTCGCGCGCGATTTCCGGGATGATGGTCAGGGCGAGCGCGGCAAGGATGACGCCGGTTTGCGAGCCCATGCCGCCCAAGACGACGATAGCGAGCATGATGGCGGATTCCCAGAAGGTGAAGGATTCGGGCGTGACCGAGCCCTGGAAGGCGGCGTAAAACGCGCCCGCCAGCCCGGCAAAGACCGCGCCGATGGCAAAGGCGGATAGTTTGATGCCGGTGGTATTGACGCCGAGCGAGCGGCAGGCGATTTCGTCTTCACGCAGTGCTTCCCAGGCGCGGCCAATCGGCATGCGCAGCAGGCGGTTGATTATCCACAGGGTGAGCAGGCAGAGGACGAGGATGATGAGGTAGAGGAAGATGCCGCGGTGTTCGGTGCTAAACGGTATGCCGAACAGTTCGTGGAAGGGCGTTTCGCCCGCGCCGCCTTTGCGGGTGAAGGTGATGTTGAACAGTCCCGGCTTGGGGATGTTGTTGATGCCTTTCGGGCCGTTGGTGAGGCTGTCGAGGTTGTTGAGCAGGATGCGGACGATTTCGCCGAAACCGAGGGTAACGATAGCAAGGTAGTCGCCGCGCAGGCGCAGCACCGGGAAGCCGAGCAGCAGGCCGAGGATGCCGGCAATCAGCGCGGCTATCGGCAGCGTTGTCCAAAAGCCAAAACCGTGTTGGGCGAGGATGGCGTAGCTGTAAGCGCCGACCGCATAGAAGGCAACATGACCAAGGTCGAGCAGCCCGGCGTAGCCGACGACGATGTTGAGGCTCAAGCCAAGCATGACGTAAATCAGCGCCAGCGTGGCGATATTGACCGCGCCGCGCGAGCCGAACACCGGCACGAGGAAGGCGGCGACGATGAGCAGCGCCAGCACCCAGCCGCGGTGGTTTTCAATCCAGGCGGCGGGGCTTAAGCGCGGGTTATGCGGCAGGCGGCGTTTTGCTTGCAGCAGCAGCGGCGGCAGCAGAAGCTGGATGACGAAAACGGCGACGGCGGCGTAGAGCGCGTGTTGCCATTGTCCGGAAAGCGACAAGCCCTGCGCGCTTTGTTGCAGATGCACGCCGAGAATCGGCAGGGTGATGAGGAAGGTCAGCGCCGCAGCGAGGGCGGCTGGCAGCAGGTAGCGCATCAGACTTTCTCCACTTCAGGTTTGCCGAGGATGCCGGAAGGGCGGATGAGCAGGACGATAATCAGCAGGGAAAAAGCGACCAAATCCTTGTATTCGCTGGCGAGATAGGCAGAGGCGAAACTCTCGGAAAGTCCCAAAATAAAGCCGCCGAGCATTGCCCCCGGAATTGAGCCGATGCCGCCCAAGACGGCTGCGGTAAATGCCTTCATCCCGGCGACAAAGCCCATGTACGGGGTAATCGTGCCGTAGTAGAGGGCGACGAGAATGCCGGCAATGGCAGCGAGCGCGGCGCCGATGACGAAGGTCAGCGCGATAATCTTGTCGGCATCAATGCCGAGCAGTTTTGCCATGCCGATGTCCGAGGCGCAGGCGCGGCACGCCATGCCGGTTTTCGATTTCTTGATAAAGAGGTTGAGGGCGAGCATCGCGGCAAGCGTTACCACAAAAATGATGATTTGCAGCGCCGAGAGCGAGACGCTCATGCCGCTTTGGCTGGTCAGCAACTCCCAGCGCGCGGTCAGTACCGGTTGCAGGGCGATGTCCTTGTTGCTTTGCCCCAAGGCGACGAAGTTTTGCAGAAAGATGGACATGCCGATGGCGGAAATGAGCGGCACCAGGCGCGGGCTGTTACGTAGCGGCTTGTAGGCGAGCTTTTCCACGGCAAAACCGTAGCCGCCGGTCAAGACGACGGCAATCAAAATGGCGAGGATGATGACCAGCGTCAGCGGCAGGCCAAGCGTTGGCAAGCCAACGAGCGAGACGACGCCGATATAGGCGCCCAACATATAAATCTCGCCGTGGGCGAAGTTAATCAGGCCGATGATGCCGTAAACCATGGTATAGCCGATGGCAATCAGCGCGTAAATGCTGCCGAGGGTGAGGCCGTTGATAATTTGTTGAAGGAAGTTGTACATGGTTGAAATGATTGGGTGCGCCGTGGCGCACCGTTTCTGTAAAGGATGGATGTAGAACAAATGTGGGAATGCCGCCAATTTGTTCCCTCCCCTGCGAAGCGGGGGAGGGACGGGGCTCCCCTTAAAAAGGCGGTCGCCTTTTTCAAGGGAACCCGGGGAGGGGGTGTGAAAAATCGCGTAGCGACAAGAATTGCTTGCGAAGCAAGAGAGAGGGGGGGAAGGCAGTAAACGTGAAAAATCGTAATCTCATCTCGTAAGCGGCATTGTCCACCCCCTCCCCACCCCTCCCCCGCTGCGGACGCTGGCGCGTCCTGCAGGGGAGGGAGTAGTTTTACTTACTCTTCAGCACCTTATTGCCATCCGCGTGCAGCTCATAGACCACAGAGTGGAAATTCTTGAGGTCGCCGTTCTGCTCGAAGCTGATTTTGCCGATGGCGGTGTCGTACTCGCCCTCACGCAGCATCTTGGCGATGGTGTCCGGGTCGTCGCTGCCAGCGCGTTTCGCCGCCTCACCGATGACTTGCACCGCCGCATAACTCGGCATGATGAACGGGCCGTTCGGATCCTGCTTCTTCGCCTTAATCGCCTCAACAATGGCGGCGTTTTCTGGCGCGGCAGAAAAATCCATCGGCACGGTGGCAAGCACGCCTTCTGCGGCGTTGCCGGCGATGGCAAAGAGGTCGGCATTATCAACGCCGTCCGCGCCCATAAATACCGGCTTGAAGCCCTGGTCGGCGCCCTGACGCAAAATCGCGCCCGCTTCCGGGTGGAAACCGCCCCAGTAAACAAAATCTACATTGGCGTTCTTCAGCTTGGTAATCAGCGCGGAAAAGTCGCTTTGCCCCTTGTTCACGCCCTCAACAATCACCGGCTCGATGCCGCGCTGCTTCAAGTCGGCAGCGACCGCGTCAGCCAAGCCTTGCCCATACGCCTGCTTGTCGTGCAAGAGGGCGATGTTTTTCGGCTTGATGACCTCGGCGATATAAGCGGCGCTGACCGGCGCGCTTTGCAAGTCGGTGCCGATGGTGCGCAGGATGGTGTTGTAACCCTTCTGCGACAGCTCCGGCGAAGTAGAGGCGGCGGTAATCATCACAATGCCGTTCTCGTCGTAAATCTCGGCGGCGGGCATGGTGGACGATGAGCAGAGGTGGCCGATGACGAACTTCACGCCGTCATTAACGATTTGGTTGGCAACCGTTACCGCCTGCTTCGGTTCGCAGGCATCGTCATAAGACTTGGCAACGATTTTCTTGCCATTCAAACCGCCGTTGGCGTTCAAAAAATCAATCGCCGCTTCGGCGCCAATCTTCTGCATCGTGCCGTATTGCGTAACCGGGCCGGTTTCCGGGCCAGCAAGGGCGATGGTAATCGTGTCTTCGGCGTGCGCGGCAGCGGCGGCAAAAGCGAGGGCAATCAGGGTCTTTTTCATGACAACTCCGTGAGATTAAGGAAAGGTGCGGCAGTTTCGGGAAAAGCCGCGGGCAAGTCAAGCGGGATTCGCTAATAGAGGCGGTCAAAAAAGCGAAAAATACGCAAAATAACCGCCTCGCGTAGCGAGTGTGCGTAGGGCGGCTAATGGCGAATTTACCATCCGCCGCCAATCGCCCGCCATAAAACTGCCGCCATTTGACACCCCCCATAGCCTTCACTATATTGCCGCGCCGTTGCCGCCACGACAGGCGGCATAACCCATTCACAAACCGAGGAAAACACATGTGTGGCATCGTCGCCGGCATCGCCGAACGCAATATCGTCCCCATCCTGCTTGAAGGGCTGAAACGCCTCGAATACCGCGGCTACGACTCCGCCGGCCTTGCCGTCAATCACGACGGCAAAATTGACCGCTGCCGCGCCGTCGGAAAAGTGGCGAGCCTCGTCGCCAAAGCCGAAGGCGAAAACATCCACGGCCACAGCGGCATCGCCCACACCCGCTGGGCGACGCACGGCGTGCCGAGCGAAGCCAACGCCCACCCGCAGATGAGCGGCAGCAACATCGCCGTCGTCCACAACGGCATCATCGAAAACTACCAAGAAATCCGCGACGAACTGCAAGCGGCGGGCTACACCTTCACCTCCGACACCGACACCGAAACCATCGCCCACCTCATCGACCGCCACTACCGCGAGCATCACGACCTGCTGCGCGCCGTGCGCGAAACCACCGCCCGCCTGCGCGGGGCGTATGCCATCGCCGTCAGTGCCGCCGACCGTCCCGGCGAAATCATCGCCGCGCGCCACGGCTCGCCGATGGTTATCGGCGTTGGTATTGGCGAACACTTCGCCGCCTCGGACATCTTCGCCCTGCTGCCCGTCACCCGCCGCTTCATCAGCCTGCAAGAAAACGACCTGGTGCGCATCACGCGCGACCATTGCGAGATTTACGACGCAAGCGGCGCGCCCGTCAGCCGTGCCATCAGCGAAAGCGAACAAAGCGGCGACCTCACCGGCAAAGGCGACTACAAACACTATATGCAAAAAGAAATCTTCGAGCAGCCGAGCGCCATCGCCGACACCCTCGAAGGCCGTCTCGCGCACGGCGAACTGCACCTCGCCTCCTTCCGTCCCGAACTCTTGACCGCGCTCAAACGCAGCCGCCAACTGCACATCGTCGCCTGCGGCACCAGCTACCACGCGGGGCTCGTCATGAAATACCACTTCGAGCAGAACGGCATTCCGACCAGCGTCGAATACGCCAGCGAATACCTCTACCGCGACGTCGCCGTACCGCCGGACACCCTGTTCATCAGCCTGTCGCAGTCGGGCGAAACCGCCGATACCCTCGCCGCCCTGGAAAAAGCGAAAAAAGACGGGCGCTACCACGACAACCTCGCCATCTGCAACGTCCCGGAAAGCGCGCTTACCCGTGCTGCAAACCACACCATCCTCACCCGTGCCGGGCGGGAAATCGGCGTCGCCTCGACCAAAGCCTTCGTAACCCAACTCGCCGTGCTGCACCTGGTGAACGCTATCATTGCCGCCGAACAAGGCCGCCCTTTCGCGCACGAACGCCTGCAAACCTTCGACCACCTGCCGCGCATCCTGCAACACATCCTCGCCCTTGAGCCGGAAATCGCCCGCGCCGCCAAAGCACTCGAACAGCGGCACGGCTGCCTCTACCTGGGGCGCGGTGAAAACTACGCCATTGCCGCCGAAGGCGCGCTCAAACTGAAAGAACTGACCTACATCCACGCCGAAGCGCACCCGGCGGGCGAACTCAAACACGGGCCGCTGGCGTTGGTGGATGAGAATATGCCGGTGCTGGCGCTCATCAAACACGACGCGCTCGCCGAAAAAATCAGCAGTAACCTCGAAGTCGTGCAGGCGCGCGGCGGCCGCCTCATCCTCTTCGTCGATGACCGCGTCGATACCACGAGCTTCCCCGGCGCCGACGTCATCCGCCTCGGCGAGCTGGACGACCTCACCGCCAGCATTGCCTTCGTCGTGCCGCTACAACTCTTCGCCTACCACGTCGCCCTGCTCAAAGGCACCGACGTTGACCAACCACGCAACCTCGCCAAGTCGGTAACGGTCGAATAATAAAGAACCGCCCTTTGGGGCGGTTTTTACTTGGGGGCATTTCACCCATTCAGCGCTGCAAACAGCCCACCAGGCTATCGGCGAGATTGCCCAGCAGTTGCCCGTACATCGCCTTGCCGGGGGCGAGGTCAGCGCCGACTGGGTCGAGTACCGCCGTTTTTACCTTGCCGCCTTCTGCCAATTTATCGACGATTTTTGCCGGGAACTGCGGCTCGCTAAAGAGGCAGGCGACTTTGTTGTCGGCAATCATTTGGTGCAGTTCGCCGATGCGTTTCGCGCCCGGCTCGTGTTCAGGATCAACGCGCACCGTGCCGACGGCGTCGAGGCCGTAGTCTTTTTCAAAATATTGGTAGGCGTCGTGGAAAACCATGAACGGCTGCTTCTGCACCGGCTGCAATTTAGCGGTGAGCGCTTGTTGCAAAGCGTCCAGCGCGGCGGCGGCTTTTGTCGCATTTTCTTGATATTTGCTGGCGTTTTCCGGGTCGGCGGCGGCAAGTGTTTCTGCGGTTTGCGCCAGCAGCAGCTTGCTACGGCCAATGCTTAGCCACAAATGCGCGTCGTAAGTGCCGTGGTGGTGGCCGTGATGGTCATGACCGTGTTCATGGCCGTGTTCGTGGTCATGGTGTTCATGCCCATGTTCGTGCGCTTCCTCGCCTTCTTCCCACATGCCGCCGTGCCGGGTCGGCAGCGGAAAGAGGTTGGGCAGGTTCGCCCATTCAACGACGTGCGCTTTTTCGCTTTTTTGCAGAAGCGGCGGCAGGAAGGTTTCCAGTTCGTGGCTGACGTAGATGACGACATCCGCCTCGGCGACGCTTTTCGCATCCGCCGGTTTCATCTGATAACCATGCGGCGAGCCTTGCTTGATGAGCAGTTCGGGTTCGCCGATGCCGTCCATCACCTGCGCCACCAGCGAATGCAGCGGCTTGATGGTGGCGACGACTTTCGGCGCGGCAAAAGTTTGGCAAGAAACGCCGACGAGGGCGGCGAGCAGCAGTTTTTTCATGCGAGTCTCCAGGTTGCGGGAAAAGATTGCGGCGCGACAGGATACGCTTCTTGCAACGGAATAACGTAAAAATTGCAATTACTGCTGTTATAAAAAGAAAAATTACGACGACAAACGGTGCGTTTGCGGCTCAAATCCGCGCTCGCGGTAGGCGGCATAACGGCGACGGGTGCTGTGCAGCACGTCCGGCTGTGGCGTGACGATTTCCAGCACGCGACTGCACGCGCGCGGCAGGTCGGGCGTGGTCTCAAGGCTCAAATTGATGAGGACATCGGCGCTGGCGATGCGCTCCGGCGGCACGACGAGCAGCACCGCCGCCTCACTGGCAAGCGGGTCTTCGGGGCGGCAATGGGTGAGAAAACTGTCGGCGCGGTAGTGCCAGAGTGCGTGGTCAAGCTGCGCTGCCATATGTTCGTCGGCGCAGTAAATAAGGGTTTTCAGCCGCTCCTGCTGCGCCTTTTCGGCGAGTTTGCAGGCGAGGTTGAAGCGGCTTTCGAGGCCGCTGCCATCGGGCAGTACATAAAAACGGATGGTGGGTTGCTGAGACATGGTGGCTCGCTCGGTGGAAACAGGGGGCCGTAGTCTAGCAGCGCCAGCAGCCGCGTTTACAGACACGTTTCCCGCTACCCTGTATGTATAAATTAAGAAAGCCGGATTGCTCCGGCTTCTTTTATGGTCTGCGCTTATTGCTGGCGAATCAGGTAGTCAAAGGCGGAAAGCGCCGCTTTTGCCCCTTCGCCCATCGCCACGATGATTTGTTTGTAGGGAACGGTCGTCACGTCGCCGGCGGCGAAGATGCCCGGGGTGTTGGTCTCGCCTTTGGCGTTGATGACGATTTCGCCGAAGCGGGTGCGCTCGACGGCATCGCCCATGAAGTCGCTGTTCGGCACCAGCCCGATTTGTACGAAGATGCCTTGCAGCGGCAGTTCTTTTGCCTCGTCGGTGGTGCGATCGGTGTAGCGGATGCGGCTCACTTTGCCGTCTTCAGTGTCAATCGCCTGCGCGGCGGCGCTGGTGATGACGCGGATGTTGTCGCGTTTGCCCAGTTGTTCGACCAGCACTTTGTCCGCTTTCAGCTCCGGCATGAATTCCAGCACGGTCACGCTTTTGACGATGCCGGCAAGATCAAGCGCCGCTTCGACGCCGCTGTTGCCGCCGCCGATGACGGCGATGTCTTTGTCTTTGAAGAAGGGGCCGTCGCAGTGCGGGCAGAAGGCGACGCCGTTGCCGATGTTTTCTTTTTCGCCGGGGATGCCGAGTTCGCGCCATTTGGCACCGCTGGCGACAATCAGCGTGCGGGTTTCGATGACTTCACCGGTGTTCAGCACCACTTTGTGCGTCGCGCCGCCTTTTTCTACGCTTTGTACACGCAGGTTTTCGCGGATGGTGATGGGGTAGGCTTTGAGGTGGCTGTGCAGTTTGCCGGCGAGTTCCGGGCCGGTGGTTTTCGGCACGGAGATGAGGTTTTCGATGTCCATCGTGTCTTTGACTTGCCCGCCGATGCGGTCGGCAACGATGGTGACGTTCAGCCCTTTGCGCGCGGCGTAGATGGCAGCGGATGAACCGGCAGGGCCGCCGCCGATGACGACGACGTCTTGCAGCGGCAGCGCTTCGGCAGGCGCGGCGGCGCTGGCGAGGTCGGGGTAGCGCTCCAGCAGTTTTTCGATGAGGCGGGCGGTGTCGATTTTGCCGTTGGCGAAGGGTTCGCCGTTGAGGTAAACCGCCGGCACGCCCTGGATGTTTTTTGCTTCGATTTGTTCTTGGAAGAGTCCGCCGTCAATCATTTCGTTGCTGATGGCGGGGTTTAAGAGCGCGAATTGGTTGAGCGTCTGCACCACGTCCGGGCAGTTGTGGCAGGAAAGGGAAACGTAGGTGACAAATTGCAGCGGCTGGCGCACGGCGCGGATGAGCGCCTGGATACTGTCGTCGAGTTTGAGCGCGCTGCCGCCCGCTTGCAGGATGGCGAGGATGAGCGAGCTGAATTCGTGGCCACCGGGGATGCCGCTGAAGATGATGCCGGTGTCTGCGCCGTCGGCGAGCAGTTTGAAGCTGATGGGTGAGGCGAGTGCGGCATCTGCTTGCTCAACCAGCGTGAGGCGCGGCGAGGTGGCGACGATTTGCGCGAGGAAGGTTTTCAGTTCGTCGCGCTTGGCGTGTTCGCCTGGGGCGAGGACGAGGGTGATGTCGTGGCTAAGGGCGGCGAAGTATTGGCGGACGGTGTCCAGCATGGCTTGGTCGAGTTGCATGGGGTTCCTTGTGTGGGGATTCGGCTACAAAAACAGCGCCCGCGGGCGCTGCTGCTTTGCTTTATGCGGTGGCGGTGCGCCTGTGCCGTCTTTAGATTTTGCCGACGAGGTCGAGGCTCGGTTTCAGCGTTTCTTGTCCGGCCTCCCAGGCGGCAGGGCAAACTTCGCCGTCGTGCTGGGCAACGTATTGTGCTGCTTTGACTTTGCGCACCATGTCTTTGGCGCTGCGGCCGATGCCGTTGTCGTGGATTTCCGCGACTTTGATTTTGCCTTCCGGGTCGGCAAGGAAGGTGCCACGGTAGGCAAGTCCCTGCTCTTCAATCATCACGTCGAAGCCGCGTGCCAGTACGCCGGTCGGGTCGCCGAGCATCGGGTATTTGATGCTGCTAATCGCCGGGCTGTGGTCGTGCCAGGCTTTGTGGGTGAAGTGGGTGTCGCAAGAGACGGAATAGACTTCCACGCCAAGGGCTTGCAGTTCGTCGTAGTGCTTTGCCATGTCTTCCAGCTCGGTCGGGCAGACGAAGGTGAAGTCCGCCGGGTAGAAGAGGAAGATGGACCATTTTCCTTTGACATCTTCGTGGGTTACGGTCTTGAATTCGCCGTTGTGGAAGGCTTGCACGGAGAATTCCGGGATGCTGCGGTTAATGATGGGCATAATTGCTCCTGGTAATTTATTTGTTCAACGATTATCGCCAGGAACCTGTTTGATGTTTCGGCGTGAGACGCGGGGGATGCGGCTTGGGATGGACTGCAAGGCGCAACGCGCAGGCAATGTGAATTACCTTGCCAAGCGTTGCAACACAGCAGGCCGCCAAAGCCGCGCGCAGGCGGCCGCGTCGAGGCATGAAACAGGTTCTAAGGACTGCGGCGCGTATTATAATCAGCGCCAAGGTGTTGAAAAGACTTGCAGCCTGTAATATTCAGCTTCAATTTTTTCAATGTATAATGGTTTTTTGTCTAGTTTAGGTGAATAACAGATGATTACACTCCGACAAATCCAATTTGCCCTTGCCGTCGCCCGCCACAAACATTTCAAGCGCGCCGCCGAAGAATGCAACATCTCGCAATCCGCCCTCTCGTTGGGTATCGCCGAAATGGAAAAAAACCTTGGCGTTATCGTTTTTGAGCGCAACAACAAGCAAGTCGTCATCACCCCCATCGGCGAAGAACTGCTGCGCCGCGCCCAGCAAATTTACCTCGACGCGCAGCAACTGGTAGAGCACGCGCACGCCGGGCAGGAAACGCTGCATTTCCCGATGGCAGTCGGCTTCATCCCGACCATCGCGCCCTATCTCTTGCCACAGGCGCTGCCGGTCATCCGCCACGAATACCCCGATTTTGAGCTGAACATCCGCGAGGACGTGAGCGAGCGCCTCATCGCCGCGGTGCATACCGGCATGCTCGACGCCGCAGTCATCGCCCTGCCTTACGACACGCCGGGGCTGAATGCCTTTGAATTTGGCCAAGAGCGCTTCTTCGTCGTCGCCCACGAAAACAATCCCTTGAGCAAGCAGGAAAAAATCACTGCCAAACAACTGCGCCAAGGCACGCTGCTGCTTTTGAGCGAAGGGCATTGCTTAAAAGACCACATCATGGACATCTGCAAATTCCGCGACGACATCAGCCCGGACAGCTTCCGTGAAGCGAGCCTCAATACACTGGTGCAAATGGCGGTGAACGACATGGGGGTAACGCTGGTGCCGGAAATGGCGCTGCCGTCGCTGCAAAACCAGCCGAACATCCGCACCATGCCGCTGGACGTCGCCGCGCCGCACCGCCGTCTCGCGGTCATCACCCGCCCCAACTACCCGCGCACAACCGAGCTGGAAACACTGATGGGGCTGTTCAAAACCGCGCTGGAAAAAACCAAAATCGCGGCGTAAACGCATTCAGGGGCGGTCGGGACATAAACTTGACCGCCCGTTTTGCGTCCACGTTGCCAGCATATGCAAACCACAAATCATTTAGGAAACACACCATGAAAACATCATTGAAAATCGTCGCCTTGATGGCAATCGCCATTTCTACCGCTCACGCACAAAATTTTGACAATTACCGCGGCGAACCGAATCAATGGCTGGGATTAAAAGGCAAAAAATTTCACCTGAACAGCACAAATGACCAAGGCAATTTATGCGACATCGAGGGCGAGCTAAAAAATAACCGCTGGGAAGACGGCAAAGGCTGCATTATCGAAATAAAAAAATCGAAAAACGGCAATGTGGAAGTAAAAGTTCCTGCCAATAACGAAACCGCACAAACACAATGCCGAGAATACTGCGGGCTGAATGCCGGATTTGAAGGGACGTACCGCCGCGAACCCGCGCAATGCAGCGAAAAAGGCACAGCAAAAATGGAAGCAAAATTTCAGGCAGCCTATCGTGCCAAGCGCTATAGCGAAGCGGTAAAAATCAAAGAAAAATACCTGCAACAATGCAAAGATTTTACCCATTGGCTGGATGAATTGGGGCAGCGCAACGATTTGGCAATCAGCTATTACCATATGGGGAAAAAAGCCCAATGCCGCGCCGTATTACAACCCGCCATTAAAATCGTGGACAATGACGAAGGCGTTACCCCCATATTGCAGGAACAATTTGCAGAACAAAAACGCGCCGTGCAATTCAATCTCGACAAATGCAAATAAAGCCTCAGGCAATATCCCCAGCAGCAAAGCCTGTTGGGGATAAGCATCACCGCAAGAAAAACCGTTCCCCATGAACGCCCTCAACTGCCTCACCGAAGCCTTCGCCTGGCTTTTTCGCCCTGGCATCCGCCGCTTCATCCTGCTGCCGCTCGCGGTAAACATTACCCTCTTCGCCGCCGGCAGCTACGCCGCCTTTCACTACGGCGATGCGCTGGTCGCAAGTTTTCTGCCCGGCTGGCTTGCCTGGTTGCACTGGCTGCTTTATCCGCTACTGACCATCGCGCTGCTCATCCTCACCTACTACGGCTTCAGCCTGGTGGCGAACCTCATCGCCGCGCCGTTTAACAGCCTGCTCGCCGCCGCAGTGGAAAAAATCGAGCGCGGCGAACCGACGCCATCCGATACGCCGCTGTGGCGCGACATCCTCGCCAGCTTCGCGCAAGAGCTGCACAAACTGCTCTACTTCCTCGCACTCGCCCTGCCGACGCTCGTCCTCGCTCTCATCCTGCCGCCGCTCGCGCCCGTGCTATGGTTTGCCTACACCGCCTGGTGCGCCGCGCTGCAATACATGGACTACCCGATGGCGAACAACGGCATCCGTTTCCGCGCGCAGCGGCAACGCCTGCGAGAAAAACGCGGCGACGTCCTCGCCTGCGGCGGTGGCATCAGCCTGCTGACCACCATCCCCGTCATCAACCTCGTCGCCATGCCGGTTGGCGTCATCGCCGCCACCCTCTACTGGTGCCGTCATCTGCGCGAACCGTAGCGCTCTACCCGGAAAGTCGCCATGCCCATTCCAGCACAACTGCCCTTCATCCTCGCGCTGCTGGCGCCGTTCATCATCCGCCTCGCCTATGGCAGACGCCTGTCGCTTGCCGCCTGTTCGCTGGCGTCATTTGCCGTCAGCTACCTGCTGTTCATCGCGGCGCTGTGGCTGCGCGATGCGCAACAAGTGCTGGACAGCGGCGACCTTGCCCGCGAGGCGGCGCGCTACTCGCCCATCAAAGCGCTGCTTATCGTCGCCGCTTACCAGTTGCTGCCCGCCGCAGTCTTTGCCTTCATGCAAAAGTGGCAGCGGCGCTAACGCGATACCCACCAACGGCACCACGCACCGGAGAACGCCATGAGCCAACAAGTAGATTTCCCCCACATCCAGGCGCTTGCCGACACCTACACCGCCCACGCGCCAAGCCAGGAAAAACCGACCTTCACCCTCATCCTCGGCATCGTTTCCCTTGCCGACCGCGACTTCAGCCAGGGGCAATGCGGCGACGACGTCATCCGCATCAACCTGCTTGACGCCTGGAGTGCCTACAGCGGCAAGCCTGCCGAAACCTTTACTTACGACAGCAAGGACTACGCCAGCAGCATGGCGCTTGCCAGTTGCTGTGCCGTTAACGCCTATCACAAGCGGCAAAACATCGCGGTAGAAATCGGCGGGCTGGAACAAATCCAGTTACAGCGCATCCTGCTTTTGGCGGAGTTGCTCGGCTACCGCACAGAAATGGAGCTGCTCGGCAGCGACGGGCATGGCGAGATTTGGCGCAGCCTCGATGAAGCCGAGAAAAGGCTTTGCTACCTGCGCGACATCACCAGCTACGAGTTGGTGCTTTATATGTTTCAAGACATCGTTGGCATGAGCGTGGAAGACTTTCTCGAAACCTATGGCGCGGCAGACACCCTGATGGTGAGCTCGCCTACTGGCGAAATGCGCGGCAAAGTGGAAACTGCCGAAATGCGCCGCCTGTTTAGCCCAAGCGCAGACCCGGAAAACCCATAAAATCCCGCATCCGCCGCATGACAAGCCAACCCGCTACAGTTGGCTTTTTTTGTGCCTATACCACAGACAAAGTAATAAAATCCACAGAAAACTGCGAAAAAATCCTGAAAAATTCACATAAAAATCGGCTAAAATACACAAAACTCAACAAGGAGCAACAACTATGAGTAATACTCGTAAAGAACACGACCTTTTGGGCGACCGCGACGTCCCTGCTGATGCCTACTACGGCGTACAAACCCTGCGCGCCTATGAGAATTTCAACATCACCGGCGTGCGTCTGCATCAGTTCGACACCTTCATCAACGCCTTTGCGCAAGTGAAAAAAGCCGCGGCGCTTGCCAACCACGAAGTCGGCGCGCTCGATGGCAAAATCAAGGACGCCATTGTCGCCGCTTGTGATGACATCATCGCCGGCAAACTGCACGACCAGTTCATCGTCGATATGATTCAGGGCGGTGCCGGTACCTCCACCAACATGAACGCCAACGAAGTCATCGCCAACCGCGCGCTGGAAATCTTGGGGCATCAAAAAGGCGAGTACCAATACTGCCACCCGAACAACCACGTCAATCACGCCCAATCGACCAACGACGCCTACCCGACCGCGTTGCACGTCGCGCTCGACGGCTACATTGAGCGCCTCATCGGCTCGCTCAAAGTGCTGCACGCAAGCTTTGTCCGTAAAAGCCAGGAATTTGGCGACAAGCTGAAAATGGGGCGCACCCACCTGCAAGACGCGGTACCGATGACCGCCGGGCAGGAATTCAACGCCTTTGCGACGATGATCGCGACCGAAATTGAGCGCCTCGACGAACCACGCCGCCGCCTTTATGAAATCAACATGGGCGCGACCGCCATCGGCACCGGGCTGAACGCCCCGGCAGGTTACGCCGCCGCCTGCGCGCGCCATCTCGCCGCGCTCACCGGCAAACCCTACCGCACCGCCGAAGACCTCATCCAGGCGACACAAGACACCAGCGCCTACGTCCACCTCTCCGGCAACCTGCGCCTCATCGCCACCCGCCTCTCAAAAATCGCCAACGACCTGCGCCTCTTGAGCTCCGGGCCGCGCGCCGGGCTTGCCAACTACCACCTGCCAGACCGCCAGCCGGGTAGCTCCATCATGCCGGGCAAAGTCAATCCGGTCATCCCCGAAGTGGTCAATCAAACCTGCTTCCACGTCCTCGGCATCGACCACAGCATCGCGCTTGCCGCCGAAGCGGGGCAGTTGCAGCTCAACGTCTTCGAGCCGGTGATTACCTTCAACCTTTTCACCGCGATGGTGATGCTCTCCCGCGCCTGCCGCACCTTCGCGGAAAAATGCGTGGACGGCATCGAGCTCAACGAAAAACACTGCCGCGAACAAGTGCTGTCCAACATCGGCCTGGTTACCGCGCTCAACCCCTACATCGGCTACGAAAAATCGACCTACGTCGCCAAAACCGCGCTGGAAACTGGTGGCTCGGTCTATGACATCGTGCTGAAAGAAGGCTTCCTGAGCCAAGAAGAGCTGGACAGAATCATCGCCCCGGAAAATATGGTTTATCCGAAAAAGTGATTTGCCAGCATGAAAAAGCCCCGCATTGCGGGGCTTTTTCATGAAAGCGTTGGCTTAGGCGAAGCCGTAAGCCAACGGCAGCGCGAGCTGTTCCAGTCGCGCGTGCTGCACGCCTTAGCTACGCCGTTTGTTGCAGCAATGCGGCGAAGCGGCATTTTTGCCGGTAGTGTTCGGCGAGGATGCGTGCGTGTTCGTGTTTGTAGTTGTCTTCCGGGATGTGTTGCAGGCGGTTTTCTATCAGTGTGCGGATGGTGTCGCTCACCGGCAGGCTGGCGGCGACGCGCTCGTATTCGCCGTGGTCGATGTAGTGTTTGTTTTTCAGGTAGTGGTTGCAAACGATTAGCCCGTAGCGCTCGCCCCAGTCCTCGTGCGTTTTGTGGTCGCGCCAGACGCCGTTGCCGTCGTAGGGGTTGTGGAGCAAGAGGGAAAGCAGGCGCTGTGCGCTGTCTTTGTCGGCAAGCAGGGTTTCGCGGTCGGCGCTATTCAGCGCGAGGAAGGATTCGCGGTTCATGCGGGCGTAGGAGGTGTCGAGGTAGTCGCCGATGACCGCCGGCAGCATGGCGAGGGTAAAGCGGCGGTCGCGCATGCTGTGTATCCATTCGATTTGTTCCGGCGCCTGGCAGAGGCGCGGCTTGGCGGCAAGGCGGGCAATGGCTTCGTCTTCGTCGCAGTTAAAAAACTGCGCCCAGGCGGCAAGCGGCAGGCGCAGGATGATTTGCCGCAGTTGGTAGGCGGCGTCGCTTTCGCCTTTTTTTGGGCTGACTTCGGCGATGCCCGCCGCTTTCAGCTCGGCGCTGTAGGGCGCGTCGAGCATGTGCCAGGCGCTGGTGTCGTCGCCGCCAGTCAGTTTGTGTAGGATTTTTTTGACGCCGCCGCTTTCTGTCGGCTGCCAGGCAAGGCGTTCGCGCAACCAGGCGAGGTGTTGCTGGGTCTGCTCGCTCTCCGGCAGGCGCATCAGCAGCGTGCGCGCATAGTCTTTGACGTTTTTGCTGCGGTCTTTCAGTGCGGCGGTGAGGAAGGGGTGGTCGGCGGGGCTGAGGCGGTCGGCGAGGATTTCGATGTAGTCCTGGCGGTGGTTGGCGGGCGCGCTGCCCCAAATGGCGGTGAGTTGTTCGCGCGCGGCATCGGGATCTTGGCTTCGCAGGCGGGCGAGGTAGGCTTTGCGCATAGCAAAGGGCAGCAGTTGCCAGTCTTCTTCGCTTGCGGCGTCGTCGTCGCTGTCGTCGTTGGCGCGCTGGCGCATACCGGTTTCGTTGAGCAGCCACTGACCGCGCGCGCCAAGCAGGCTGACGGGGATGTCGGCGGGGCGGTTTTGCAGGTAGGTGATGGCGTCCGGCAACAGCATGGTGGGCAGGACGAGGCCGCGTTCTTCCAAGCGGGCGACGGCGTAGCGCAGCAGGTGCTGGTTTTTTTGGGTGAACCAGTCAGCGAGGATGGCAGCTGCTTGTGGCGGCAAGCGGTCGTTCGCGGCGGGCGCGGGCGCCGGCGCGATGGTGTGCCAGCCGTCGGCAGTTTGTGCGGGCGACTGGCCGCCGTAGTGGTAGGCGAAGGCGAGGGCGGCGTAGCGGTAGTGGCGGCGTTCGGCATCGTCTTCGCCAAGCGCTGCCCAGACGGTTTGCAAGGCGGCGGGGGTGTTGGCGTCGGGGCGGTAGGGCTGTTTGCCGCTGCCAAGCAGGGCGGTGTTGATGAGGGTGGTGAGCATGTTGTCGCTTCGGCTGGTTTTAGTAGATATGCAGTTTCCCGCTGTGGTCGGTGAAGGAAAGCAGGTGCAGGGCGCGCGTGTCGTATTCGTATAAGAGGAAGGCGCTGAAGGCTTCGCCGCCGGTGGCAACGAGCAGGCGCAGGCGCTGGTTTTCGTCAAGCTCAAGCGGCAGCAGTTGCCCGCCGGCGTCGGTGAGCGCGAGTTGTTCGCCACGACGGGCAAGGCGGACGTTATCGACGCGCAGCGGGTAGCGGTCATGCAGCGGGTTTTCTGCGTAGGTTTGCTGCACGCCGGCAAGCGCTTGGGCAATGCTGCTTGCGCCAGATGGCAACGGCGGCGGCGCGCTCGCGAGTTCCCAGTTCTTCGGCAGGGCGCGCAGGCTGGCGATGCCGGGGTAGTAGCAGAGTTCGCCCGCATAGACGCCACCGTGCAGGATGCTCGGCAGGCTGGCGGGCGCGCCGCGGATGTTGAAATCGAGCTGGTAGGCGTAGTGACCGCTGGCGGCGTCGTAGAGCCAGTAGGTGTAGGCTTCGCCGCGGTCGATTTCGCTGACGATGGTGCCGATGTGCCACCACAGGCCGCTGATGCCCGGCTCCGCCAACACTGTCTCTTTGGCGACGGGAAAGCCGAGGCGACCGAGGGTTTCGGCCTGCACTTGCGGCGGTAGTTCCGCCAGGCGGGCGAAGTTTTCCGCGAGCAGGTTCAGGCGGGTGAGGCGGTAAAAGAGGCGCTCGCCTGCATCCGCAGGCAGTTCGGCGATGTTTTGCAGTTCGCCGGCAACGCCGCTTAGTTGCGCGTCAATCATCCGCTTTGCCATGTCGCGGCAGCGTTCGCGCAAGTTGCCACGCAGGGCGACAAGGCCGTTGCGCAGGATGTCATCCAGCCAAAGGCGCAGGTCGGCCAAGCCGTCGCCGGCTTTTTTCTGCCGTGCGGCGAGGCGTTTTTGTTGCGCTGCCGGGTCAGCGGGCGCCGCCGGTTTGTCCGCTTTAGCGGCTTTCGCCGCTTTCGCTTCTTTTTTCTCGCTGCGCTTTTCCAGCCAACTCGCCAACCAGTCGGGCGCTTCGGTGGTGCTGAAGCGGTCGGCGTGGCGCGCGTAGAGCAGCATCAGCGCGAGGGCGTGTTTGCAGGGGATTTTGCGGCTGGGACAAGAGCATTTGTAGGCAGGCTCGCTCATATCGACCGCGGTTTGGTAGGGATTTTTGCCGCTGCCCTGGCAATGCCCCCACAGCGCGGTGTCGTTGTAATGCAGAAGCGGCCATTTGTCGGGGCGGACGAGGCTGCTGGCGGCTTTGTTGGAAGCCTCGTCGGGGGCGAGGCGGGCGATTTGTTCGGGGGTGAAAGGCGTCATGGCGGGCGGGAAGGGCTGAAAAATGCGGGCGATTTTAGCGTGATTTGCTGTTTTTAGCCCGCTTTATGCGGCAAAAACCGCTATCCTGCCGCGCAATCTTTCACTGGCGAACCTCATGACGACAAAACCCCTGCACATTGCCCTGCTTGCGGGCGAAACTTCCGGCGACCTGCTCGGCGCGCCGCTTCTTGCCGCCCTGCGTGAACGTCTGCCCGCTGCGCGCTTCAGCGGCGTTGGCGGTGCGGCGATGCAGGCGGCAGGACTTACCTCGCTCATCGACATCAACCGCCTCTCGGTGATGGGGCTGGTCGAAGTGCTGCGCCACCTGCCGGACATTCTCACCGCCGAACGCAGCCTGCTCGCCCACTGGGCGGACGACCCGCCGGACGTGTTCATCGGCATCGACGCCCCCGACTTTAACCTGCGCATCGTCCGCGCCCTGCACGCGCGCGGCGTGAAGACCGTGCATTACGTCAGCCCGTCACTGTGGGCGTGGAAGGAAAAACGCATTCACAAAATCCGCCGCTGCATCGACCTGATGCTCTGCCTTTTCCCCTTTGAAACCGCCGTTTACGACAAGCACGACGTGCCCGCGGTCTGCGTCGGCCACCCGCTGCGCGACCGCCTGCAACCTGTCGCCGCAAGCGACGCCCGCGCCATGCTCGGCCTGCCGCAGGACGCGCCCATTCTTGGCATTTTCCCCGGCTCGCGCCGTGGCGAAATCCGGCGGCTGTTACCCGTCTTCCTGCAAACCTACGCACGCCTGAAGGCGGAAAACCCGGCGCTGCACGCCGTGCTCTCGCTGCGCCATCCGCCGGATGATAAAAGCGCCGCGCTGCTCGCCCGCCTGCCCGATGTGCACCGTATTGACGCCGACAGCGCCGCGCTGATGTCTGCCAGTGACGCGCTGCTGCTCGCCAGCGGCACAATAACGCTGGAAGCGGCACTGCTCGTGCGGCCGATGGTCGTCGCCTACCGCGTCCATCCGGTGAGCGCCGCCATTGCGCGCGCGCTGCGCCTCTTGAAAATCAACCGCTTCTCTCTGCCGAACCTGCTCGCCGGCGCCGACATCGTGCCGGAGTGCATGCAAGAAGACTGCAACCCGCCGCGCCTGGCCGCCGAACTCGCGCCGCTGCTCGCCAACGCCCCCGCCGCTGCTGCACAACGCGAGGCGCTGGCGCAAGTCGCCGCGCAGTTACCCGCCAACGTCTCGGCGCGCGCGGCAGAAGCCATCATCGCGCAGTTCTGCCTGAATGAGGTGCGGACTACGCCGTAACCGACGACACACTACCCATCCACCCCAACCACGGAGATCGCCCATGACCACCAAACCCGCCCACCCCTGGCAATACTTCCTGCTGGTGTACCTGATGAGCACGCCGTTCTGGCTCATCGCCGGCAGCATCCCGCGCGGCGGCCTGCCCGACAATCTGCCGCTGACCGACATCGGCGCGGCGCTCACCCCGACTATCGCCGCCCTCATCCTGCGTTACCGCGAAGGCGGCGGCGTGGCAGTGCGACAGCTGCTGGCGCGCGCTCATGACTACCATCGCATCACCACGCGGCGCTGGCTCGCCTTCGCCATCCTCCTCTTTCCGGCACTCTATCTGCTCACCTGGCTGGCGATGCGCGCCGTCGGGTTGCCGGTACCGCTGCCCGCCGCTCCTGCGCCCGCGCTGCTGCTGGTCGTCGCCGTCTTCTACTTCGCCGCCATCGTCGAAGAACTCGGTTACACCGCCTACGCCACCGATGCCCTGCAACAGCGCTACAGCCCGCTCGCCACCGCGCTCATCATCGGCATCCCGTGGGCGTTGTGGCATCTGCGCTCGATGATCCAAATCGGCCAGTCGCCTGCGCTTATCCTCTGGGGGCTGGCGGGCACCGTCGCTGTGCGCCTCATTTACGTCTGGCTGTACAACCGTGCTGGGCGTGCCGTTGCCATTCTCATCCTCTGCCACACCATCGCCAACACCGCGCGCACCGCCTACCCCGGTGGCCGCGCCGCCTACGAACTGGGCGACGGCGCCATCTCCTACGGCATCATCATCGCCGCGGCGCTGCTCATCCTCGCCGCCAACTGGCGCGCCATGACCAGCCACCCCGGAGCGTCCGTGTGATTGCCGGGGTGGACGAAGCCGGACGCGGCGCGCTGGTTGGCAACGTTATCGCGGCCGCCGTCATCCTGCCTGCAAGTTACGAGCTGCCCGGCCTTACCGACAGCAAGAAGTTAAGCGCCCGCCAACGCGAAGCGCTCTACGCTGCCATCACCGCGCAGGCCGTCGCCTGGAGCGCCGCCGCCGCAACGCCCGAAGAAATCGACACGCTCAACATCCACCACGCGACGCTACTCGCCATGCAACGCGCCCTCGCCGCGCTTGACCCGCCACCGTCGCAGGCGTTGATTGACGGCAAATTCACCCCCGCGCTTGCCATTCCCGCGCGCGCCATCGTCGGCGGTGATGCCAGCGAAGCCTGCATCGCTGCCGCTTCCATCATCGCCAAAGTTACGCGCGACCGTGAAATGCTGGCACTCGATGCGCGCTTCCCCGGCTACGGCTTCGCCGCGCACAAAGGCTACGGCACCAAAGCGCACCTCGCCGCACTCGCCCGCCTCGGCGCGACAGCGGAACACCGCCGCAGTTATGCGCCGGTGCGGGCGGTGCTGACGCAGCCGGGGTTGCTATAAAAAAACGGAGCGCCAGCGCGCTCCGTTTCATGCCTGTGCGGGCGCTTAGCCCCACACTTCCTGCAATGCCCGTACTTTTTCATCGTCGCTAAAGGAGAGCGCCAATGCCACCGCATGCGCGCCGGCAATCGTCGTTTGGTAGAAGACTTTGTGCATCAGCGCTTCGCGGCGGATGGTGTAGCTGTCGGAAATGGCTTTTTTGCCGGCAGTGGTGTTAATAATCATCGCGACGTCGCCGTTGATGATGTGATCGACGATGTGCGGCCGGCCTTGCGCGACTTTGTTCACCCGCTCGCAGGCGATGCCTTGTGCTTGCAGGTGCGCGGCGGTACCACCGGTGGCGACGATTTTATAGCCAGCGGCGATGAGCAGGCGCGCGACTTCGGTCGCTTTGTTTTTGTCGTCGTCTTTGACCGAGAGGAAGACGGTGCCGCCGGGGGCGGGCAGGCGCTCGCCCGCGCCGCGGATGCCTTTGTGGAAGGCTTCGGCGAAGGTCGCGCCCAAGCCCATCACTTCACCCGTGGATTTCATTTCCGGGCCGAGGATGGGATCGACGTTTTGGAATTTGGCGAAGGGGAAGACGGCTTCTTTCACCGCATAAAGCGTCGGGCGGATTTCGCCGTGAATGCCTTGTGCGGCAAGCGTTTGCCCTGCCATGCAGCGCGCGGCGATTTTCGCCAGCGGCCGTCCGGTCGCTTTGGAAACGAACGGCACGGTGCGCGAGGCGCGCGGGTTCACTTCGAGGATGTAGATGTCGTCGCCTTTGACGGCAAATTGCGCGTTCATCAGTCCCACCACGCCGAGGGCGCGGGCGAGCGCTTTTGCCTGCGCCTCAATCTGTTCGCAGATGGCGGGGGCGAGGCGGTAGGGCGGCAGCGAGCAGGCGGAATCGCCGGAATGCACGCCCGCTTCTTCGATGTGTTCCATCAGACCGCCGAGGATGACGGTGTCGCCGTCGCAGATGACGTCGATATCGACTTCGATGGCGTCATCCAAAAAGCGGTCGAGCAGGATGGGCGCGTCGGGCGAGACGTGCAGCGCTTCTTTCATGTAGTTTTCGAGGTCGGTGTCGTTATAGACGATGTCCATCGCCCGCCCGCCGAGGACGTAGGACGGGCGCACGACCAGCGGGTAGCCGATTTCTTGTGCTTTGGCGAGTGCTTCCGCGGTGCTGGAGGCGGTGCGGTTCGGCGGTTGTAGCAGTTTGAGTTCGTCGATGAGGTGCTGGAAGCGTTCGCGGTCTTCGGCGCGGTCGATGGCGTCTGGCGGTGTGCCGATGATGGGGACGCCTGCGGCTTCCAGCGCGCGCGCCAGTTTGAGCGGGGTCTGACCGCCGTACTGGACGATGACGCCGTCGGGCTGTTCGATGCGGGCGATTTCCAGCACGTCTTCCAGCGTCAGTGGCTCGAAATAGAGGCGGTCGGCGGTGTCGAAGTCGGTGGAAACGGTTTCCGGGTTGCAATTGACCATGATGGTTTCGATGCCGTCTTCGCGCAGGGCAAGCGCGGCATGGACGCAGCAGTAGTCGAACTCGATGCCCTGGCCGATGCGGTTCGGCCCGCCGCCCAAAATCATGATTTTGCGCTTGTCGCTCGGCGCGGCTTCGCAGAAGCGTTCGTAGGTGGAATAGAGATAGGCGGTGGCGCTGGCGAACTCGGCGGCGCAGGAATCGACGCGCTTATAGACCGGGTGAATGGCATGACAGCTGCGCAGGGCGCGGATGTCCGCTTCTTTCACGCCGCAGCATTCGGCGAGGAAGGCATCGGAAAAACCGGCGCGTTTGTAGGCAAAGAGACGTTCGGCGTCGTCGAGATAGGACAGGCCGTGCTCGCGCAGCGGCTGTTCAAGCGCGACCAGCTCGGCAATTTGCGCGATGAACCACGGGTCAATGCGGCTCAACTGGTGCGCTTCTGCGACGCCCATCCCCTGCCGCAGCGCTTCGGCGAGGTAAAAAATGCGCTCCGGCGTGGCGGTGGCGACCGCTTCTTCAAGGTCATCGACCGCCGCCGGGCGGTTCAGGCCGCTATAGCCGTTTTCCAGGCCGCGCAGCGCCTTGTTCAGCGATTCCTTGAAGGTGCGGCCAATCGCCATCACCTCGCCGACCGAGCGCATTTGCGTATTGAGGCGGTTGTTGGTCTGCTTGAACTTGGCGAAATCAAAGCGCGGGATTTTGGTCACGACGTAATCAATCGCCGGCTCAAAGGACGCGGGGGTCACGCCGCCGGTGATTTCGTTTTTCAGCTCGTCCAAGGTGTAGCCGACGGCAAGGCGCGCGGCGACCGAGGCAATCGGGAAGCCGGTCGCCTTCGAGGCGAGCGCAGAGGAACGCGAGACGCGCGGGTTCATTTCAATGACGATGATGCGGCCATCGCGCGGGTTGATGGCAAATTGCACGTTGGAACCGCCGGTTTCCACGCCGATTTTGCGCAGAATGGCGATGGAAGCATCGCGCAGCGCCTGATATTCCTTGTCGGTCAGCGTTTGCGCCGGGGCGACGGTAATCGAATCGCCGGTATGCACGCCCATCGGGTCGAAGTTTTCGATAGAGCAGACGATAATGGCGTTGTCCGCCTTGTCGCGCACCACCTCCATCTCAAACTCCTTCCAGCCGAGCAGCGACTCCTCCAGCAGCACCTCGTGCGTCGGCGACAGCTCCAGCCCGTGCGCGGTAATCTGCTCGAACTCGTCGCGGTTATAGGCGATGCCGCCGCCCGAACCGCCAAGGGTAAACGACGGGCGGATGATGACCGGAAAACCCAACTCCGCCTGCGCTGCGCGCGCCTCGTCCATGTCGTGCACCGCAAACGATTTGGCGCTGGCGAGACCAATCTCGTTCATCGCCTGCTTGAACAAGTCGCGGTCTTCCGCCGTTTCAATCGCCTGCACCGACGCGCCAATCAGCTCAACGCCGTAGCGTTCCAGCACGCCGTGTTTGGCAAGGTCAAGCGCGCAGTTGAGCGCGGTCTGCCCGCCCATTGTCGGCAAAATCGCGTCCGGCCGTTCCTTGGCAATAATCTTTTCCACCGTCTGCCATTGAATCGGCTCGATATACGTCGCATCCGCCATCTCCGGGTCAGTCATAATCGTCGCCGGGTTGGAATTGACGAGAATGACGCGGAAGCCCTCGTTGCGCAGCGCCTTGCACGCCTGCGCGCCGGAATAATCGAACTCGCAGGCCTGACCGATAACAATCGGGCCCGCGCCAATAATCAGGACGGATTTCAAGTCGGAACGTTTGGGCATGAGGAACTCCAGAGACAACAAAAACGCGCGAATTTTCGCACAAAACGCGCTATTACTGCGGAGAAAAAGCGGCTGCGGCGGGGGCTGGCGAAGCCGTAACCTAACGCCGCCGCGCGCATTGTAAAATCGCCGCCCGCCCATAAACCGGAGAACATCCATGCAAAAACTAACCCTGACCCTGCTGCTCGCCCTCGGTGCCAGTCTCACCGCCTGCGACAAGCCCAAAGCCGATGCCGACAAACCCGCCGCCAGCGCCAGCCAAGAAAGCGCCGCCCCCGCCTTTATTGGCACTTACAAAGGCGTGCTGCCCTGCGCCAGCTGCTCCGGCATCGACACCACCCTGGAACTCAAGGCAGACGGCACCTTCAGCCTGACCACCCTCTTCCTCGACGAGCCGGACGCCAAACCGGAAACGGTGAGCGGCAGCTACAGCCAAAGCGAGGACAAAACACTGATTCGTCTCGATGAAAACGGCGACGGCTACACCTACTTCATCGGCGACAATATGCTGGAAATGCGCGACGAAGACGGCACTAACGGCGACCGCAGCGAAGAATCCATCGCCAATTACCGCTTGCAGAAACAATAAGCGCGGCTAACCTTCAGCAAAAAACAATGGCGGGTGCAAACCCGCCTTTGCTTTTGCGCGCGATATTTCTAAACTTCCCCACTTTGCCAACCCATAGGAACCCGCATGAGCTACCGCGCCGCCGATATTGACGTCTTGAAAGGCCTGGACCCCGTCCGCAAACGCCCGGGGATGTACACCGACACCACCCGCCCCAACCACCTCGCGCAAGAAGTCATCGACAACAGCGTCGATGAAGCGCTTGCCGGTTACGCGAGCGCCATCCGCGTTACCCTGCACGCCGACGGCTCGCTCTCGGTGCGCGACGACGGGCGCGGCATGCCGGTTGATATCCACCCGGAAGAAGGCGTCAGCGGCGTTGAGCTCATCCTCACCCGCCTGCACGCGGGCGGCAAATTCAGCCGCAAAAACTACAACTTCTCCGGCGGTCTGCACGGCGTTGGCGTCTCGGTGGTCAATGCGCTCTCTACCCGCCTCGAAGTCGAAATTGAGCGCGACGGCAGCCTTTACCGCCTCGCCTGTGCCCACGGCGAAGTGGTCGAGCCGCTGACCGTGGTCGAAGCCATCGGCAAACGTCGCCACGGCACCACGGTGCGTTTTTGGGTCGATGAAAGCTATTTTGACAGCCCAAACTACGCCGTCGCCCGCCTCAAACAAACGCTGAAAGCCAAAGCCGTGCTCTGCGCCGGGCTGCACATCAGCCTTGATAACGAAAACACCGGCGAGCACGACGAATGGCTGTATCAAGACGGCCTCGCCGCCTACCTGCGCGAACAAACCGGCGATGACACCCTGCCCGCCGAACCCTACACCCTGAGCCACAGCGACGACGAAGGCCAAATCGACCTCGCTCTCTGCTGGAGCGACAACGCGGGCGCAAACGGCACCTTCGAGAGCTACGCCAACCTCATCCCGACCAGCGGCGGCGGCACGCACGTCAATGGCCTGCGCAGCGGTCTGGTGGAAGCCCTGCGCGAATTCTGCGAATTCCGCGACCTGCTGCCGCGCGGCGTCAAACTCGCGCCGGAAGACATCTGGGAAGGCTGCCAGTACGTCCTCTCCGTCAAAATCCCCGAACCACAATTCTCCAGCCAAACCAAAGAACGCCTGACCTCGCGCCAGTGCGCCGCCTGGGTGGCAGGCATCAGCAAAGACCAGTTCGGGCTGTATCTCAACAAACACGCCGACATCGGCGAAGCACTCGCCGCCCTTGCCATTAGCCACGCGCAAAAACGCCTCAACCACAACAAACAAGTTACGCGCAAACGCGCCACCAGCGGCCCGGCGCTACCCGGCAAACTCGCCGACTGCATCAGCCAGGACACCCGCCTCACCGAACTGTTTTTGGTGGAAGGCGACAGCGCCGGCGGCTCTGCCAAACAGGCGCGCGACCGGCAAAACCAGGCCATCATGCCGCTGCGCGGCAAAATCAAAAACACCTGGGAAGACGACTCCGCCGTGGTCATGAGCTCACAAGAAATCCACGACATCGCCGTCGCCATCGGCATCGACCCGGCAAGCGACGACTTAAGCGGGCTGCGCTACGGCAAAATCTGCATCCTCGCGGACGCTGACTCGGACGGGCTGCACATCGCCACCCTCATTTGCGCGCTGATGGTCAAACACTTCCCGGCGCTGGTCAAAGCCGGACACCTATACGTCGCCATGCCGCCGCTCTATCGCATCGACGCTGGCAAACGCATCGAATACGCGCTGGACGAGGCCGAACGCGACGCCGCCATTGCCAGCATCCGCCGTGACGGCTACCACGGCAAAATCAACGTTACCCGCTTCAAAGGCTTGGGCGAAATGAACCCGCCGCAGTTGCGCGAAACGACGATGAACCCGGACACGCGCCGCCTGGTGCAACTCACCTACCACGACGCTGCCGATGCCGAAGTGCTGCTCGACATGCTGCTTGCCGACAAACGCGCCGCCGACCGCCGCGCCTGGATCGAAACCAACGGCGACCACGCCGACAACCTCGACGCCTTCAGCGGCGAAGCGGTGCTGTCGGCATAAGCTGCTATTTACATACACGATCCTGTACAGACCGGACACATGGGTAACAGGTGTGCGCGGACATGGGTAACAGTCGGGCATAGTCTATCAGCCTTCGTTTGTCGGGGGATTTGGCGGGGTGGTTTCGCCTATTTTTTGGTGGCAAAAGTACAGGTTAAACGCCCCTTCGCTACCCTGCTTCGGCCGGCATGCGACCGGTAATCCGACCAGC
>CAUVOF010000003.1:0-51694 GCA_963553325.1 uncultured Cardiobacterium sp.
GCGGTGATGCGGTCAACGACTTCTTTTTGCAGCATGTAGTGCATGTCGTGGATGTGCTGGCGCTGCGCGAGGCAGTGGAAGAGGATGGGCGAGGAGAGGTTGTAGGGCAGGTTACCGACGAGGCGGAGTTTTGCGGCGGACGATTCGGCGTTGGCGGTATGCAAACGAACCCCACCCCCGTCCCCTCCCCCACGGGGGGAGGGGGGCGTATTTGTCGCTGGTGTGGGGGCATGGGGTGCGGTGAATGCTTCGCTGGTGATAGTACTTAAAGGAGCGACGGTGCTGGAAGCGCTGGCTTTACCCCCACCCCAGCCCTCCCCCGCTGCGGACGCTAGCGCGTCCTGCGGGGGAGGGGGTAAATCGGCGGAAAATTCGGCATTGGCGGGATGCGGATGAACCCCACCCCCGTCCCCTCCCCCACGGGGGGAGGGGGGCGTATTTATCGCTGGTGCGGAGTGTTCGCTGCCCCCGCCCTGCCCTACCCCCACGGGGGGAGGGAGTGCATCGGTGGGCGATTCGGCATTGGCGGGATGCAGACGAACCCCACCCCCGTCCCCTCCCCCACGGGGGGAGGGGGGTAGTTCTGCGGGGACATAGGGTGCGGTGAATGCTTCGCTGGTGATAGTGCTTAAAGGCGCGACAGTGCTGGAAGCGCTGGCTTTACCCACACCCCAGCTTTCTCGTCCTTCGGACGAGCTGTTCCAGTCCCCCGCTGCGGACGCTAGCGCGTCCTGCGGGGAAAGGAGTAAATCAGCGGGCGATTCGGCATTGGTGGTATGCGGATGAGCCCCACCCCCGTCCCCTCCCCCACGGGGGGAGGGGAGCGTACTTGTTGCTGGTGCGGAGTGTTCGCTGCCCCCACCCTGCCCTGCCCCCACAGGGGGTGGGATCTGCTTGGCAAGCAGTTCGGCAAAGTTGATGGTGAGGATGTCGGCGTGGATGAGGTTAAGCGTGCCGAGGGCGGCGGCTTTTTTTGTCAGCGGCGCGAGAACGCGCGGGTCGTATTCGACTGCGGTCAGCGCCCCGCTTTGGCGCAGGAGCGGCAGGGTGAGCGCGCCGAGGCCGGGGCCGATTTCGAGGATGCGTTCGCCCGCTTTGGCGTTGATGACCGCAAGCAGGCGGGCGATGACCGCTTCATCGCGCAGGAAATGCTGGCCGAGGTGTTTGGCAGCTTTGACTTCGCTCATCGGATGTCGATGTAGGCTTCGCGGCGCAGGGCTTGCAGGCGCTGTTGCCAGGCTTCGTCTAGTGCTTTGGCGTAGAGGCTGCGTTTGATTTGTTCGCGCAGCATGGCTTCGCTTTTGTCCGCTTGGCGGCGTTCGCGCACGAGGACGATGTGGTAGCCGTAGGGCGTTTTGACGGGTTTGCTGATGCTGCCAATCGGCTGGCTTTCGATGGTTTGTGCGAGTTCGCCGCCGAATTGGTCGCTGCTGACCCAGCCGAGGTCGCCGCCTTTTGCCGCGCTTTGGGCGTCTTCGGAGTAGCGTCGGGCGAGGCTGGCGAAGTCCGCCCCCGCTTGTAGTTCGCGGTAGATGGCATCGATGCGCGCTTTGCTGTTGTCGTCGTTGCCGCGTAGCAGGATGTGGGCGGCATTTACCTCATTCAGGGTGTAGTTGCCTTCGGCGCTGTTTTTGCCGGCGACTTTGAGGAAGTGCATGCCGTCGTCATCGACTACCGGGCTTTCGACGGTTTCCCCCACGCCAAGTTTGGCAATCGCCCGCGCGAAGCGCGGCGGGATGGCGGCGAGGTTGACGTTGCCGAGGTCGTTGTAGTGTGCGCCTGCCACGCGCGCGCTGGCTTGTTGTAGGTTGCCGCCGCTTTCGCGCAGGGCTTGTGAGACTTCGCGGATTTTGCTGTCCACTTCGCCGGCGCGGCTTTTGGCGTCGCCTTCGGGCAGCGGGATGAGCAGGTCTTGCACGTGCATGGTGCTGCCTTGTTCGCGCGCGATTTTGGCGAGGTATTCATCGACTTGGCGCTCGCTGATGTTGATGTCGGCGCCAACCATGCCTTCTTTTATGTGTTCTTGTGCGAGGCTTTTGCGCACTTGTTCGCGGAAGGCGTCGCGGCCGAGGCCGGTGTCGCGTTGTGCCTGGGCGTAGAGTTTTTGTTCGCTGACTTTGTTGCGTTCGGCGATTTGGGCGATGGCGGCGTTGAGTTCGTCTTCGCTGATGTCCAACCCGGCTTTTTTTTCGATTTGCGCGAGCAGGTGGTTCATGATGACGTGCTCAAGCAGTTGGTGTTCCAGCGCACCGGCGGGCAGTTGTAGGTCTTTTGGCAGGCTGCGCCGCGCCGCTTCGATTTCTTGCGCGAGTTGGCGGCGGGTGATGGCTTCGTCGTTGATGACGATGCCGATTTCGTCGATGGGCTGGCTCGCGCCTTTGGGCGCGCTGTTTGCCGGGCCGAATTTGAGGTTCTGCGCCGGGGCGGCGAGGCTGATGCTGGCGGTAAGCAGCAGGGCAAGGGTTTGTGTTTTCAAAAGGTGTGTTCCTCTGCGAGTGGGGTAAAACCGTGGATTTCTTTTTGTAGCATCCGCCCGGAGCGGCTGCCCATGTTGCCCAGTCCTTTGAGTACGAATTCGAGGTAGATGGCGCTGTGTTTTTTGTCGTCTTCGGGTTTGTCGCGCCAGCGTTTGCCGGCTAGGCGCCACGCCCAGCAGCAGTCGTTGTATTCGATGCCGGCGACGTTGTTGAAGTGGCGGTGGTGGCGCAGGCTGTAGTCGCTGCGGTAGAAGAGGCGCCATTGTGGGTCGATGCGCCAGATGGCGGAGAGGGTGGTTTGGTTGTAGTCGTTTTTGTTGTAGTGGTGCGCGAGGTTGATGATGCGGTCGTTGTCCAGACGGTAGTCGAGGCTGACGATGTCGCGGCCGTTGCGGCGGTTTTGGGTGTCCCAGTAGGTGAGGCCGTAGAGGCGCCAATGTTGGTCAATTTGGTAGAGGCCTTCGCCGACTAGCAGCGAGCGGCCTTGTTTTTCGGTGGCTTTGTTGCCGAGCTGGACGCGACGGTCTTTGAAGTATTGGATTTGCCCGAAGGAGAGGCGCAGTTTTTCTTGGCCGTCGTTGTCGTGGTAGAAGCCGCTGCTGATTGAGGTGGTGAGTTGGTGCGCGTCGCCGATGCGGTCGCCACCAATGAAGCGGTTGCGCGCAAAGAGCCAGTTCCAGGAGAGGCTGCGTTCGTCGCTGTCGAAGTTGGGGATGTCGCTTTGGTCTTGGTAGGGGGTGTAGAGGTAGTAGAGGCGCGGCTCCAGGGTTTGTGTCCAGTTTTCGTTTTGCCAGTGGAAGTTGCGCTCTAGGTTGAGTTTGCCGTCCACGCTGAAGGTCGGCAGGAAGCGGTCGTGGCTGCGTCCGCGCAGCGCGTCTTTGCGCGAGCTGTAGTCGTAGTGGCTGTAGTTGGCGCTGATTTGTGGTTCGAGGTAGCCGTAGGATGCTTCAAGGCGGTAGGCGACGCTTGCCTCGCCGCTTAAGCGGGTCGCGCCGCCGAGTTCGTCTTTGCGGAAATGCACGGCTTCGCCGCTGAAGTCGTAACGCCAGCGGCCGTTTTGGATGCTGTGGTTGTAGGTGAGTTGTGGCGCGCGGCGGTAGGGTTTGTCGGCTTCGTTGACGCTGCTGTCGATGCGCTGGTAGTCCTGCGCGCGCAGCATGATTCGGCCGTAGTCGGTGTTGCCGTAGAGGGTGGCGTGGCGCTCCAGGTACCATTCGTCGTAGAGGTTGAAGTCGGTGGTGAGGTCTTTGACGTAGTCGGTGTCCGAGACTTGCTGGTGCAGGATGTCGGTATGCCACTGGTCGTTGAAGTGGAATTGGTGCGTGCCGCGCCAGCTCCAGCGGCGGTGGTGCCGGCTTTTGCGGTCGTTGGCAAGCAGCGCGCCGTAGAGGGTGCCTTCTTGTTTTTCGCCGAGGTAGCGGTATTCGCCTTCGACCATCACGCCGCGCTTCGTCATCGGGCGGAAGGTGAAGGTGGCGTCCTGGTTGGGGGCGATGTTCCAGTAGTAGGGGATGCTGACTTCGAGGCCGCGTTCTTCGCTGCTGCCGGCAGAGGGAATGAGGAAGCCGCTTTGTCGCGCTGAGGAAATAGGGAAGGAAAAGTACGGCAGGTAGAAGATGGGTACTTTGCCGATGCGCAGCGTCATGTCGCGCGCTACGCCGCGTTCGCGGTTGTGGTCGAGCATCAGGCTGCGTGCTTTTAGGTGCCAGGCGGGATGCAGGCGGGGGCAGGTCGTCCAGGTCGCCTCAGAGAAGTCGTCGCGGTTGTTTTTGCGGTCAAAGCGGGCGTTTTTGGCAGAGCCGACCGCCGCCTGTTGTTTGCCGTGCAGGAAGTATTCGGCGTCTTCAAAGGAAGCGGTTTGTGCTTCGCTGTCGTAATGGCCTTTGACGCCTTCGATTGCCCCCTGCGGTGAGGATATGACGCCGCCGCGTTCGAGGTCGGCCTTGCCTTCTTCGTGGCGGTAGGTGAGTTCGGGGGCGAAGAGGTGTTTGTCGCCCTGGTGCATTTCCACCGAGCCGGAGAAGTCGGCGCGCCGGTAGTCGCCGTCGGAATTGTCGGCGCGCACGTGTACTTCCTTGTCGTTCGGGTCGCCGCCCAGTTCGGTGAATACCGCCAGCGGGTCGGCAACGCATTGCAGCGCCTCCGCCCCCACCGGAATCCACAGAAATACACACCAGATATAACGCAATTGCCGCACGCCAGTCTTCAACTTTGCTGAAAAAAACGCGCGTATTCTAGCAAAGGGCAGGAAAAATGGCGCTGCTCGCGTGCCGGGGTTACGGTTTTGAAACGCCGGGACGACCTTCTCCGGTATGATATGCGGCGTTTTGAACCAGACCCAGGATTTCCGCCATGACTCACTCCGTTACCCCGCGCCGCGCGCTGATTAGCGTCTCCGACAAAAGCGGCCTTGTCGAATTTGCCACCCGCCTTGCCGCCTGCGGCGTGGAAATTCTCTCCACCGGCGGCACGGCGCAAGCGCTGCGCGATGCCGGCATCGCCGTCAAGGACGTCAGCGAACACACCGGTTTTCCGGAAATCATGGCTGGGCGCGTCAAAACCCTGCACCCGAAAATCCACGGCGGCATTCTCGGCAGACGCGGCACCGACGACGCGGTGATGACCCAGCACGACATCGCACCGATTGACCTTGTCATCGTCAACCTCTACCCCTTCCGCGAAACCATCGACAAAGCGGGCGTTACCCTGGAAGAAGCGGTGGAAAACATCGACATCGGCGGCCCGGCGCTTTTGCGTGCAGCGGCGAAAAACTACGAGTCGGTCGGCGTCGTCGTCAGCCCTGCCGACTACCCCGAAGTGATGACTGCCATTGAGCGCGGCGCCTTTGACCTCGAACTGCGCCAGCGCCTGATGGCGAAAGCCTTCGACCACACCGCCGACTACGACCGCGCTATTGCCAACCACTTCAGCGCAACCTTCGGCGTGGCAAACAGCGGCTTCCCGCAGCACTACCACGCCGATTACCAGCTGCACAGCGTGCTGCGCTATGGCGAAAACCCGCACCAACAGGCGGCGTTTTATACCAGCCGCAAACCGGTCGGGGCGACGCTCGCCACCGCGCGACAAATCCAGGGCAAAGAACTGTCCTACAACAACCTCGCCGACGCCGACGCCGCCCTGCAAACCGTGCTGCGTTTCCCCGAACACCCCGCCTGCATCATCGTCAAGCACGCCAACCCCTGCGGCGCCGCGCTTGGCGACAACATCCTCGCCGCCTACAACGCCGCGCACCGCTGCGACAGCACCTCGGCCTTTGGCGGCATCATCGCCTTTAACCGCGGCTTGGACGGCGAGACGGCGCGCGAAATCATCAGCCGCCAGTTCATCGAAGTCCTCATCGCCCCCGCCTACGACGATGAAGCGCTGCAAGTGCTGGCACAAAAACCCAACATCCGCGTGCTGGAAATCAAAAGCGAAGGCCACACCAACGGCGAATGGCAGCTCACCAGCCTGCACGGCGGCCTGCTGGTACAAGCCTGGGACACCGGCATCATCAACCGCGAAAACCTGAACATCGTCAGCGCACGCGAGCCCAGCCCGGAAGAACTGCACGACCTGCTCTTTGCCTGGAAAATCGCGAAAACCGTCAAATCCAACGCCATCGTCCTCGCCAAAGACCGCGCCACCATCGGCATTGGCGCCGGGCAGACCAGCCGTGTCTTTGCCTCACAAATCGCGGTGCTAAAAGCACAAAGCGAAGGCCTGGAAACGCGCGGCAGCGTGCTCGCCAGTGATGCCTTCTTCCCCTTCCGCGACGGCGTGGATGCCGCCGCCAAAGCGGGCGTGCGCGCCATCATCCAGCCGGGCGGTTCGGTGCGCGACGAAGAAGTCATCACCGCCGCCAACGAACACGACATCGCGATGATATTCACCGGTATGCGCCACTTCCGTCACTAAACGCGCTGCACAAAAAAGCCGCTGCATAGACAGCGGCTTTTTTATGCGACAGCGACCGCCCCTAACGAATCAGCGCGGCGGCGCTGCGCTGGCTGATGAAGCCGTCCGGTACTTGACCGTTTGCCGCCTGCCATTCGGCGAAGGCGCGGCGGGTGTTCGCCCCCAGCACGCCATCCGTGCCTTTGGTGTCGTAGCCCTGCGCCGTCAGCGTTTGTTGCAGGCGCTGTACCTGGTCGCGGCTCAAGCCTTGTTCGTCGCGCGGCCAACTCGCCGTGAGGCCACCGCCGCCACCGATACCGTCGGCAAGCAAACCAATGGCGAGCGCGTAGCTATCGGCGTTGTTGTAAACCTTGATGGTTTTGAAATTGGGATAGGTGAGCAGTGCCGGGCCATTGGCGCCACCAGGCAGCCACAGTTTGGCGCTTGCGGTCTCGTCGGGCAGCGCCGCGCCGCTGTTTTGCCGCGCGCCGAGTTGTCCCCATTGCGCCGGGGAAAGGTTGTTTTCGAGGTAGCGGTAGTCAAAATCGGGGGAGAGGCGCACCTCGCGCCCCCAGCGCTCGCCGCGTTGCCAGCCGCTTTGTCTGAGGTAGTTGGCGGTCGATGCTAGCGCGTCTTCGATTTGCCACGGATCGCGGCGGCCGTCGCCGTTGCCGTCGGTGCCGTACTGGAGGAAGGTGGTCGGGATGAATTGAGTGTGCCCCATGCCGCCTGCCCAAGAGCCGCGCAGCTCGTCCCAGCGCAGGTCGCCGCGCTCAATCAGTTGCAGCAGGGCGATGAGTTGCTGTTCGGCAAAATCGCGGCGGCGGCCTTCGTAGGCAAGCGTAGAGAGCGCCTGGATGAGGTCGATTTTGCCGGTATTGGCGCCGTAAGCGCTTTCCATGCCCCAAATGGCGACGATGTAGGGCGCGCCAACGCCAGTTTGTTTTTCCAGTTGCTGCAACAAGCCGCGGTACTGCGCCAGCTTGGCGCGGCCTTTTTGGATGCGGTCGGCAGAAACCGCGCCATCGAGATACGCCCAAATCATCTTGTTCTGTTCGGGCTGTTTGCGGTCGGCAGAGACGACTTTTTCCTCGTAATGGGTGCGAGCGAGAAGCTGCTGGATGTCTTCGCTGCGAATGCCAGCGGCGGCGGCGCGTTGCGCAAACGATTGCTGCCATTCGGCAAAATTGGCGGGGTCTGCCGTGGGCGTTGTTGGTGGGGTTGGCGGCGGTTCCGGCTGTGGCTTGGGCGCAACGATGGGCGCGGGCGGAGCGGTGGTGCAAGCGGTGAGAATGGCGGCAAGCACCAGGGCAAGGGCATTTCGTTTCATGGCTACAGAGTTTCTAACAACAAATTAAACGGGGAATAAAGGCGTCAGTAAAACACCAAATAATTGGCATCATCGCCTTCGCCTTCCTGAATAATCATTAGCCAATCGACATCGCCTTTTTCCGCAATATAAACGTCCCGGTGTACCGATTGCTGAATGGGTGAATTGCGACTAATGGCGAGTTTTGCCTGTGCCACCAATTCAGCATAAACATTGGGCGGCAACGATTCTGCGGTGTAGGCAATAATGCGATTGCGCGGGCATTTGTTAATCAGCGACAGCACAGTAATCAATGCCGCATTGGATTTTAGCAGCGTGCCAATATTGCTAAATAATTCCTGCTTTTCAAAAATTTTCGTACTGCGACAGGATTTGACGAAATTTTCCAAGTTTTTCATAAAGCCCCTTGATTTTCAGGTTTAGAGAAAGGCATTGTAAAGGCGCTATCTAATATGTACAAGCCGCCGCTAAACAATGCCCTTTTAGAAAATAGGGACGGAAAACCGTCCCCTAACAAAATCCATTCAAATGGCTTCTACCGCAACCGGTGGTTTTGGCATTTTTAAGCCCAGCCATTTCATATAACCGCGTTCATCCAATTCTTTAATGGTAATTTCATAGCCATCCAGCTCAAGGCGATCGCCCGCGACTGGCACATCGCCAAAACGCTCGCGAAACAATTCCCCCAAAGTGCGGTCGGCATCTTCCTCGCGCAAATTAAGATGATGTGCACGCGCCAATTCACCAATGCGCACATAAGGCTTTACTTCAATCTCGCCATAAAATTCCTGCTCGCTTTCGCTTTGCTTACTGCCGGCGAATTGCTCGGCAAATTCATTGCCGCGGTCTTCCGGGAAAACATACCAGGCAATATCATCCTTTTTCATTTGCGTATTCATGCCCACTTTCATAATGGCGCCATTGCGAATCAAGGCAAAAAGGCGGGCATTGGCGAATTGCTTTAAGCGCGTCAGCGCATAAGGGTGACTGCGCTCGGCTTTGGAATGCTCGGCAACGCGGAAAGATTGTAATTGCAGCGTTAGCTTATCGGTCAGCCAAATTTCATCGCTAGATAGCGGTTCAGGACGCGGCGGCAAATCGACTTTTAGTTTGCGTGCCATAAAGCCAATGGTTGTTCCCTGAATTAAAAGCGAGAAAATAACCACCGAAAAAATAACGTCAAAAATCAATTGCGAATTAGGAATGCCTTCCATCAAGGGCATCATTGCCAGAGTAATCGGCACGGCGCCACGCAACCCGACCCAACTGATATAGGCTTTTTCCCGTTTGCTGTAGGGGAAGAAAATCAGCGAACTGAATACGGCAACCGGGCGCGCCACCAAAATCAGGCAAGCGGCAATAACCAGTGCATCAAATCCTTTCTCAAATAGCCTGCTCGGTGTTACCAATAAACCCAAGACCAAAAACATTGATGCCTGCGCCAGCCAGGCAAGGCCATCCATCACATTAAGCATCGGTTCATTGGCGCGCACATGGGAATTGCCCACGAGAATACCGGCAAGATAAACGGCAAGGAATCCACTGCCGCCAAAAAGGTTGGTAAAGGCGAAAAGCATCAAGCCGCCAGAAGCAATGAGCAGCGCATACAATCCTTCCGCCAATTCAATGCGGCGCAAGAGCCAGGCGAGTCCTTTGCCCGCTGCCCAGCCGAATAATAAACCGAGGCAAAGTTGCTGCAAGAGCATCACAATAAAAGAAAAGACGCTGGCATTTTCCGGCTGGTTCAGCATGGTAATCATCGCCGTTACCAAAAATATTGCCGTTGGGTCGTTGGCACCGCTTTCCAGTTCCAAGGTAGAGAGAATGCGCGAATTCAGGCGCACCCCGCTACTGCGTAATAAAGAAAATACCGCTGCGGCATCGGTCGAGCCGACAATTGCCGCCATCAAGAAGCCCAATTGCCAGCTAACGTTGAGGAAATAGGTGGTAAAAATGCCCAGCACCAAGACCGTTGCCAATACGCCCCAGCTTGCCAATATCGCCGCCGGTTTGAGCGAGATGCGCAGGCTGGCGGTGCTGGTGCGCAGGCCACCATCGAGCAGGATAATAGCGAGCGCCAATTGCCCGACGAGGTTCGCCGCGAGGAAATTGCTGAACTGGATGCCGCCGATACCTTCTTCCCCGGCAAGCATGCCAACGCCAAGAAACACCAACAACAGCGGCATACCGATATAGGCCGAGAGGCGTGTGGCTACTATGCTGATAAAAAAGAGAAAGGAAAAAATCAGAAACAACAGGTTCATACTTTCCATAAGCGGTTTTCCTCAAGGCCGGCGGGTGGGTGATTGGTTAAGCCTCACTATTGTAAGCGAATAAGGTCGCACCCGCCGGGAGAAAATCCAGCGCTTTGCGGAATCGTCATTTGCTCATTTTGCCACGCGCCACCAATCGCGTTGCGGCGGTGTGCGATAGTCAAAAATCTCGCCCAAAAGCGGCGTTGCCACTTGCAGCGGCTGACCTTTGGCGGTAGCGGTAAAGCGCTCAATCGGTTCGCGCCAGTCGTGCAGGGATAGGTCGTATTTCGCCCAATGAATGGGGACGACGGTGCGGGTGCGCACATCCAGCGCCGCCTGTACCGATTGCTCTGGCTGCATATGAATTTGCGCCCAACTGGAATTGTAAGCGCCGTTTTCCATTAACACGAGGTCAAATGGCCCGAAACGCTCGCCGATTTCTTTGAAGTGTTTGCCATAACCGCTGTCGCCGTTAAAAAAGAGGGAAAAGTCTGGCGCTTGCAGTACCCATGAACCCCATAGGGTAGAGAAACGGTTGGTGAAATTACGCCCGCTAAAATGGCGGGCAGGGGCAAGGGTTATTTTTACCTCGCCCAAATGGCTTTCTTCATACCAATCCAGTTCGGTAATTTTATTATCGGCAATACCCCAACGCTGCAAATGCGCCTTGACACCCAGCGGCACATAAAAATGTCCAGTCTTGTCTTTTAATTCGGAAATGGCGCGGTAATCGAGGTGGTCGTAATGGTCATGCGAAAGCAAAATGGCATCTAGCGGCGGTAAATCTGGCGGCAAAGTGGGATTATTTTGTGGAAAAGGATTGCCGCCAAATGGCAATGGTGTGGCGCGATAAAAAGCGGGGTCAAGCAGAATGCGTTTGCCCGCTGTTTGCAATAAAACCGCAGAATGACCAAACCATACCAATGCGCCATTGTGTAATTGTGTCGCATCGAATTTCTCGCTTGGTAATGGCTCAAGCGGTATTTTGCCATCTTTAGGAAAGAAATAGGTAAAGAGAAAATCCCCCAAACCGGTGCGCTGTTCGCTATCGGTTGCCACCTCAGTCGCTTCTAAATTGACAAAGATTTCGCCATTAAAATGGGGCGATGCCTGGATGCGCTTCAGGCTTTCTGCATCGGGTTTGCCGCCAAACACGGGATTGAACCAGACATAGGCCGTAATGGTAATGACCAATAATAGGGTGAGAATAAAAAGCCACTTGCATGTGGTAAGCAAATATTTCATAAAAATGCCAATGGAATGAAAAAACGCCCCAAGCGGGGCGCTTTTTAATGAATAACCCAATCAGGCGACGTTCACGCCGTATTGCTGGCAGAGGCTGAGCAGCCCGCCGGCGTAGCCTTGACCGATGGCGCGGAATTTCCATTCACCGCCGTAGCGATAGACTTCGCCGAAAACCATCGCCGTTTCCGTGCTGTAGTCTTCGGTGAGGTCAAAGCGCAGCACTTCTTGCCCGGTTTCGTGGTTTACCAAGCGGACGAAAGCATTGCTCACCTGGCCGAAGTTTTGTCGGCGGATTTCCGCGTCGTGGATGGTGACGGTGACAAAGAGCGAACTGATGTTTGCAGGTATTTTTTCCAGCTGGACGAGGATGCTTTCGTCGTCGCCATCGCCATCGCCGGTCAGGTTGTCGCCGGTATGTTCGACCGCGCCTTCCGGGGATTTCAACTGGTTGTAGAAAATGAAGTAGGCATCAGACGGCACTTTTTTGTTCTCGCCCGTCATGAACAGGCTGGCATCGAGGTCAAACGGCTGGCCGTCGCTGCTGCGCGCGTCCCAGCCGAGGCCGATGAGAATGTGCTTGAGCGCCGGGTCGGTTTTGCTGAGGGAAACGTTTTGCCCTTTGCTTAAGGTAACTGCCATGATTTACTCCTTGTTTTCGGTTTCCGGGAAGAGGAAGGACGCGGCCACGCCAGCGGCGAGTACGACCAAGACCACAATCAGCGAAGCGAGCGGCGGGATGTCGAAACCGATGCCGAAAATGTGCTTGGTGGCAGCCAGGCCGAGTTTGGCGGCGATGAAGAAGAGCAAGACGATGACCGCTTTTTCGAGGTGGACGAGGTAGCCTTTCAGCGCTTCCAGCACGAAATACATCGTCCGCAGGCCGAGGATGGCGAACATCATCGCGCTATAGACAATCAGCGGTTCACGCGAGACGGCAATCACCGCCGGCACGCTGTCGAAGGCGAACATTACATCGGAAAGCTCAATCACCGCGAGGCAGAGCAAGAGCGGCGTGGCGACCCAGGCGCCCGCTTTCATCGCGTGCGGGTGGCTTTGTTCCGGGTGTTTCGGGTCTTCGCCGGCAAGTTCCAAATGTTCCTGCGGGTTTTTCGCCTGCGCGTCGGCGAGTTCCTGACTGGTCAAGAAGAAATTGTGCCCGTAGAGGCGCGGCCAAACCGGGAAGAAGCGATGCACAAGGCGGTAGGCGAGGTGGTCGGAATAGTCTTCGATTTCGTCGCCGTCATCGCCGCCTTTGAGCATCATCACCGCCGTCCAGGCGACAATCAGGGCGAAGACCAGCTCAACGTAAGGGCCAAGCGCAAGCAGGCTGGTACCGATGACGACGAATATCAGGCGGAAGATGATGGCGCCGATGATGCCCCAGTAGAGGACGCGGTGGCGGTAGCCTTCCGGCACTTTGAACCAGGCGAAAATCGCCATCATCACGAAGAGGTTATCGACCGACAGCACTTTTTCCAGCGCGTAACCGGTGAGGAAGAGGCTCGCTTTGTCGCTGCCGTGGTGCCAGCCGAGATAGCCGGCGAAAACAAGGGAAATAACAATCCAGAAGACCGTCCAAAGCGAGGCGCTTTTCAGGCTCATTGGTTTGTCGTCGCGGTGCGCGTAGAGGTCAACAAAAATCGCGCCGACGGAGAGAATGATGAAGACGGCGACGGTTTCAAGGGGGAAGCCGAGGGGTTGGGTGTGCATGGGGTTCCTTGTGGTGGTTGGGGGAAAAAGCGCCGGGCGGCGCGGGCGCGCATTATAGGCGGTTTTCGGCTAAATTTCAGCGGGATATGGCTGCGTCAATAGTGGATTTTGCCGCCCGGCAGGGGCGTTTTTTGTGGGCACTATTTATCAAGGCAGACGCGTTGTCGTTTGTAGGCTTTCATGATGTCCTCCGTTTGATCCACAAGCGCTTGCGCCTCCTGCGCGGCAATTTCCGCCGCTGGCGTGCCTTTTCTTATCCTGTTGCCGTTGGCGTCCCAGAAGATTCTTTTTCCCCTAATCACACTCGCTTTCTGCCGCGTCATTAGCAGGCTGCCATCCTCACGCCACAATGCCATGATTCCATTGTAATTCTTTCGTAAAGTGAGTCCCATCAACCTGCCATCCGGGTAAAAGAAGCGACCGTGCGTTGTCGCATAAGCGGCTAGCGAGGGAAACGGGTCATCCGCAGCGCTGGCACCTTCAAGCAACTCACCCTGCACGCGCAACACCCCGTCTAGATAGAACGAGTGGCGCCCGGTGTTCTTGCCATCCTGCCGCTGCGTAATGGCGGTTACCTTGCCGTCGCGGTCGTAGTAAACGATGGTGCTATCGGCACGTTATGGGTACTCCTTGTCATGGCGCGAGGGTGGCAAGGGCGGCGATGTGTTCCGGGCCAACACCGCAACAGCCGCCGATGATGTCCGCGCCCGCTTCGCGCCAGCGCCGCGCCCAGTCGAGATAGGCGGCGGGGGTGAGGTCGGCGCGGATTTCGTCAAGGCCGTCGTTGGCGGGCAAGGCTTCTTCATCGGCGCCATGCGCGGCAAAGGCGTTGGCATAGACGCCGAGGCGCATCGTGCTGCCTGCCGCATCAAGCGCGGCACGGGCGAGGGCAAGCGCGGCGCCCATCACTTCGGGGTGGCTGCAATTAAAAAGAAGCGCGTCGAGGTGCAACTCCAGCGCCAGGGCGACGGCGAGGGCGACCGGCTCACCGCTGCGCAACTGCGGCAGCGCGGTCGGCCGTTCGTCTTCGAGGGTGAAGGATGCCCAAAAGGGGCGGTCGCGCGCAGTCAAGGCGTGCAGGGCGCGCACTTCGGCGGTGCTGCTTTGCGTTTCGGCAAGCCAGAGGTCGGCATAGGGTGCTTGCCCGTCAATCAGCGGGCGGGCGATGTCCGGCGCGCGCGCGGCGTCGAACAAATCGGGACGGTACGAACCAAAAAGCGGCGGCAGCGAACCGGCAACTTTGACCGCCTTGCCGCTGGCGATAACCGCCTGCCGCGCCAGTTGCCCGGCAAGTGCGGCAAGTTCGCCCGCCCGCGCGCGGAAGCGTTCCTCGCCGATATGAAACGGCACGAGGGAATAACTGTTGCTGGTGATGACGTCCGCACCAGCGGCGATAAACGCGGCATGGACGTCCTGCACCGCCGCAGGCGCTTCCATCAGGGCAAGCGCCGACCATTCCGGCTGGGCAAACGGCGCGCCACGGCGCAGCAATTCGCGCCCCATGCCGCCATCGAGGATGAGAAGGGGTTGGGTCATTGGATTCTCCGGCTGAAAAGAGGCGTTAATGTGGCGCAGCGCGGCGTGTTTTGCAAATGGCGGCGACAAAGTACCCCTGTGCTGTGTTCTTTACTAAGGACAACGGCTTTTTTGCGTTTACATACAGGGTAGCGGGGGATCGTGTATGTAAACGCCGCAAAAACAGCAGCGCATCCGCTAAAATGACCGCCCGCTTTTTATTAAAGGAATCGTCATGCGCACCCTCGCCCTCATCCTCGCTGCCGGTCAAGGCAAACGTATGCACTCCGCGCAATCCAAGGTTTTGCAGCCCGTCGGCGGCAAGGCGATGATTGTGCATTTGCTGGAAACGCTGCAAACGCTTGCGCCGACGGAAAGCGCGGTCATTTACGGCCATCAGGGCGAGCAACTGCGCGCCTGCATCGCCCCCGCCTGGCCGCAGTTGCAATGGATTCACCAAGCCGAGCAACGCGGCACCGGGCATGCGGTGCGCATGGCGCTCGATGAAATCGCCCGCGCCGACCTCGTCCTCATTCTCTACGGCGACACGCCGCTGGTGCGCGCGGAAACGTTGCAGCGTCTGCTCGATGCGGCGCGGCATAACGGCTTTGCCCTCTTAACCGCCGTGCCGGACAATCCCTTCGGCTACGGCCGCATTGTGCGCGACGCGGCGGGCGAGATGGTGGCGATTGTGGAAGAAAAAGACGCGAGCGATGCCGAACGCACCATCCGCGAAATCAACACCGGCATGATGGCGGTGAAAAGCGAGTATCTGACCCGTTACCTGCCGCAGTTGCAGGACTATAACGCCGCCGGCGAGTTTTACTTGACCGACCTCATCGCGCTGCACGTCGCCGCCGGTTGGCGCGTCGTTACCGTCCCCGCGACTGACCACGCGGAAACGCTCGGCGTCAATACCCGCGCGCAACAGGCGCAGGCGGAGGCGGTGTGGCGGCAGCGGCAGGCGCAGGCGCTGCTCGATGCGGGCGTTACTTTGATTGACCCGGCGCGCATTGATGTGCATGGCACGGTCAGAGCCGGGCGCGACGTGGTGATTGAGGCGAATGTGGTTTTCAAGGGCGCAGTCAGCCTCGGCGACAATGTTTATATTGAAAGCGGCTGTGTGCTCGATAACTGCACCGTCGCCAGCGGTGCGCGCATCTACAGCCATTCGCGCCTGGAACATTGCGAGGTCGGCGCGAATGCGCAGGTCGGGCCGTTCGCGCGGCTGCGTCCGAAAACGGTGCTGGGCGAAGGCGCACGCATCGGCAATTTCGTTGAAACCAAAGCGGCGACCATCGGCCGCGGCAGCAAGGTCAATCACTTGAGCTATATCGGCGACGCCACCCTCGGCAGCGCGGTCAATATCGGCGCGGGGACGATTACCTGCAACTACGACGGCGCCAACAAGCACCAGACCATCCTCGGCGACCGCGTCTTTATCGGCTCGAACAGCGCGTTGGTTGCCCCGGTGAAAATCGGCGACGGCGCGACCATCGGCGCCGGTTCGGTCATCACCCGCGACGTGCCGGACGAGCAACTGGCGCTGACGCGCAGCGAGCAGAAAACCATCAGCGGCTGGCAACGGCCGGTGAAGAAGGGGCATTGAGAATTACCACCCCTCCCCCCGTGGGGGAGGGGATGGAATTTTGATGAAAAAGGTAGCAGCCTTTTTCATCAAAATTCCGGGGTGGGGTTTGTTTGCATACCGCCGATGCCCAAAGAATCCTCGCGCATTCATCTATTAACCCCACCCCAGCCCTCCCCCACAGGGGGAGGGAGCATATCGGCGGAATACGGATTTTTCGTTTCTGCATGAACTGCAAATGACGCAAGCCACCACCCATTTACATACACGATAGTCGCTACCCTGTATGTATATCCACCCACAAGAAGGACACCATGACTACATCCACCCCCAATACCCAGGTGAAACGCCACCTGAAAACCCGCCACCTGTCGATGATTGCCATCGGCGGCTGCATCGGTACCGGTCTTTTTATGGCAAGCGGCACCGCCATCCATGACGCCGGCCCCGGCGGTGCGCTGGTCGCCTATGCCGCCATCGGCCTGATGGTCTATTTCCTCATGACCTCGCTCGGCGAAATGGCGACCTGGCTGCCCACTTCCGGCTCGTTTGCCACTTACGCCTCGCGCTACGTTGACCCCTCGCTCGGCTTTGCCCTCGGCTGGAATTACTGGTTCAACTGGGTGATTACCGTCGCCGTCGATATTTCCATCGCCGCCGTCGTCATCACCTATTGGGAACCGCTGCGCTTCCTGCCGCCGTGGGGCTGGAGCCTGCTCTTTTTCGGTCTCATCTGCGCGCTCAATGCCTTTTCCGTGCGCGCCTACGGCGAGTCCGAATACTGGTTCGCGCTGATTAAGGTCATCACCGTCATCATCTTCCTCGGCATCGGCACGCTCACCATCTTCGGCATCATGGGCGGCGAGTACGTCGGCTTCAGCAACTTTACCGCCGGCGACGGCCCCTTCCTCGGCGAAGGCGCGGGCGGACATTTCCTCACCATCCTTGGCGTCTTCCTCATCGCCGGTTTTTCCTTCCAGGGCACGGAACTCATCGGCGTTACCGCTGGCGAGACGGAAAACCCGGAAAAAAGCATCCCGAAGGCGGTCAAGCAAATCTTCTGGCGCATCCTCATCTTCTACATCCTCGCCATCCTCGTCATCGGTCTGCTCATCCCGCACACCAGCGACGAACTGCTCGGCGCGGACATCGGCGCTGGCGCGGAAAATATCGCCAAATCGCCCTTCACCCTCGTTTTTGAGCGTGCTGGCTTTGCCTTTGCCGCGGCCGTCATGAACGCGGTAATCCTCAGCTCGGTACTTTCTGCCGGTAACTCTGGCATGTACGCCTCGGTGCGCATGCTCTACGCGATGGGCAAAGACGGCCTCGCCTGGCCAGTATTTGCGCGCACCACCCGCAGCGGCGGCGTGCCGCTGATTGCGTTGCTTGCCACCGCTGCCGTCATCTTCGCCCTCTTTTTGCTGCAACTGAACGAAGAAATCGGCAAAGACCTTTTTGACCAGTACATCATCGCCGCCTCTGGCTTGACTGGTTTTATCGCCTGGCTCGGCATCGCCGTCAGCCATTACCGCTTCCGCCGCGCCTTTACCGCACAAGGCCGTTCGCTCGATGAACTCGCCTACCGCGCCAAATGGTTCCCCGTCGGCCCGCTCTTGGCACTCACTCTGTGCGTGCTGGTCATCATCGGCCAAGACACCGACCTGGTGCTAAAAGGCGACCTCGACTGGAAACGCCTTGCCGTTACCTACATGGGCATCCCGGTCTTCCTCACTTTCTACCTCTATCACAAGCTGCGCTATAAAACGCGGAAAATCCCGCTCGACAAAATCGACTTGCGCCGCGATGCGGAATAACGCCCATAAAAAAAACCCGCCAAATGGCGGGTTTCTTGTGGGCTTATTTAGGAATATTTTCGACAAATGCCTGAATGACCCCGGTGTTAATCAAATCGACGAGGAAGGCACCGACCAGCGGCACGATGAGGAATGCCTTGTGCGAGGAACCGAAACGCTCGGTAACAGACTGCATATTGGCAACCGCGGTAGGCGTCGCACCGAGGCCGAAACCGCAGTGGCCGGCGGCAAGCACGGCAGCGTCGTAGTCGCGTCCCATCAGGGTGTAGGTAACGAAGGTGGCATAGAGCGCCATCACAACCACTTGCACCAAGAGGATGGTGGTAACCGGCAGCGCCAGTGCGGTCAGTTCCCACAGTTTGAGGTCGAGCAGGGCAATGGCAAGGAAGAGCGAGAGCGAGGCATTGCCGAAGACATCAATGGCGCGGTCAAACATATTGAATTTGAAGACGTTAGTCAGCACGTTGCGCAGGATGATGCCGAAGATGATGCCCCAAACGAATTTCGGCAGGTCAAGAATGGAAAGAATCGGCTTCAGGTATGGTTTGTCGATGCTGTCCATGATTTCCGCAAACGCCAAACAGGCGGCGAACATCGCCAGGGTTTCGATGGCGGAGTTGGCGGTAATCAGGCGGCGGCGTTCCGGTTTTTCAAACATATCGTTGGCATCGTCGCCGGTGTCAGTGCTGCCGTCATCGCGTATTGTCAGCGGTTCGCGCTTCATTTTGTTAATCAGGCGACGCGCTACCGGGCCACCAATCAGACCACCGGCGACCAAACCGAAGGTGGCGCATGCCATGCCGATGCCGGTCGCGTTGGCGAGGCCGATTTTTTCAAGGTCGGGCCCCCAGCCGCCAGCGGTACCGTGGCCACCGGTCATGGTGATGGAACCGGCGACGAGGCCGAGCAGCGGGTTTTGATCCATCGCGATGGCAAGGCCGACGCCAACCGCGTTTTGGATGACGATGAAGACGCCGACGATGACGGTAAAGATAATGAGCGGGAAGCCGCCAGCTTTCAGGCGGGAGAAATCGGCGCTAAGACCAATAGAGGTGAAGAAAACCAGCATGAAGGCTTCGCGCAGCGATTTGTCGAAGGCGAAACTGACGTGGTTAAAAAGATAGAGCGCGTAGATGATGACCGCTGCCACCAGGCCGCCGGCGATGGGTTCAGGAATGTTGAAGTCCTGCAGGAAGCGGAATTTCTTGACCAAATACCTGCCAAAGAGCAGGACGATGCTGGCAATAATCAGCGTGTAATAGCCGTTTATCGCCCAGGGCGTGATGACTGGAGTTTCCATGAATAACCTCGTGTGTTGCATTGTTGAAACCTGTCTGCGGTAAGGGTTTACGGTGTCGCCCCTGCCATGAACCGGCGGTTTTGCGGGCTTTAAGCCCCCGGAGGGCAATACTAGCACAGTGTTAATTTCTATCAAACTTCCCTTAATGTTCACAGAAATCAACAAACGGCGGTGAATGTCGGCTACGCCAAGCGCCCGCCGAGGGCGAGAGTGGCGGCGATTTGCCGCGCGGTGCGTTCGAGGTTTTCCGCACCGCGGGCGAGGGTTTCTGCCAGCGGCGCGAGGGCGGCGATGGACGGAAAAATGGCGGCAAAACCCTCATCCAGTAGCGTTTCTGCGCCCGCGCCGAGAACACCAGCGAGAGCAATCACCGGCACATCGTGCTGTTGTGCGAGGCGCAGCACGCCAAGCGGCACTTTGCCGAGGCGGGTTTGCCCATCCAGCCGCCCTTCGCCGGTGATGACCAGGTCGGCATCTTTGAGCGCATCTGCCAGTCCCGCCGCCTGCATAACCAGCTCAATGCCGGAAGTGAGGCGCGCGCCGAGCAGCGTCAGCGCATAACCCAGCCCGCCCGCCGCGCCCGCGCCGGGCTGTTCGTGGCAGTCGCGTTGCCCGCTCGCGCCAAGGACGGCGGCGTAGTGGGCAAGCGCGGCATCGAGTTCGGCAACGGCGGCGGCGTCCGCGCCTTTTTGCGGGGCGAAGATGACGCTGGCGCCGTTTGCGCCGCAGAGCGGATTGCTAACGTCGCAGGCAACGTCAAGCCTTACCCCGGCAAGCGCTGGCGACAAACCGCGAAAATCGGCGCGGGCAAGGCGGGCAAGCGCCGCGCCGCCGGGCGGTAGTTCGCCACCGTCCGCGTCAAAAAAACGGACGCCGAGCGCCTGCAACATCCCCGCGCCGCCGTCGTTGGTAGCGCTGCCGCCGATGCCGAGGATGATATGGCGACAGCCACGGCCGAGCGCGTGCTTGAGCATTTCGCCGACGCCATAGCTGCTGGCAATGCGCGGGTCGCGTTCAGCGGGGGCGAGGCGGTGCAGCCCCGCCGCTTCCGCCATTTCCAACACCGCGCGACCGTCTGACAACACGCCATAGCGGGCGATGACCGGGCGGCCAAGCGGGTCTTGCACGGTGATTTCTTGCCAAATACCACCGCAGGCGGCAAGCAGCGCGGCAGTCGTGCCTTCGCCGCCATCCGCCATCGGCAGACAATGACAGCGGGCGTGCGGCAATGCGGCGCGAAAACCACGGGCGACAGCGGCGCAGGCGTCCGCGGCGCTGAGGCATTCTTTGAAAGAATCGAGGGCGATGACGATGTGCATGGCAGTTATCCGATTGAGAGGTAGGGCTTGTTCCGGCTTATAATTCCACCGCTTTTTCGCAACATACAAGGAACCCCCATGAAGTACCAACCCCTCATCCTTCTCGCCGCCCTGACAGCGGGCAGCGTCCACGCCGCCGCCGATAGCTTCGCCGACAGCGTCCCGGCAAAAGCAGAAGGCTTGCCGCTGGTTTACGTCGGCAAAGACACCACCGCCGCGACCGCGCTGACACTCACCTTCAAAACAGACGGCGGGCACGACATCGGCAGCATCGGCAAAGGCGGCAAAGTCCATGTGCTGCTCGTCGATGACAAAGGCAACCACCTCGTGCGCAGCGATTACGGCATCGTTGGCTGGGCGCAGGCGCGCGAAAGCAAAGACGCGGGCGATGAGACCTTCCCCGCGCTCGACACCGTAGAAGACAAAGAAATCTACGCCACCATCCGCTACAACCCGCAACTTGGCGAAAAACGCGACAGCCGCTACTACTTCGCCAACGAAGAAGGCAAAGAAAGCGCCATCGCCGGCACCCCGCCGCAAAAAGAAGAGGACGACTTCAGCGAAGCCTACCACCGCCTGCTCGAAACCGCCCTTGCCCCTGGTGGCAAGCGCTACAACATCGATTGCAGCGGCGGTATTGAAGGCGGGCCTTACTGCGTCCTTTATACCGTGCGCGACCGCTTGCCCAACATCAACGAAGGCAGCGGCGTCCCCGAAGACCTGACCATTCCCGGTAACGGCTACCTCTACAGCGACAGCGACAGCGGCGACCGCTACTTCCGCGCCCGCGAAAAATGGGCGCTGAAAGACGACGTCGTCCTCAACATCGAACAGCCCTACTACTACCTCGGTGTCGATACCACCTACAAAGGCCGCTGGCACTACGACGAGGACAACGACCCGGAAAGCCGCGCCGAGCCGCTCAAACTCACCGACCGCATCGGTGGCGACAAAACCATCGCCGAAATCGCGCCCGGCGACAAAATCAGCCTCATCCTTATCCAACAACGCTTCGTCGAGCGCGACGGCGAAACATTGGAACCCGAAGAGCGCATCCCCGCCTGGCTGCTCATCAAAACCGCCGATGGCAAAACCGGCTGGGTGAAAATTGCCGCGATGGACGAGGACAACGCCTTCCCCGACATCCCGGAACTGCACGGCTTCGCCGGCTAAACACCGCAAACAAAAAACCCCGCTGTTGCGGGGTTTTTTGGTGCTGACAATTCAGCGAAACAAGAAGATTAGGACGTGGGCAGCCGCGCCGTCAGCCCTGCCCCGCTTCCCTGTCCCAATAACGCGGCAACTTTTCCATGCGTTGCATGATGTCCTGCGCGGTAGCGCGGTGTTCCGCCTCGCCGTGGGCGGCGAGATAGCGGGTAGCCGTTTCGAGGTATTTGATGCTGTAGAGCTGCGGGTCGTTGCTGGCAAATTTCCATGTGGGGTCGTTGCTGGTGTCTTCTTCTAGTATTTCCTCGGCTTCTTCGAGGGCGACGATGAAATCCTGCGCGATTGCCCAATACACGCCTTCTGCCTTGGCGGTATCGCCTTTGCGCAACTGCCAAGCGGCGTATTGCAGCATCAGCGGCCCCATGGTGGCAAGTTCGTTGGCGGTAGCGAAGACGACATTGCGCCAGCAATGCAGGGCGCGGCTGAAAGCTGCATCCTCTTCTGGCTGCTGCCAGAGGGCTTCGCTCAACTCGCGGGCGAGACCAATCATGACGCTGCTTTCGATAATGCTGCCGAATGTTCGGCCATTTTCCTCATGCTCTTTCACGATGCGCGCCGTTTCACTTTCCATCAGTGAGAGGGTTTCCGCCAAGAGCTGCGGGTCGTGGTTTTGTTGCCAGGCTTCGAGCAGGGAATGGATTTGTGAATTCATGGGTTTTCTCCGGGTTGTGGTTGAATCAATCACGCCGTGGCGGCGGCGCAAACAGCAGACGGGCGAGAAACGGCAGCGCAAACATCGGCAGTTGCATCGCCCCGGCGAGCGCCAAAAACTGGTCACCGAGGTAGCCGCCAGCGATGCTTAAAGTGAGCAGCACATTGCGTCCGCCGGCGGTGATGGCGGCAGGCACGGCAACATTCGCGCCAAAGCGGCGGTAGCCGAGCCAGGTGAGGAAGAAGCCGCCGACGGCAATCGTCAGCGCGATGGCAAGCAGCTCAAGCGCGTGGATGAGGCCTTGCGCGTCGTAGAGGCGGCGAAAGGCGCCGCTCAAGGCGAAGGGAAAGGTGAGGACGAGCAGGATGTTGTACTGCGCGATTTGCGGATAGAGCCGCGCCAGCGTCGCCGCAGGCAGGTAACGGCGCAGCAACGCGGCAAGGACGATGGGCGCGGCGATGTAGAGAAGCAGTTTCTGCGTGTAGGCGTGCAAATTCAGGCTTGCCCCGCTGCCGCTCGCATAAAAGACGATGAGCAGCAGCCACGGCATCAGCAGGGTGGCGGCAATGGTCTGCGCCATTGCGGGTAGGGCGTCGTGGCCAACGGTGCGCACCATCGCGCCGGAAGCAAAAAGCGGCGCGGTCGCGCCAATGCCGGCGATGGCAAGAAGCAAGTCGCCGCGAATGCCGAGCAGGAAAAAGCCGCTGCTCAAGAGCAGGCAAAGGATGCCGACGTGCCACAGGGCAAAGCGCCACGCCGCTGCACTGGCGAGCGCGCGCAAGAGCGGGCGCGGCTCGATGCCGAGCAGGGTAAAGAGCATGAGGAAAAACAAAATGGCGGGCAACAGTGGCAGCAGGGTTTCCGCCACGTTTGGCAGGAGGAAACCCGCCACGGTGCAAAGCAGCATCGCCAGCGGTGCGTGGGCGGCGAGGTGTTTCATGTGATGCTGCCGCGCTGGAAGAAGAGTTTGCGGTCGCGGGTGAGGAAGTAGGCGGCGAGCAGTAGGAACAGTCCGCTTTGGATGATTTTGCTGGCCGGGTGCGCGGCGAAGATTTCGTTGGAAATGTTGGCGACCGCGTGGAAAAGCACGGCAATCCACACATTGCGCCCTGCTTTCGCATAGAGCCAGTTCATGATGAAGACGAAGATAAAGACGCTGACGAGGAAGTTCACGCCGTATTGCCAGCCTTCGGCGACGAGGTTCGCCTGGTAGTAGCCTTTAATGCTGGCAAGCGGCAGATGCCAAATGCCCCAAAAGAGGGCGAAGATGATGGAGGTGGTGAAGAGGTTGAAGCGGCGCAGCAGGGTGTCGGTGCCGTAGGTGTGCCAGGCGAGTTCTTCGACCAGCGCAGCAAAAATAAGGATGAACCACGGCGAAAAGAGGGCGCTGCTAAAGCTCGGATTACCGCTCACGACAAACTGCTCGCTGCTGTAGCCAAAGGCGAGCGAAATCGCCATCGCCGCGATGATGGAAAGCGGCGGAATAATCAGGGTAAAGGCGACAACGCGCCAGTTCAGCCCGCGCCGGGTAAAGAGGCGCGCCTTGACGTCGGCAAGCAGCACCGGGTCGGCGGCAAAAAGCCAGGCGGCGACGGCAATCGGCGCCAGCAGCCCGACCATGCCGAGCGTGCCTTGCAGCCAGGCGTAGTCGTCCGCCTGCGGCAGGTGGCTGATGTGGCCGGCGAGAAACCAGCACGTCCACGGAATGGCGATGGACCAGAAATAGAAGAAGCGGGGGCGGTTATAGCGGGCGAGGATAGGGTTCATGCGGTGTTCCTTGGGCTGGGGTAACGGGCGGTATTGTAGGCATCTTCCGCACCGCACGATGCGGAAAATCGTTGCCGCTATCCGGCAGCAATTTACATACGCGGTAGCGGGGTTCGTGTATGTATAAATCAGGCTTCCGCCAGCCGTGCCGCGCGGGGAACATCCACCGCCAGGCGGTCATGCGCCAGCTCGGTTGCCGGGAAAATTTGGCGGGCGCGGGCGAGAAACGCCGCCGTTTCCGCTGCGTCGTAACGCGCGCTGATGTGGGTGAGATAGAGCAGTTTCGCCCCGGCATCACGCGCGAGGCGCGCCGCTTCATCGGCGCTGCTGTGACCGTGTTTGACCGCTAGCGCTTCCTCGCCGCCAGCAAAAGTCGCCTCATGCACGATAAGGTCGGCATCGCGGCAAAATTCAACGTGCGCCGCATCGTGGCAGGTGTCGCCAAAGATGACGATGCGCCGCTCGGCGCGGGCGGGCGCGCAGTAATCGGCACCGTGCAGCACGCGACCATCACCCAGCGTTATCGTCTCGCCCTTTTTCAGCCGCGCATAAAGCGGCCCGGCGGGGACGCCTTCGGCGCGCAAGCGGGCAACATCAAGCGCGCCGGCTTGGACGGCTTCGCGGATACAGTAGGCAAAACTCGGCACGCCGTGGCTGAGCGGCTGCGTGCTGACCTGAAAAAAATCGTCCGCATACACCACGCCGGGCGCGTCAAATTCGTGAATGTGCAGCGGGTAGGGAAGGAAACTCGCGGACACTTCCAGCGCCGTTTCGAGGAAACGGCGGATGCCAACCGGGCCGTAGAGGTCAATCGGCGCGTCGTTGCCCATCATGCCGCGGCTGGAAAGCAGCCCCGGCAGGCCGAAGATGTGGTCGCCATGCAGGTGAGTGATGAAGATGCGGCGGATGCGGCCGGGGCGGACGGGCGTGTGCAGGATGGTGTGCTGCGTCGCCTCGCCGCAGTCAAACAGCCAGGTCTGCGCGCTGGGCTGGTCGAGGTTGAGGGCGATGCTGGAAACGTTGCGGGTTTTGCTGGGCATGCCCGCGCCCGTGCCGAGAAAATGCAGTTGCATAAGGCGTCCTCTATTTGCGAAAAAGCCCATCTTAAGCGGTGCATGAACGGCTGGTAAAGTGATACCCTTGCCGCTTCCTTGTTACCGGAGAACCGCATGATTCAGCGCCTCGCCGACGATTTCTACACCGCCTATTAACCAACCCGGAGAACGCCATGCAAATACGCCTCGTAAAACACGCCGCCCTTGCCGCCGCCGTTGCCTTGTCGCTACAAGCGACCGCGCTGCAACCTACACCCCCGGCTGCGCCCGCTGCCGCGCCACAAGTCAGCGAAGCCATCTACGCCGAAAACGCCATCGAGCATCCCGTTTGGGCGAAAAACGGCATGGTCGCCTCGCAAGAAGCGCTCGCTTCCGCCATCGGCCGCGACATTCTGCAACAAGGCGGTAACGCCGTTGATGCGGGCGTTGCCGTCGGCTTTGCCCTCGCCGTTACCCTGCCGCGCGCCGGCAACATCGGCGGCGGTGGCTTCATGCTCATCCACGACGCCAAGAAAAACGAAACCGTCGCCATTGATTACCGCGAAAAAGCGCCGAAAGCCGCCTTCCGCGATATGTACCTCGACGAAAAAGGCGAGGCCGACGAAGAACGCTCGCGTTACCACGGCCTTGCCGTTGGCGTTCCCGGCACGGTTGACGGCCTGCTGCTCGCCCTGGAAGAACACGGCACGATGACGCGCGAACAAGTCCTCGCCCCCGCCATCAAACTGGCCGAAGAAGGTTTTGTTGTCAGCCACGGTTTATCTAACTCGCTGCAAGGGCTTGCCGAAAGAATGCGCAAATGGCCAAGCACCGCCAAAATCTTCTTCCACGAAGACGGCACGGCATTACAACCCGGCGAAATCCTGAAACAGCCCGAACTCGCCGCCTCACTGCGCCGCATCGCTGAACAAGGTCGCGACGGCTTCTACCAAGGCGAAACCGCCGAGAAAATCATCGCCGCCATCCAAGCGGCAGGCGGCAGCATGACCGCCGAAGACCTGCGCGACTACCGCAGCGTCAAGCGCGAGCCGGTGCGCGGCGACTATCGCGGCTACGAAATCGTTTCCATGCCGCCGCCCTCCTCCGGTGGCATCCACATCATCCAAATCTTGAACATCCTCGAAGGCTACGACCTGCAAGCAAGCGGCGCCAACACCGCCAAAACCATCCACCTCATGGCAGAAGCGATGCAGCTTGCCTATGCTGACCGCGCCGAATACCTCGGCGACCCGGATTTCGTCAAAATCCCGGTCAAAGGGCTGACCAGCCAAAAATACGCCGACACTTTACGCGACAAAATCGACCCGGAAAAAGCGCGTCCCGGGGCAGAAATCCGCCACAGCGACCCGTTGCCGTATGAAAGCGACCAAACCACGCACTACTCTGTCGTCGATAAAGACGGCAACGCCGTTGCCAACACCTACACCCTGAACTTCAGCTACGGCACCGGCCTGGTCGCCGACGGTACTGGTATCCTGCTCAACAACGAAATGGACGACTTCTCCGCCAAACCGGGCGTACCGAATGGTTACGGCCTCATCGGCGGCGATGCTAATGCGGTTGAAGCGGGCAAACGGCCGCTCTCATCCATGAGCCCGACCATCGTTTTCAAAGACGGCAAACCCTTCCTCGTAACCGGTAGCCCCGGCGGCAGCCGCATCATCACCACCGTGCTGCAAATCATCAGCAACGTCATCGACCACAAGATGAACATCGCCGAAGCGACACACGCGCCGCGCATCCACGACCAATGGACGCCGGACGAAATCCGCGTTGAGCACGCGCTAAACGCCGACACCGTGCGCCTTTTAGAAGCGATGGGGCATAAAGTCGAGCGCAAATCGGCGATGGGCTCGACCCAATCCATCATGGTAACGCCGGAAGGACTTTACGGCGCCTCCGACCCGCGCATCGAAGACGCGGCGACATTGGGCTACTAATTCCGCCTTGCCGCAAATGAACCACCCTTCGGGGCGGTTTTTATCGCTAATCTGCCGCCTTGGAACAACAACAATATTTACGGAAAAAGCATGCAATACATCCTCATAGATTACGAAAACCTCCAGCCGGAAAGCGCGCAATTCGCCGCCCTCGATGAAAGCCAATGCCAAATCTGGCTTTTTCTTGGCAAAAACCAAAAAGCATTACCCATCGAATTTTGCGAAATGCTTTGCCGCTTTGGCGAAAACGTGCGTTTCATCCGTATCGCCTCTCTAGCAGAAGTATCCAACTTTATCTATTCGCTGGAAGAGGTCTTGGCGACATATCGAAGACACAGCAAAAGCAAAAAAGCTGCCAGAATTAGCGGCGGCAAATAACCCCAAATACATCACAAAGAATCCAAAACATTCTTGGCTTTTTCATATCCTTGCGCCGCAGATTTCTGTAACCATTCTCGTGCCTTCTTGATATCCTTGGTTCCAGCTGTTCCTTCAAGGTACATCATACCGAGCATATATTGACCATAATCATCACCACCCTTGGCAGATTTTTCAAACCACTCACGTGCTTTACCATAATTTTGCTTGACGCCTTTCCCTTCCTTATAAAGCCAGCCTAAATTGCCTTGCGCAAAAGCATTTCCTTGTTTTGCTGCCTTCTCGAACCATTGCCTTGCTTTGGCAAAATCCTGTTTTACGCCTTCACCGCTTCTATACATAGTACCCAGCCAGCTCTGTGCAGAAACATGACCTTTAGCCGCTGCTTTTTCGTAATATTGCCGTGCTTTAGTATAGTTTTGCTTAACGCCACCTTCACCTTTCCTATAAATATAGCCCAAATAATATTGCTCATCTGCATCAAGTTTTCCTTGTTTCTCCACCTTTTCATACCATTGCCGCGCTTTGCTAACATTTTTCTTTACCCCTTTACCATTGGCATACATCCAGCCAAGATATCTTTGTGCAGTAGCATCGCCTTGTGCCGCTGCTTTTTCGTAATATTCGCGCGCTTTGGTATAGTTTTGTTTTACTCCTTTGCCATCTTTATATAGAGCACCTAGCTTTATTTGAGCATAGGTACGCTGCTCGCTATCTTCTTGCGCTTCAGCTTTTTCAAACCATTCACGTGCTTTGGCATAATCCTGCTTAACACCACGACCTTCTTCATAAAAATTTCCCAGGTCATTTTGTGCCGCAGCGTTACCTTGTACTGCTGCTTGTTCATACCATTCATATGCTTTTTTATAATCCTGTTTTACATAATTACCATCTCTATATAAGTCACCTAGCCCTTTTTGTGCTTCAGCATCGCCTCGCACTGCATCCTGCTCATACAGCTCGCGTACCTTGCTGTACCATTCCTGCGCCTTGGCAGAATCCTTTTTAGTGCCTTTACCTTCTCCATAAATATAGGCAAGACTCTTGCTTATATAAACATTATTATCTTTTTTTGCAGCTTGTTCATAATATTCACGTGCTTTGGCATAATCAATTTGTACGCCATGACCGTAAAAATACATATTTCCCAATAATTCTTGTGAGTTATAAGTATTATTTTCGTCATTTTCAAATCCAACTCGTGCTTTTGCATACCATTCATTGGCTTTAGCATCATCCTTAACCATACCTTGACCCTTTCGGTATAAGCCGGCCAAAGCATATTGTGCTGCAGCATTACCTTGTATAGCAGCCCTCTCATACCACTCTTTTGCCTTACTATAATCTTGCGCTACGCCATTACCATTTTCGTAAAGATTTGCCAAATGTGTCCGCGCATGTTCATTTTCTTGCTCCGCTGCCTTTTCAAGCCATTCGCGAGCCTTGGCATAATCCCGTGCTACACCTTGCCCTTCTTTATAAAAAATACCCAAACTGGCTTGCGCGTCATCATCACCCTTTGCCGCTGCCTTTTCAAACCACTCGCGTGCTTTAGCATAATCCTGTGCTACGCCTTTTCCATCACGATAGAGCATGCCCAAACTATATTCACCAGTGGCAGAGCCTTGTACAGCGGCTTTTTCATACCATTCGTATGCTTTGGCATAATCCTGCGCAACTCCTTTACCACTAAGATAAAGATTTCCCAAATTCACTTGAGCAGCAATGTTGCCTTGCGCAGCAGCTTTTTCGTACCATTCGTGTGCTTTAACATAATCCTGTGCGACGCCATCGCCCTTATCATACATAATCCCTAATCTAAGTTGAGCATACATATCACCCTGCGCAGCTGCTTTTTCATACCATTCATATGCTTTAGCATAATCCTGGGTAACACCTTTACCTGCAGCATAAAGCCTACCTAGTTGCCGCTGCGCAAAAGCATTGCCCTGTTCTGCCGCTTTCTCATACCAAGCAAAGGCTTTGCTGTCATCTTTTTGCTCATCTTCCGATAATATGCCCAAATTACTTAAAGCATCACTATTATTCTGTCGTGCTGCTTTCTTGTACCAAATGCGTGCCTGCTCGGTATCCTTAGCTACCCCTAAACCGTTCATATAAAGATGACCTAAACCAGTCTGAGCATTGGCGTAGCCTTGCGCCGCTGCCTTTTCAAACCATTCGCGTGCTTTGGCATAATCTTGCGTAACACCATTACCATAAAAATATATCCATGCTAGATTATTTTGTGCACCGGTATGATTTTGTAATGCTGCTTTTTCATACCATTCGCGCGCTTTTGTTTTATCACTCTCACCAGCATAAGACAGCCCCAAATTAAATTGGGCATTAGCATGATTTTGTGCGGCTGCCTTTTCATACCATTCACGCGCTTTATTACGATCTTGTACGATACCATAACCATTATCGTATAATATGCCCAAACCATTTTGAGCATCTGCATCATTCTGTGCGGCAGCTTTTTCATACCAATCACGGGCTTTACTATAATCCTGATTGACTCCTTTTCCATTAGAATAAATATGTCCTAAAGCAGCCTGAGCTTTGGCATATCCTTGATTTGCTGATTTTCCAAACCATTCCGACGCCTTGCTGTAATCCTGCGTGCCATATTCTTCCCTGAGGTACATTACTCCCAGCCAAAATTGGGCTTCGGCATTATTTTCCGCAGCAGCTTTTTCAAATTGCTCACGCGCCTTATCATAATCGCCGTTGGTTCCTAAGCCTTTGAGATATAGCCATCCCACTCTTACTTGTGCCTCTGTATTTCCCTGCTGCGCCAATTCCTGAAATTGCGTAAATGCTTTTGCATAATCACCAGCATTTAGGGCAGCGGTCGCCTCCTGATAACGCGGCTCAACTTGGCTGGTAGTATTGGCAAATGTTACTCGACCAGCATTTAACTGCGCCAATGCTTTATTTGCCTCAGTATTTCCGTGTGCTGCCGCTTTTTCAAACCACTCTCGTGCTTTATTGATATCTTGCTCTACTCCTAATCCTTGCTGATATAACAGGCCCAAATCTAGCAGCGCATCGGCATTATCTTGTGCAGCGGCTTTTTCGTACCAATCGCGTGCTTTAACATAGTCTTGGGTTACTCCATATCCATTCATATAAAGAACACCAAGATTTTTTTGTGCGATAGCGTTATTTTGTACAGCAGCCTTTTCGTACCAATCTCGCGCCTTGCTATAGTCTTGTGTAGTACCTAGTCCTTTTTCATATAAAAATCCCAAATCTGTTTGTGCATCGGCATAATTTTGCGCTGCCGCTTTTTCAAACCACTCGCGTGCCTTAGCATAGTCTTGAGTTAATCCTTTTCCATTCATATAAAGAGAACCAAGATTTTTTTGTGCGGTAGCATTATTTTGTGCAGCGGCTTTTTCGTACCAATCGCGCGCCTTAGTATAGTCTTGAGTTACTCCTTTTCCATTCATATAAAGAGAACCAAGATTGTTTTGTGCGGTAGCATTATTTTGTGCCGCAGCTTTTTCGTACCAATCGCGCGCCTTACTATAGTCTTGTGTAGTACCTAGTCCTGTCTCATATAAAAATCCCAAATCTGTTTGTGCATTGGCATAATTTTGCGCCGCCGCTTTTTCAAACCATTCTCGCGCCTTGCTATAATCTTGGGTAATACCTTTGCCATTATGGTACAAATTGCCAAGCCTATGCTGAGCTTCGGCATTACCTTGCTGTGCCAATTCCTGCCATTTATTAAATGCCTTTTCGTAATCACCAGACTCATAAGCGCTCTTTGCCTCTTGAGAGGCTGTGTTTTCTGCCGCATGAGCGGTTAGTGGGATAATCATACTTGTCAACACAAGCGAGAGGGAAAGGTAGAGAATATGTTTTTTCATGAGATGCTCCATGTATCAAAGATATCAAATAAATATAGGTGCCCATAAAAGCATCACAAAACTAATAGCGATACTTTTGGGCACATAAGAATTTTAGAATTTTTGTAGATGTTCTTTTGCTCTTTCATTACCTTGTGCTGCTGCTTTTTCTAGCCATTCGCGTGCTTTTTTATCATCTTGCGCTACACCTTTACCGAGATGATACATTGCAGCTAAATTAAACTGCGCTTTATCATGCCCTTGCTTTGCAGCTTTTTCATACCATTTAACTGCTTGAATATAATCTCGTTTGACTCCAAGACCACGTTCATATAACACACCAAGATTAAACTGGGAATTTACAAAACCTTGCTTTGCTGCTTTTTCATGCCATTGTTTTGCTTTATTATAATCCTGTGATCCCCCCCACCCTTCTTCATACATTATTCCCAACGCATTTTGAGCATTAGCATTATTTTGCTTTGCGGCTTTCATAAACCATCTTCTTGCCTGATTATAATCTTGCTCTACGCCTAAGCCATCCAGATAAATATTTCCTAAATTATTTTGGGAATATGCATACCCCTGTTTTGCTGCTTTTTCATACCATTTACGCGCCTCCATATAATTTTGTTCTATTCCTTGTCCATTTTGGTATAAGACACCAAGATTATGTTGAGCGTTTGCATCACCTTTCTGTGCAAGAGGACGTAGAATTTCAAGTGCCTTATCATAGTTACCTTGCTCATACGCAGCAACAGAATCCTTCATTAGTTGATTTCTATCTTTTTTGGCATAAGCTAACGTTGTAGTCGTCAATAACACACAAAAAAGTACTAAAACAAACTTTCTATTTTTCATTTTTTATTCCTTTTACTTACATTTGCATGAATAAGTTTCTTGCAGCTTCCTTAACGCCTGGTTTTTCCAGCAATTCTTCACTTTCGACTTCATTTTTCTCTACACAAACACCCTGCATCTGTAGCAAAGCAAGAAGTGCTATACCATTAGTATTATTTTGCGATACAGATTTTTTTATCCATGCAACACCTTTTTCACAATTATTACTTCTTAGACCGCCTTTTCCTTCGATGTAAAGAAATCCTAGTAGAGCCTGTGCCTCTGCGTTTCCTTTTTCTGCTAGTGGCATGGCAAGCCTCAGGGCTTTATCATAATCTCTTGCTTCAAAAGCAGCAGTGAGATCCTGAGTTGATTTTTTATCATTTATTGATGTACAGCTGAGGATGCTAGTCACAATAAACATAAAACATACTTTTTTTAACTTCATAAAATAACTCCAATAAAAAGTGTTTTCTATAAAAAAAGATTATAGCATTTCTAATACTATCTTTGCGCGTTCATGTCCTTGTGCAGCCGCTTTTTCTAGCCATTTTCGTGCTTTAGTAATATCTCTTGATGCTCCCTGTCCCATAGAGTACATCATGCCAGTAATAGCTTGTGCTTCAAGATGCCCTTGTATGGCTGCTTGTTCAAACCACTTTAATGATTCCTTATGGTCTATCTTCACACCAATTCCCTCATCATATATAACGCCTAAATTAAATTGCGCTTGAGTATTTCCTTGAGCAGCTGCTATTTCATACCATTTCCGTGCTTGTGTATCGTCCTGCCTAGTTCCATTTCCTTTATGATACATTACACCAAGATTTAATTGGGCATTATCATTATCTTGTGCAGCAGATTTTTTATACCACTGAAATGCTTTATTATAATCTTGGGGAACACCATCACCATTTTCATACATATGACCAATATGATATTGCGCAGTAGCATCTCCTTTATTAGCTAATATTTCCATTAATTTAAATGCTTCCTGTTTATTTCCCACCTCATATGCATGTATAGCATCATTCATAAGCTTTTCATTATCTACATTATTGTACTTAGATACACAGGAAGATAGCATCAAAGCTATAACAAGATAGATGTAAAATTTTAATTTTCTTCTGTTCATAAACATTTCCTTTGATACCTATATATTTTTATCAATTAATATCATGTCTTTCCATAATATTAATGGATTGATCTAGCAATTCCTTGCCTTTATCTGGATTTGCTGGAACACAGAGAGCTTCCATATACATCATACCTAAAATGGCTATTCCCTTAGCGTTATTCTGAGCTACGGACTTCTCTACCCAATTAACTGCTTGGGTGCAGTTCTTTTGTACACCTCTACCATTAAGATATAAAACACTTAATCTAGCTTGTGCTTCAGCATCTCCTCTTTCCGCTAATGGTTTAATTAGTTTAAAAGCTTTTTCGTAGTCTTTGTTGCCATAAGCAGTATCAGCTTCTTTCATAGCTATTATATCATGCTTAACCATATCATTATTTTGAACTTTTCCTTCATTATTTATTGTAATACAGCCAGAGAAACCACCCATAGAAATTATAACTATAAGGCTAATTTTAATTTTTTGCATAAATTAATCCTAAAACATATTGAGAAATTTCAGACTAAAATCTGAAGTGAAATACAGGTAATATTTTAATACCTATAATCCCTAAGGGATTCGCTCTTGCTGCCGTAATAGCAGAATTATTTATTTCAATAAAACAAAAAAACATAAATTTCAAATATAAACTTAAGACTATTTCTTTACTGTTGCTTTAATACGTTGGAAAAAAGCGGTTTGCTCATTACTAATCTCTATGTTTGGGTTAATACTGATATCAATTTCTTGTAGTTTGTCGAGATAAGTAATCTCTATAGGTAGTTTTTTTAGCTCATTGTCATAAAGATTAAGTTTTTGCAGTTTTTGTAACGCGCCTATTTCTGCAGGTAAATTTGTCAGTCTATTACCACTTAGATCTAACTTTTGTAGTTGCTGCAATTGACCAATTTCTTTAGGAATACTTTCTAAGCTATTGTCATATAGTTCTATTTGCTGCAAGGCGCGCAGCTCACCTATCTCTGCGGGTAAATGGGTGATTTTGCGCTGTCCTTTTTTCTCGTAACCAAGATTGAGGCGGGTAAGCTTCTGTAATGCTCTTGGGTCGCGTGGTAGTTGTTCCGGGGTAAGCTTAAATTCATCTGCCCAAGCGAGGAGCCCTGCGAGCCATGCGGTATTTTCTACAGGCGGTGGCGCTGTCGTTTGGGTGACAGGTGGTACAGCGGTTGTCTGCTGTGCGGGAGGTGGATTTTGCACCATAATCTGCGGTTGTTGTACGGGCTGCTGTACAGTGGGAGGTGCGACAATTTCGGTTGGCAGAGTAAAATAAAAGTCGCCGTTAAAAGAGGTGGAAACCCAAGGCGTTTGTTTTTCTTCAGTATCGGCCTGTACATCTCTCCCTACATTTTTCAATACTTGTTCAATAGGTAATGGCTCACGTATCCGCTTGACAAGACTCGCAGTATAGGGGCTATTTTTACCTTTTCCATCGTAAGCAACTTCCCCTGGCGCAGTAGCATAGGCAATCAGAATCCCTTTGGTTGCGTTCATATTCGCCAATCCTTTTTCTCTGCTGAAACTTTTGGTTGTTGAAGCGAATTTTGGTGGATTACGACAAGCATCAAGAATCAAAATATTTAGGTCACTTTCGCTATCTTGCATCATCTTTAGAACATAGTTTGCCCTTATTGCAGTATATTCCAATAAGCTCTCGCTAACTAATCTGTGGTCATCGGTAGATAATAGAAAATTTTCCCCGTTATGTTGGGTTCCATGACCAGAAAAATAAAAAAGCCCAATTGTATCTTTATTGAGACTACTACCGAAATCTATAACTGCCTGCTCCATTTCTTTCATATTGGCATTTTCGACGCGAGTAACGCTAAAACCCACTTCTTTAAGCACTTGTTCCATTGCTCGCGCATCATTTACTGGGTTAGTAAGTGGACTATTATGATAAGTGCTGTTACCGATTACTAATGCTATACGTTTTTTTTCTGCCAATGCCGGCAATTGGCTAAAGGTCAGCAATAGTATTAGGATTTGAAAAAATGTTTTCATTATTTCACCATAGATTAATTAATAATATAACCTTACAAACTATTTACTATTTTAGGTTGTTACTATGCCAATTCTATATGGCTTAATCTACCCCCTAACCTATTATCCTAGAATCTTACCGAGAATCCCGTATAGAGTGGTATAAAATTGAATGAACTGCTACGTTGCAAGGTTTGGCAATATTGCACAAGTATTTTTCCTTGATACTTCATACCAATCCATATCTCATTCGCTTCGTCCCAAAATTTTGAGCATACTCTTAACTAAAGAGCGTATTTTGAATACTGAGTAATTCTCGACCTATCTTTAATATTTTATTACATTTCAAAAAGGTTTTCATCTTTTTTCTTAAACACTATTACAATGTTTTTCAACGTATTTTTTTAGGCGAAGCAGCAATTTTTTTAGGCGAGTGTAGAAGGCGTCGTCGTCTTCGTTTTCTTTGACGAATGGGCTAATGTCAAAATGGTTCAGAAGGGCAAAGAGTAATTCTCGCTCATGCGGGGTGCAGACAAATTCATTTAGGTGCGCGGCATAGTGTTTTATTTTTTCCATGATTTTATCTTCTAGCCCTTCTTCCTCTTCGTATGAATCTATGTGTTCGTCGTCAATGCCCTCTTCCATTAAGGGAAGGTTTGCGTCTTCTTCATCGCCATTTTCTATTTGCGACCATTCGGCGGTAACGAAGTTATCGTAAGGAACGAATATGAGTTTTTTGCGCTGCATATCCAACATGCGCTGGATAAGGTCATGCGCAATGAAGGCGTCATAGTCGGGCAATTTGCTGTCGCCGATTTTGGTCAATGGTTTTTCTGCCCAAGCGATAGGCAGTTGTTTTTTCCAGTCGCCGTTTTCGCCCGCCAGTTTGCGCGCGTGTTTTATCAGCCTGTCCAGTGCAATGGCTTGTGTTGCCTTGATGTCGTTGATGTATTGCGGTGGATAGAGGCCGAGGCTGTAGAGCGCGCCGTAATGGCGGTTAGCGGTCAGTAATACGTCAAGCACGCAGCATTTCAGGCGCTGTAGCGCCTCGCCTTCAAAGTAGCGGTAGCAGACTTGGCCGCCGCGTGAGTTGTCTATGGTTTCGCCGGCGCGTTTGAAGATGTCCCAAAGGGAAGCGGGGCTGAGGTTTTTTTCGCTGTGTTTTTCGTTATCCAGACAATGGCTACGGATATGGTTTTGCAGTCTGTCGGTGGGCGGCAATGCTTTTGTGCCGCCGAGCATGCCGTTTTCTTTAGGTTCTCTGCTGCTGATGGGGTATTCGAAAACGCAGCGAAAGTAATCGCAGGCGCTTCCTTCGGCGTCGTCATAGCCGGACATATGTTTGCCAACGACGAGTCTGGCGTATTTGGGTTTCCCGCTGATGCCGCAATAGCTGCGCCCGGTGAGCAGGTTGATGATTTCTCTGTCGATGCGCCAAGGTTCCCAGCGAAAGTAGCCTTCCGGACGGCGCGGATTGCCTTTGTCGTTGAGGATTTCACTGACATCGAACGAGAGTTCGGCAATAAGCGGTGGAATTTTGCTCATATGGGTTCTCGCAGGCGGTTGCGCGCCTCTCCCGACCTTTATCTGGCCAAGAGAGGCGCTGGCGGGTTTTAGTTCACCAAGGCGGCGAAGGTTTCGCTGTCGATGTAACCGCTGATTTGCAGGCCGTTATCGCGTTGCCAATCGCGCAGGGCGCGGCGGGTTTCCGGGCCAATGGTGCCGTCAAGTCTGCCGCGGTAGTAGCCATCATCGCGCAGGCGCATCTGGATTTCGCGGATTTTTGCCGCCCCCAGGCGCAAATCGCGCTCGGCTTGCGCAGCCGGGTTGTAGCGGCCACCGCCGTGATAGCCGCCGCCACCACTGCCGTCGCGGATGTAGATGACTTTGTTGTAGGTCTGCCAGTCGTTATGGCGGCCGCTTTGGTTGAGCTCGACGTTGATGTCTTTGGTCAGGGTTTGGGCATCGGCTTCGTAGCCGGGGAAGACGCCGTTGTCGAAGTTCTTCGCCGATTTGCCGTAGATGCTGGCAGAGTTGCTGCTGATGAAGGCTTTGACCAGCTCGGTACCGGTCGGGCCGGCAATGGTGTAGTGGAAGTCCGCATTTTTCGCCGGTATTTGGATGGTTTGGCCGCGGCGGACGTAGTTGTCCGGCTGGTAGCGGTTCGGGAAGAGTTGGTGCACCCTGCCGCTGGTGCCGACGTCAATGATGGTGAGGTAGCCGTCGCGTTTCGCCTTGGCGTAGAAGATGATGTTCTCGCCGATGTTGTAGGTGTTGTTACGGTCATTCACCCAAATGCTGACCGAGGTGCGCTGGCGTGAGCCGTGGCTGCTGTGGTTTTGGCGGCGGCCGCTGTTGCCGGGCGAGATGTTGTAGATGTTTGCCTGCTCGATGCGCAGGTCTTTGGTGTTGATGATTTCTTCGGGTTCGTTGAAATCACCGCCTGCCGCCATACTGCCATCGTTAGGCGTGATGAGGATATCGCGGGTGTCGCTGGCTTCATCCGCGGCGTTGGCGTAGCTTGGGGCGAGGAATACGGCGGCAAGGATAGCGAGCAGCAGGATTTTCGGTTTGGCGTTCATGGCGTGTTCTCCGGTTGGGTTGGGATTATTGCAGTTTCAGTGTGCTGAGGACGTTGTCAGGGTCAATGATGGTCGGGTTTTGCATGCCATCGGTATCGCGCTCAACGTTGCGTTTGGTGAGCTCGCTCATGCCCTGCCAATCTTCTGCGCCGCCTTTGTTTTGCAGCGCTTCAAGCAAACCAACGGTGAGTGCGCCCCCGCTACCCGGAATTTCCAGCGCATATTGTTTTTCTTTGGAAGCGGCAATCAGTACACGTTTGTTATTGCCGCTAGCTATTTCGCTATCAATACTGCCAATGTCTTTTTTGTTCGCACTTTTACCACGGTATTGCGGCAATTTGCCAGCAATTTTGCCTTTGGTCAGGAATTTAGGCCTTGCGTTGAGCATGCCACCTTGCGAGAAGCTTTTATACATGCCACCGCTAAAGCAGGAATCAAAGACGGTAACGATTGAGGATGCCTGGATATTGTCAAACCATTCTTTGAGTTGATCGTCGCGGATATATTTGCTGGCATCGTCGAAACTCATTTTGGTGTAATCGTATGGAACGATTGCTTCATCCAAGCCATCTGCGCCTGCACCTTCGTCATTATTGTCATCCGGCAAAGTGGTGCCATGCCCACTGTAATAGAACAGCACCAGGTCATTGGCTTTGGCGTTATCACTCAACCATTCGAATCCTTCTTCAAAGTCGCTATATAAGGCGTCTTTATACAAGCGGGTATTTTGGGCTGGAACATCGAGGGTGGTGCGCATCATTTGGATAAACAATTCGGCGTCGTCGTTGGTCTTTTTCAATTGATCAACGTTAGAACCAAAGGCAACGATGTAGATATTATTATAATCACCAATGGTTTGTACCAACTCATTAATAATAATATTATTGCTACCATTACTATCATTACTACCATTATTATGGCCGTTATTATTGCCATTATAGTAATTACTACCGTTGTAGCTATAATCTTCACCGATACGGAAAGTTACCATAGCTGTTGCCCAATTTTCCCAACCACCGGTATTTTCAATGTTAATATCTTTTGCTTTGCGGGCAATACCAGCAGCAAAATCACTACTACTTCTGAAATTTGCGGCTTTTATCTGGTCTTCTTCATTTTGCGTCCAAAAGGCATAGACGGTTTCAATACCTTCTGGACCATTAATGCGGAAGATTTTACCGCTTTTGCTATCGCCGACACATTCTTCACGACCAGGTTGTACCCGGTTGAAGTTATCGTCGCCGGGATAGGGATAGATACGCTTGATTTTGCCGGATGTGCCAAAGTCCCAAAGGGAAAGGTAGCCTGAAGCGCTGGCAGTGAAGCAAAAGGATGTGGTATCGCCAATGGCAACAGTATCGCGTCCGTCGGCAACCCGTAGGTCAATTTCAACTTTACTACTTTCATTCATTGGAACACTTTCAACATTAATGTCGCGTGTTTTGCCACCTGCAGCAATGGCATTGCCTCCTGCAAGCAATGTGAAGATTGCGGTTGCAAGGAGCGTTTTATTGGTTTTTTTAGGCATGGTCTTTCTCCTTATTTGACGATTTTGTACTCAATTTCGCTTTGGTTCCAGAATTGTTCCGGCAGCGAGAAGAAGCGGGTCAAGGATGGTGTGGCAAAGAGCGGCGGGTATTGGGTCGGAATTACGGCGACCGGCGATTGTTTGCTTTGGATTTTGCCATTGGTACCGAGGTCTGAACCAACACTGCTTGGGATAGTGGTATAAATGACGCGTATTTTGTCGATACCTTCTCCGGTTAAGGTCAGCCCTTCGCCCGTTGGCGGATAGCGGAGGATTTGTCCTTTACGTGCATAGTTATTTCTGACGTTTTCAGTCGGTACAAGACGCTTGATATTACCTTTATTATTCACATGATATAGGCTAACGTAAACGTCTTCGTTCGCTTTATAGTAAATAATAATTTTTGAGTCTTCTTTGATATTTTGTTTGTCATCGACGCCTTGTTTGCCATCTTCATTGCTGACTTCAATCCACATGGTAAGCTCTGGGCGTCCTTTTGCATCTTCGCTTTCGAGTTGTATGTCAATCTTGCCGAAGATAAATTTTTGGATGTCTTTTTCTGCAGCACGGACGTTTGCCGGGTCGATTTGGAAGGTTTTTTCTGCCAACGGTTTTAGCATGTCATTGGCATCGCCACGATGTCCGGCACGCAGAATTTGCAATTTGAGCTCGGCTTTGCCTTTTACCAGTTGCGGGGTAACTTCGGAAAAGATGCGGTAATGCCCATGCGGTTCGTTCGGCACAGCAAGGCGGCTGCTATCCACCGCGGGTTGTGCATTGGCAGGCACGGTGGGCTGGTCAATGATGGCGACGTTTTTGCCGTGCTGCACGATGTCCACCAGCATGGCAGAGATTTCGTTGAGCGTTTTTTCTTCAACGGCAGCAGCATCTTTTTCCGGCATGGCGTTATTGGTAGCAAGTGGCTCTGCCAAGCGGTTTTCAACATGGATAGCGGTCGCTTGCGCCTGCGGTTTTGGCGGTTTTTGTGGTTCCGCAGGGGGGGTGGCTTCCGGCGGTACGAACTCACCAAGATCGGCATTGGCAATGCCACTATAAGCAGCCATGGCAATAGCTATGAGACTTAGACGAAATGTCTGGTTTTTCATGGAAGAACTCCTAGTGTTGAGGTTTTAGGGATGAACGAATACGTCGCGGACGACGGCGCTCCATTCGCTGTCGGCAAAGGGGGCGACCTGGCGAACAATGGCATCAACCGCGGCAAATTCGCTGCCTCTGATATTGGTCGGCTGGCGCAGGGTGCGGGTGTTGCGCAAGACCACGCCGGCAATCGGCCGCGGAGTGGCGATGAGTAGCAGTTTGTTGTTGCCAGTGGGCGGGTGTGCGCGCAGTTTGTAGCTGCTTGGCGGGAAGGGAATGGCGCGGCCGCCACGCACGGCGAGGTTCTCGGTCAGGGCGATCACTGGGCCGCTGTGCTGGAAGAGGTAGAGGTGCAGGTAGGCATCCTGCGAGGTGGCCAAGCTCATGTTAAACAGCTCGCCAATGCGCAGGTCGCTGTTGTACATGTTGAGTGACAAACCCATCATGGGATTGTTGCCACGGGCGACAAATTGATCAATGGCGTTATCCAGCGTATTGCCCGGTGGATACATGGGCTGTTGCGGCTGCGGCTGTTGCGGCTGCGGTAACGGCTGTGGCACATAAATCGGCGTGGGTTGGGCACAACCTGCAAGTGCGGCTACCAGCAGGGCGCTCGTGAACAGTTGGACTGTTTTCATGGCTCATCTCCAGTTTTGCAAGGAATGTAGAACGTTGGCGGTATCACTCGGGAAACGGGCGATATTTTTCGCTTACTTACTCTACGGGATAAAAATCACCGTTTTTTTTCGTGTCGTTTGCAATTTTTTGTCGATTTTTTTTGTGCGTGCGCGACACCAGGTAATTTTTCATCCTAAACAATGGGATGGGTCGCTAGAGCCGCCACAGGTGGATGAAACACTCTCCTGGTTTGCTTGGCTGGTTGCTTTCTTCTGCTGCCCCCGCCACCGGCGACAAGCTCATCGCTTTGCCACGTTTGGCGTGGTTTTTCAGGTGTTGGCGCAGGGTTTCTTCGTCCGCTTGCCGCGATGCGTTGTCGCTGTCTTGCAGGCGGCGCAGTCCGATGAGCAGGCTTTTTTCTTGCGTCAATGGGTTGAAGGGGTGGCCGAGGTGGTTTTGCAGGTCGTGGAATTTCCCGCTTTCTGCCTGATAGGCGAAGGCGATAAACGGCGTGCGCTGTTGTTTGCGTAGCAGCAGGGTTCCCGCGGGGGATAGGGCAAGTGTGGCGTCGCCTTTGATGGTCAAGCCGCGCGCGGCAATGGGAAGTGCCGGGTCTTGGATGGTCAGCGTGGTCGGGCAGCCGGCGGCGTTGGTGGCAACCAGCTCGATATGCAGCAGGTCGGCATCGGCTTGGTTGAAGATGTTGTAGTGTCGCCCGGCGAGTTTGGGCAGGCGCTGTTGCAGCGCTTGCCAGCGGCTTTGCGCCTGTGCCGGATGGTGAAAGCTAAAGCGTAGCCTGGGATTGTGCCGCTCGTCGTAGTGCGGCAGCAGGCGCTGTATGTCTGCCAAAAGCGCGGCATTTTTGCGGTTATCTGCTGGCGCGTCGTCGCTAAAACGAAGCTGCCATTGCGCCCTGCTCACACTGGCAAGGCTTAAGAGGCAGAACAGGGCAGCGCGTAATCTTGACATGGCTATTCATCCTGACAACGGGAAGCGAGACGGAAGCGATATTGCACGCTATCGTAGCGCTTTTCGAGGTAGCCTGCAGCCGTTGAAATGCGCGCGATGCCCTGCAAGCCGGCGAGGTGTTGAACCAGCGCCTGGTTAAGCGCGCCCTTGTCGATACTGCGCGCGCGCTGGGCGATTGCCATGACCAGATAACGCTCGGTTGGCGCTTCAAGGCGGTAGGTCAAGCCGTAGTAGGGTTTGCCGGGCGTTCGCTCAAGGTTTTCCACGCGAATGTCGCTGCGCTCGCCCACCATCACCAAGGCGAGTTGCGGCGGAAACAAGGCGCCTGCCCAAGCGGAATCATTGACGTATACCCGCATCTCCATCCGGTCATCCAGGGCGAAAACCGGTTCGCCTGGTGTCGATTCGGGGCAGGGTGGGCGCGCTTGCAGGCGGCCATCCGGCAGGCGTTGTAAACGTTGCGGCTCGCTCGCCAATGCCTGCGGCGTTTCGCTCCAGTTGAGGTAGAGCGGCTGCGCGTATTGCCAGGCGGCAACGCCAAACAGCGTGGTGAGCGCCAAGCCGGCGAACAGTTGGCGGTTCCAGTGGCGGTAGCTGCTGCTCTGCGGGAAATGTGCGGCAAGGTCGGCGGCGAGGTCGTCGCAATAAATCACGCTCAGGGCAATGTGGCTGTTTGCCTGGCGGAATGCTTCCAGGCGGCGGGCAAAGCGGACTTCGCTGTCGCGGTCTGGCCCGACGCTTTCTCCTGGGATGGGCTGGCGCGGCAGGGCGATGAGAACGCCATGCTGCGGCTGCGTTTTGGCGATGTGGTCGAGAATCTTGTCCAGCTTTGCCGACAGCCCGGCAATCGCCCGCACGCGCGGCAAGGCGCCGGTGCGGTCAAGCATGCCGGTGGCGTAAATGTCGCTTACGGGCAGGTGTCCCTGGCTGGCGAGCATGCCAAGCAACAGGGCGAGGTGGCTACTCTTGTTGTAGCCTTTAACGAGGGAAGTTGTGTTGATATTACTGACAATTTCCATCTGCCAGGCGCGCGGGGTCGCAAGCAGCCATTTGGGGATGGCGCTTTGTTGTCGCCAATGGCGCATCAGCGTCAGATACGCCTCTTTCGCCTCAACGCCGGCGTCGTAGCCGCCGTAATCAAACAGGGGCGCCAAGTTTTTGTCTTGTACTTCCGGTTGCTGGTTTTTTCTGCGGCGTTCAGCGCGACAACTGCCCCGCGTTGCCCGAAAACGTACTTGAAACAAGGCATCGTGTGCCTCGCCGCTGCTTTCCCGAATCAGCGGAACATAGACGGTTACACCGCTCGGATGCGTAGCCATGGCGTTACGTCCCCAGAGAAAACGGCAAGGTCTGCCAATAGCGGTCGTCCGGGGTTTTTTCCGGCAATTCAAAGCGGGCGACGCCCTTTTCATTGAAATGGGCGCGGAAAAAATAGCGTTTGTCGTAGCAAATGGCGATGTCCCGCCCTTGCACCATATTGATTGCCGCATAGCCTTTCGCCTGTACTTCGCAATACAAATTTTCCACGCCATTGTAGCGCGCGACGAAGTTGTGATCTTCGCTGAAACAGCTGGTTTCTGGCGGCATTTCGCCACCTGCCGCCGCTGCCAGCGGCAAAAAATGAATGGTGTAATGGTCTGCCGCTGCCTGGGCTTGCCCTTTGCGTTGCCGCTCAAAGGCGAGGCGCACGCGGGCGTCGGTCAGTAACAGGTCAATCGTTAAATCGGCAATGGTCTTTTTCATGGTGAACTCCAGGGGGGATGCCCCGTTTTGTTAGCGATGGCGACAATCGGCGCACGCCAGCGGCGAAGGTGGCAGAAGCGAATCTTAAGCACATGATATTTATCTGATAATTGGAACGAGCATCTATAACGAGCCAGCACCAATGCTGCGGATTTTTTCCATATCGCTCTCCGTTAGAAACATAAAATCGGGCGAACCGCTTACGGCTTGCCGCTGCGGCTTGGGATTTCCCTACCAATATCTACGGGATAAAAATGGGCATTTTGTAAAAAATGCGGCGATTTTTTTATGACAGGCGGTGAGGCTAGTGCAGAGAACATTGCCCAACGCGCCATAAAAAACGCCTGCAATGCAGGCGTTTGTTTCAGATACGGTGCTGACAGGCGCGACACTCGCCGCTTAGCACCAGCGGTCCTTCCTGCACCTCAAAGCCCCGCTCACGGCAGAAGGCGAGCAGAATATCCACCGGCTCCTGCGCCGCCATTTCTTCAATTTTGCCGCAGCGGTTGCAGTTCAAAATGACGCTGGTGTGCTGTTCGTCAAAATGGCTGCAAAAGACGAAACCATTCAGCGATTCGGCGCGGTGCAGCACGCCGATCTCCACGAAAAAATCGAGGGCGCGGTAAACGGTCGGCGGTGCGACGTTCTCACGCAGTTTTTTCAAATCTTCCAGGATTTCATACGCCTTGACGACGTTGGAGTAGGCGAGTACCAGCTCAAGCACCTGGCGGCGAATGGGCGTCATGCGCGCGCCGCGTTTGATGCAGTATTGTTCGACTTTGGCAACGGTAGTGGCAATTTGTCTCTTGTTCATGAGGGTGCTGGTGTGGGTAGCGGGATTGCGGTCTATTTGCGGCAGCGGTATATCCAAATGCGTGCCGGCGGGAAATTGAGCCAGGCATAAGTAACGCGCTCGCCGGTAATATCGGATTCATCCGGCAGGTTAAGCGGTGATTTCTGCCCGTAGGTGAATTGAATCAGGACGTTCGCCGGGTTTTCGCGCAGCGCATCGAAAAAAACGCGCTCAATTTCTGCGCCAATCGTCGGCGGTAGCGAGCGGAAAGGCAGCGAGGAAACGATGGTTTTCGGTGCGGGCTGATTCCAGACTTCCAGCGCTTCCACGCCGCCACGGCGCACGGTGTTGTGCGGGAAGCGGTCGCGCAGACGGCGGGCGAGACGCGGGTTGAGTTCGTTAATTAGCAGCCGTTCGGCGGGAAAATGCACGACGAGTTCACGGGTAATCGCCCCTGTCCCTGCACCCGCTTCAATGATGATGCTGTTCGGTGCGCCATAATCCTGCGCGGTGCGGCGCATCGCCCGTGCCAGCATGCGCGACGATGGAATCACGCTGCCCATTTTTTTCGGATGACGGATAAATTCATAAGAAAAACCGGCTGTTTCCTTGACGAGTCGCCCAATTTTGTTTCCTTTTGGCATTTTGATTTCTCACTGGTTAAGAAAAAAGAAGAGTCGTATCTATGGATACTATCTTAAGGTTAAAAAAATCATACGCGCAAAGCCCCGTGCTGACTAGGGCCGCGGTGGGCGGTCAAAAACACAGCGCATCTCAAAACTGGAATGGACGTTAATCACGCCGGGAATGCGGTTCAATTTACCGAGCAGAAACGCCTCAAACTCCTGCATATTGCCAACCAGCACCTGCAGCAAATAATCCTCGGCGCGTCCGGTAACAATACTCATGCGGATAACTTCAGGAAAATCACGCACCTGCGCCTCAAAAGTGCTAAAGCGCTCCGGCGTGTGGTGGTCGAGGGTAACGGCGATAAAAGCGCTCAGCGCATAGCCAAGCGCGTGCCGATTGACGATGGCGCGGTAGCCCTCGATAATCCCCGCCTCTTCCAGCCGCTTCACCCGGCGCGCGCAGGGCGTTGGCGAGAGATTGATGGCTTCTGCCAACGCCAAATTGTTGATGCGGCCATCCTCGGCGAGAATGCGCAAAATCTTCTTGTCGGTGTCGTCCAGAATAAAGTGAATATCGCTCATAATCTAACGTTCCTTGGTATAACTCCCTCATTATAGCGCACATTCTCGCCACAATTGGCGAGTGTTTTGCGCTTGGCGTAGCTATAATGCGCAATTTTTACAAACCAGGAGATCTCATGAGCCGCTTTGACCACCGCAAATACCGCCCCTTCGCCTTCGCCCCGCAACTGCCCGACCGCACCTGGCCGGACAAGGTCATAGACAAAGCGCCTGTCTGGGTCAGCGTCGATTTGCGCGACGGCAACCAGGCGCTGATTGACCCGATGACCATCGAGCAAAAGCTGCGCTTTTTCAAGCTGCTGGTATCCTGCGGCTTCAAGGAAATCGAAATCGGCTTCCCCGCCGCCTCGCAGATTGAATACGACTTCACCCGTCTGCTCATTGAAGGCGGCCATATCCCCGACGACGTCACCATCCAAGTCCTCGTACAGGCGCGCGAACACCTCATCGACCGCACCTTCGAAGCGCTTCAGGGCGTGAAACAGGCCGTGGTCCATCTCTACAACCCCACCTCCCGGGTCCAGCGCGAGAAGGTCTACGAGAAATCCCGGGCCGAAATCATCGCCATCGCCTGCTTCGGCGCCGAACTGCTGAAGGAGCGCGCCGCCCAGCACCCCGGCAGCCGCTGGATTTTCGAGTATTCGCCGGAGAGCTTCTCCCAGACGGAGCCGGATTTTGCCGTCGAGGTCTGCGAGGCCGTCTGCCAAGTCTGGCAGCCGTGGGCGGGGCGCAAAGTCATCCTCAACCTGCCGAACACGGTGGAGGCCTGCACGCCGAACCTCTACGCCGACCAAATCGAATACTTCTGCCGCAAACTCTCCTGCCGCAAAGACGTCGTGATCAGCGTCCACACCCACAACGACCGCGGCTGCGCCGTCGCCGCCTCCGAACTGGCGGTGATGGCGGGCGCTGACCGCGTTGAAGGCACGCTGCTTGGCAACGGCGAACGCACCGGCAACATGGACATCATGATCATGGCGATGAACCTCTACAGCCAGGGCATCGACCCCGGCCTGGACTTCTCGCGTATGAACGACATCGTCCACATCGTCAGCGAATGCAACAACCTGCCGGTACACCCGCGCCACCCCTACATCGGCGAACTCGTCTTCACCGCCTTCTCCGGCTCGCACCAGGACGCCATCAAAAAATCGCTGGAAAAAGACAGCGGCGGCATCTGGGACATCGCCTACCTGCCGATTGACCCGCTCGACATCGGTCGCAGCTACCAGGACGTCGTGCGCATCAACAGCCAATCCGGCAAAGGCGGCGTCGCCTACATCCTCGCCCGCGACTACGGCCTGAACGTACCGCGCTGGCTGCAAATCGACTTCGCGCAAAAAGTGCAGGCCGAAAGCGAGCGCACGCAAAAAGAACTCACCAGCCAGGACATCATCGCCCTCTTTGAAGCGCGCTACCTGCACGACAGCCCGCTGCATCTGGACGACTACACCCTGCGCCGCCAGGACAGACACGACCACCTCGAAGCCACCCTGCGCGACGCGGGCGGCGAACGCATCGCCATCGGTGGCAACGGCAGCGGTGCCGTCAGCGCCTTTATCGACGCGCTACAAAAACACACGGAGCTTGCCATCAGCGTTACCAACTACGCCGAACACGCGATGAGCAAGGCAACCGACGCACAGGCGGTTGCCTACGTGCAACTGATGGTCAATGACCACCTGCACACCGGCATCGCTTACAGCCAGGACACCGTCAGCGCGATGCTGCGCGCGATATTGGTGGCGGTTGGGCAGGCGGCGGTTACAAAATAAAGATTCATAAAACGCCAGGGTGCGTCGATAATTGAACAATCGCCCTCCCCTGCAGGGCGAAGCCCGCAGCGGGGGAGGGACGGGGAGGGGGTGAGCGATGCTACTGGCGAGATAAGACTTCGATTTTTCACGTTTGCGGCACCACCTAACTTTCTTGTCTTTACAAGCTGTTCTAGCCCTCCGCAGAGGGAAGGGTTGGAACAGGGATAAATCATTTCCGCAGGGAAGACAGTTTGGAAGAAAATCTAATAGACCTCTTTCCAAACCACGATTTTGCAGGAGACCGATGTCAATGCTTGAATCCGAAAAAGCCTCTCTCCCAGTGGGAGAGGGGTTGGAGTGAGGGCAGGGATAAATAAATTCCGCAGAAAAGACAGTTTGGAAGGAAGTCTAATAAATAAAAAACGGCCAAATAGGCCGTTTTTTTTTATTTCTGCCAATATTACTCGACAATCTCTATCCTGACGCTCTTACTATAAACCTGCACCTCAATCACCGGATTCTCATCAATAATGCGGCGAATCACCTGTGGACTCAAGCGGCTTTTGCGCACCAATTTCTCCAAATAAGCACGACGATTTTGGCTTTGGAACACACACCCTGGCGAGTCATTCGGGTCGCCGCCAGGATTAAATTTATAAAAATTGGCGCGGTCTTGGCGAATCACCGCGGCGACAGCGTTTTTGGTATAACCCGTTGCCAAAAACTCACCGCTGCTGTTGTATTTATCATCGACAGAAATCTCTGCCTGATACACACAGACCAAATCATCCGCATAAGCGCTACCCATGCCGAGAACCAGCAGCATTGCGCATATCCCCTTTTTCATTCAAACCTCCTCGGTTACTTAGCCAATTGCCGACAAACAGGGTGCAATAATTCCGGGCGATACTCAAAATGCACAGAATCATAGTGATACCACTTGCCACCCCAAATAAAACCGTGTTTCTCAAAAATAGCGACCATCTTCTTCAGATTGGCATCCTGCAAAAGCGCTTGCGGATACGGGCAGTTACCGCCCTCGCGGCAGCCTTTCCATTGCCAATACGTTCCTAGATTTTTGGGCAGGGTAAAATCAATGGCAATACCAAAGGCGTGCGCACTAAGCCGATTCGTTCCCTTAATCACCCGATAATTAAAAGTGCCTGCTGTCTTTGCCGCGTAACGTTTTAAGTTTGCGTCTTGTGCCAATTCCTTACCAACAGCCGCTAAAGCCTGCGCTGCGCCATTGATGCGATTGAACTGCACCTTTTTACCGGATGGTTGCCATGCGACTGCAACCATATTTTGCCGAATAGCACGCTCGCTACTGCCATACATCGCTTTGAAAAAAGCCTGATTGCGCAAGCGCCCCGGATCATCATTTAATGCGGGGGTCGCAAAATCGCGCGGATAGCGCTGGGAAACCTGATCGCCCAAAGTCGCCTGATTAAGCAAAGTGCCATAAGGCAATTGCGAATGTTGGGGCGCAAGCGCTACCTGTTGCTTATTGACCAAAATAGATTCATTCCCCTTGACGAGCTGTATCGTATTTGGATATGCCGCCTGAAAGCATTGCGCGATTTGTTGGCTGGTGGCTTGTCCTAATGCGCCATGCCCAACAAAAGTAAATATTGCTGCAATTACCCACAAACCCTGAGCGCGCAGGGAATAAATTAAATTCATTTTTAATACCTTAAATTGATAAATACGATGATTTAATAGTAGAGGATTGCGCCTATTCGTGTCTAGTTAATAAAAAAACGGCAGTGATTAGTATTCCATGCAGATAATTGCTACAGAAATACATCAAGGGTAATTTGCAGAATGAATCCTTTTACATACAGGGTAGCGCCTATCGTGTATGTATAACCAACAAAAAAAACCCCGGTCACAAAGACCGGGGTTTTTCAACATGGCGCGAAGCTTACTTACGCGAATCGATGAAGAGAACTTCGATATTGCGCTTGCCGTCTTCATCGTGCACGTCGTATCCGATGCTGTACAGCGGCACGTTGGCTTCGGTGTCCATCTTGTTGTATTTCAGCTTGGCGTCTTCTCCGTCCACTTCTTCCGTTTCCGGCTGCAAGCCTTGCTCTTTGGCCTTGGCCTGGATAAAGGCGGCAATGTCGGCAACCTTGGCATCGGTGGTGACGGTGAAATCGATGCCGCCGGTGCCGTCGTCTTCGCCTTCCACGAAGGTTACTTTTTCCGGCAGAAAAATCTCAGCGGGAAGGTTTTTCAAATCTTTCAGCGGTGTATCTGCAAAAGCAGCGACAGAAAGCAGAGCTGCGCCAGCAGCGAGCAAGGACTTCTTCATAAAAACTCCAAATAAAGAAAAAAAGAAAGCGCCAAAGCGCGGGCGCATGCTAACGAAAACATCAGGGGCAAACAAGCCGAATGACACGCCTTTAATCAAGAAAATAGCCCCAGGAACCGATATATAATGACGCCGTTTCACAACCGGAGAACCGCCATGACCCACACCCTGAAAACCCTCCTGGCAGGCGCCCTGCTCGCCACCCTCCCCGCCTTTGCCGAAGATGCCGCGCCTGCCGAAAAAGCAGCAGAAGCCGCAAGCAGCGACACCGCCAAAGCCACAGAAACCGCAAGCGCGGAAAACAAAGCCGCAGAGACCACCCCGCTCGCCGAACCTGCTGCCACTTATCCCGCCATCCCGCAGCCGGAAAACTACCACCTGGCGCTGGTCGGCCCGGACGGCAAAACCGCCACCGATGCCGATGCCCCCTTCAAAGACAAATACCTGCTCGTCGCCTTTGGCTTCACTTCCTGCCCGGACGTCTGCCCAACCACCCTTTACGAATTCGCGCAAATGCTGAAAATCGTCAAAACGCCGGAACAAATCCAGCCGGTCTTCATCAGCATCGACCCGCTGCGCGACGACCCGGAGCGATTAAACCAATACACTGGCTTCTTTGACAAACGCATCGTCGGCCTCACCGGCAATATGGACGACATCGAAGCCACCGCCAAACGCTACGGCGCCAGCTTCGGCTACCGCCACAAAGGCAAAAAAGTCGTGCCGCCCGACCTGCCGAACGGCTACACCGTCTATCACAGCACCATGATTTACCTGCTCTCACCGAAGCGCGAACTCATTGACGCCTTCGACTACCAAAGCGGCGCGGAAAAACTGGCGCGCGACATCGAAAAAGCCATCGCCAAAGACGAAGGCGCCAAATCATGAAAAAACACGCCTTGCTCCCCCTCCTGCTCGCCGCCCTCCTGGGCGGCGTCGCGCAAGCTGCCGACTGCACCCCGCCGGAAGGCTTCCTCCCCGCCACCTCGCCCACGCCACTGAGCGAGCTCAGCAAACACGACAGCAAAAAGCCCGTCGTCCTGCTCAACGTCTGGGCGGTGTGGTGCGCGCCCTGCCGCAGCGAACTGCCGCTGCTCGACAAAATCGCGCAAGACGACGACGCGCCGCTGGAAATCATCACCTTGAACCTCGGCGACGACCCGGCACAAATCGACAAAATCTACGAAGAACTGCACATCACCGCCCTGCCGCGCGACAACCACGGCGACCACACCTTGCTGAAAACCCTGGGCGGCGTCGGCCTGCCGCTCTCCGTCTGGTACAAAGACGGGCAGATGATTGCCAAAAGCGCCGGCGCCCTGCATGACGGCGACGCGCTCACCGCCTACGCCCGTTGCCTAAGTGGCGACGAAGGGAAACAACCATGAAGCGCCGTCGCCTCCTAGTTGCTGCAGGTGCGGGCGCACTCGCCCGCCCGCTGTGGTCGCTACAACTGCCGGGTGGCAGCCCGCCGCCAACCGTCGCACCACAAACAGCGCCAGCACCGGCACAAAGCCCGGTCAGCCTGTATGACCCGACGCGCTACGTCTTCGTTGCCGACAAAGGCATGGCAAACATCGCCGTGGTTGACCTCGAAGAAGAACGCCAAGTCGATACCCTGCGCTCACCGGTTGCGATGCGTACCTTCGCCAGCAGCACCGACAAACCCTGGCTGGCAATTAGCGACCAGCGCCGCTACGCCATCACCCTCATCAACCTGGAAAACCGCGAAATCACCGAAATCCCGCTGCCCAGCCGCGCCTTCCGCCTCACCTTCGTCCCGGAAAGCAGCA
>CAUVOF010000004.1:0-47981 GCA_963553325.1 uncultured Cardiobacterium sp.
AAATCAATGTTGTGAATAATTACCTGAATTTCCCGGTTTGGAAAGAAGTCTAATATATAGCCGAATAGGCACGGCATTTATCCCAGCGCAATGGTTTTTGCGGACAATTTGCGAATTGCACGATAGGCCAGAGCAGAATTGCCGCGTATAAAAACGCTATGGCAAAAGCGGTTCTGATATTACGCAGAAAGAGGTTATTGTGCCAACCCCAATCCGGCGGCGATGGTTGCGCACCGCGCGGCACGCAGTTTTTCGCCCCTGTTGCCCAACCCCAGCCATCCACAAAAATCCACCATCCGCAAAGCGGCGCTGTTAAGATGCCTTTTCCCAAAATTGAGGAGATTGTCGTGGACTGGTTTGTTTTAATCACCTTGCCGCTGCTGTTGGCTGTTTTGGTTAGCGGGCGCGTTGCCCCTGCGGTGGCGTTTTTTGTTTTGGCGACCGCCTTCATGCTTGGCGGCATTGTCAGCACCGAGGCGTTTCTCGCCAGTTTTACCAATCCGGCGCTGGCGACGCTGGTGGTGCTGCTGCTGGTTTCCGCAGTGATTGAGCGCTCGCCGCTGTTGCACCGCCTCTCCGACAAGATGCTCGTTGGCGATGAGAAGCAGGCGTTTATCCGCCTGACCGGCATCAGCACGCTGCTCTCTGCCTTTATGAACAACACCGCCGTCGTCTCCACTTTCCTCGTTACCCTCACCCGCCAGCAGAAAATCGCGCCGTCGCGCCTGCTCATCCCGCTTTCTTACGCTTCTATTCTCGGCGGCATTACGACTCTCATTGGCACATCCACCAATCTTGTCGTCAATTCTTTCGTTACCAGCGCCGGGCTGCCGCCGCTACGGATGTTTCAATTCAGCTATGTTGGCATTCCGGTCGCGGTCGCCAGTCTCGCCGTTCTCTATTGGCGCATGCGCGTCCTGCCGGTGAACAGCAATAGCAGCCAGGACATCAAAAACACTTATTTCCTTACCGCCGAGGTGCTGCCAGAGGCGGACATTGCCGGCAAAAGCGTCGCCGAAAGCGGGCTGAAGCGGCTTGAGGATTTGTATTTGGTGGAAATTCAGCGTGAACACTATCTCATCTCGCCAGTACGGCCAGAGGTGCGCATCCGCCCTGGTGACCAGCTCGTCTTCAGCGGCTCGATTGACCACATCGGCGGCTTGCAGGCGTTTCGCGGGCTGAACATTCTCGGTGAACAGGCCAGCGACCTGCTCGCCAGCAACCTCGTCGAAGCGGTCATCGCCCACGAATCCGACCTGGTGTACCGCACCTTGCAGGAAATTGATTTTCGCGGCCGCTTCAACGCCGGCGTGGTCGGCATCCGCCGCGGCAACAAGCGCCTCACCGGCCATCTCGGCAACACCATCCTTCACGTTGGCGACAGCCTCATTCTCGCCGTTGGCAGTAGTTTCACCGCGCAAGCCAACCTGGAAAAGCATTTCCACATTTTGAGCGACAGCCACACCCCAGCGCGCCTCACCAACCGCCAGGGCAAGCGCGCCATCATCGGTTTCCTCGCCGTGGTGCTTCTTGAAACGCTGAACATCCTGCCGCTCTTGCACGGGCTACTGCTGCTGCTTGGCGTGTACCTGCTCGCCGGCTACACCACCCTCGGCGAGTTGAAGCGGCGCATTCCGTTTGACCTCATCGCCATCATCGGTTCCGCCATTGCCATTGCCAAGGCGATGGACAGCACCGGCGCGGCACAGCTCATCGGCCAGTTCATGCAGTATCTTTTTCAGGACCACGGCGTTTATATGGCGTTCATCGGCATTTACCTGATGACGCTCGTTACCACCGAAATCATCACCAACAACGCCGCCGCCGCGCTTACCATCCCGGTCGCGCTTTCCACCGCGCAGGCGCTCAATGCCAGCCCGACGCCGTTCATCATGGCGGTCGCCTACGGCGCAAGCGCCTGCTTCATCCTGCCGTTTGGCTACCAGACGCATCTCATGGTCTATACCCCCGGCCGCTACACCCTCGGCGATTATCTGCGCACCGGCATCCCGATTAGCCTCACTTACAGCACGCTGGTGCTTGTGCTGACGCCGCTGGTGTTTCCTTTCTGACGGACGGCGCCATGCGAAACCCTCTGCTTTTCTGTCTTGGCCTGTCGCTTGCCACTGCCGCCAGCGGCGATGCCTTTAACCGTGGCGACTGGTCGCTCGCCTGCGACAGCGACAACGCCTGCCGCGCCACCGGCAGCAAGGACGGCGTCTCGGTGCAACTAGAGCGCGCGGCGGATAGCGATAGCGTCAGCGCGGCAATCACCCTGCTTCTGCCCGCCGAGCGGGAAATGTCGCCCGAATTTACGCTGTTCCAGCAACACGATGCGGAAACCCCGCAGGCGTGCGGCGTCATTGCCATGCAGCGCGACGACAACGGCGAGGCAGTTGGCACGCTGGATTCGGCGCAAACGCAGATGTTGCTTGATGCCCTGCGCGCGAACCATGAACAGGTGCAGCTTAGCGACCGCAGCAGCGACGGCAACTGGCCTTTGCCGGGGACGGGCGCGGCGGCAGTGTTACGCAAAATGGACGAATACCAGCGGCGCGAAGTCGCACCGGTATTACTCAATCCCGCCAAAGCGGTAAAAAGTGCCGACAAAGCGCCCGCGCCCAAACAAACGCCGCGCCGCAAGAAAAAGCGGCGTTAATAACAAAAAAGCCCGCGATAAGCGGGCTTTTTTGCGATAGCGGCGGATTTAATTCGCCTCGCAACTCTTGTAAAGAATTTCGTTATTGGGCGAGAAAATCATGATGCTGTTTTCGCGGAAATTGTTGGAATCCATATTGGAAGTACTCAAGGTATAGCCAGCACCATCCCTGAAGGATGTATCGGCATTGTCGGAGCGGTTCAAATCGTAATTCATGATGCGTTTGCGGCCATTCAATACTGCTTCGGCTTTTACCGGCACACCGGCGCCGTTAAAAGCATATTTGACATTGACGCGGCGGTTATCGAGGCACATATAAGAAACGCTGCCGGTTTTGCTGATTTCTCCGGCGTTTTGGCGGGAATTATCCGGCGCACTTCTACCCGCTACCGGGTCGCAGTCTTTATAAAGGATTTCGCTGCTCGGCGAGAAAATCATGATGGAATTTTGGCGGTAATTGCCGGAATCCATGTTTGAGGTGCTGATATAAAAGCCCTTATTGTCCGTGAAATAAGTATCGACATTGTCGGAGCGGTTCAGGTCGTATTTCATCAGGCGCTTTTTGCCTTGCAGGGTGGCAGTCGCCTGGGTCGGTATCCCCTGCTTGTTAAAGACATAATTAACGCTGACTTTCTCGTTGTTTTGGCATTGATAGGTAACCGTGCCACTGGCGGCAGAAGCGTTTGCCGAAAAAGCGAGGGCAAGGGTCGCGGCAGCGGCGGGAATCCAGACTTTCATGAATACTCCTAGGTATTGAAAAGGAAGGGAAAAATTGCAGACCTCGTGAGGCTACGGTGCGTAGTATAAAGCAGCCATTGCGCGCCAAGTTTGCCAAATGGAAAACTTGCCAAACTGTATGCGTGCGGCGCAAAACTGTCCTTTATGATGCGCGCGTCGCCGCTTGATGCGGCCTTTCCCAACTGGAGTAACCATGAAATCTGCAACCCTTATCCTTCCGGCGCTTGTTGTCTGCGGTCTCGCAGCTTGCGGCGGCAATGGCGGCAATGGCGGCAACGCCAATATCGGCATTCCCGCCAATCCCGTGCCGCCGCCGAATAACCCTTCCTACCCGACACCGCAACAGCCGCCGCTGGCCGGTACCACCACGCACTTTGACTGCGAGAGCGGGCTTGGCGTCAATATCCGCAATCTCAGCGTCAATCAAATCGAGCTGCGCCTGGATGACAAAGTTGCGGTACTCAACAACGCCGTTGCCGCTTCCGGCGAGCGTTACGTCAGCAACAGCGGGCTTTTCGGCCGTGGCGCGGAATGGCACCAAAAGGGCAACGAAGCGGTATTTACCTTCTTTGACCCGTACAACAACCAGGTCGAAACCATCTGCCGCAGCGGCGTGATTCGTAACTGATTTTTTCATCAAGCAGCGGGGCAGGTGGTCGCACGCCACCTGCCCCGTTTTGCTGCAAGACAAGGAAGCACGATGTTACTGGAAATCGTCATGTTAATGGTCATCGGCAAACTGCAAGACAGCGGCGGGCCGGCGTGGTTTTGGGCGCTGCTTTTCGTCGGCATTGACATCATGGCATTTGGTTATCGCAACCCGATGACCCATGCCATCGCCGCCGGCTACGCCTGGATTTATTTTTTGCTGCTGCGCCGGGTCAGCGACAGCCTGATGACCTGGCTGCTGCTTTTTATCATCGGCGGTGCGCTACCGCTGCTGCTGACGTATGGTCAAACGCTGATGCGCTAAGAACCTGTTCAAAATCTAGCGGGATGCATAGAAAACCCCCTCCCCTGCAGGGCGAAGCCCGCAGCGGGGGAGGGCTGGGGAGGGGGTGAACGATGTTGCTTACGAGATAAGATTTCGATTTTTCAATTAGTTGCTGCCCTCACCCCAGCCCTATCTCGCTCCGCGAGCGCTGCGTGTCCCACAGGGAGAGGGGGAATTTTGAACAGGCTCTTAGAAGGAAGCCTATTTGTCGCGATACACGCAAAGTTCTGTAAACTGTCCCTATCCTCTTCAGCACAAGGAACATCCCGTGATCACCCGCATGATTGTCTATCTCTTACGCGCGCTGCGTTTCAATCTTCGGCTTGGCAACTTGATGTATTTCACCATCGTGGCGGGCAGCCTTGCACTCGGCTACGGCATCAGTATCCATGCACGCGAAAGCATGCGAGATGCCGCCTTCCGCTCATTCCCGCCGCAGGAAAGCAGCGATCCGTCCCTGCTGATTAACTTCCTGCTGCTGTTCGCCCTTTTCGCCGCCATCGGCAAAATTCTCGATAACAGCGCCCGCATTCGCGCCCTTGCCGATGAGCATGTTCCGGCCGATCCGTTCAGCATGATTGATATGGGCGCGGTATTCCGTTTCTTTGGCATTCTGTTGGCTGGATATATCGCGCTGCGCATTTTTGATAGCGTCTTTCGGCTGTATCCCTATCAATCCTTCCGCCTTTCCGTGGGTGTCCTGATTTTCCTGATTGTGCTTTTCCCGGCGCTTTTCCTTTCTCTCCTGCAAGAAGCATCCGTCATGGCAGCATTTCATCCGCGCCAGCTTGCCAAAGCAGTCAGCGAGATTGGCATTGTCCCTTACCTCATCATGATTTTCGTCAGTGGCGCCGTGTTTACCGGCATCTATTATTTCCAGCTATACCAGGTGAACCATCTGATGTGGCGCGCCTTGAACTATAGCACTCCAGGTAGCCCCCTGTTTTTCCTGCCCCTTTATATTTTTGTTTTCCTGCTTTGCTACGGCTATACCTTTCTCATCTTTCTGAATTACCACTTTATCGCTTACTACTATCCCGTGGCGGAAAGCGATGACGATATAGACGAAGCCGAACAACAGGCGATTGCCGCCACACTCTCTCTGCGTGGACTCGCTTCCCCAGAAACACAAAATGCCGATGCCCCGCCCGATTTCAGCCTGCTTGCGGATGCCGACATCAGCGGCATGGCGCTTGACACGCAAAAAGCCCTCGCCAGCGCGCTTGCCCGCGCCGATGCGCTGCTCGCCAGCAACCGTATCGATGCCGGACTCGCCCTGCTCACCCCGTTTTGCGACGACAAGCACGATGCCGCCGCCTTTTTCCCCGCTTACCGCCGCATCTACGCCCTCGCGCCGCAATATGCGCTGTTGCAACGCCTCATCACTGCCGCGGCGCACGGGCACCAGCCGAGTTTTGAGCTCATCCGCCTAGAACTCGAACGCATCGACCCCGCCGAGCTGCCCGCCGAGCAGGTATTCCCGCTGGCGCAGTTCGCCGCACGGCAGCAACACTACCCGACCGTGCTTGCCATCACCCGCCACTTCGCCAAAAACCACCCGACGCACCCGCAACTCATCGACAACTACCTCCTCGCCGCCCGCGCCCTCGCTAAAACCGGCCACACCGACAAGGCGCAACAGATGCTCACGCAAATGCTCGCCCGCTTCGCCGCGCATCCCAAAGCGGGGCAAATCCGCGCTACCCTCAAACTCTTGCAAGCATAAGCGGTGTCGCCGCTAAAATAGCGCGCCATGCCGATTGCCCCGACATTGCAAGGAAAGCCGGCGCTTGGCATAAACTGCGCTTACAATGACGCTTCTTCATAGAAAAATAACCAACTGAAAAAACAAAAGGATTTTCCATGTACGACGACAACGCCATTGGTTACTTAAACCGCAGCCTGCTGTATCTCTTGCGCGCCGGCAATCTGCTCTACTGCGGTTTGCTTGCCACCGTTTTCATCGCCCTGCGCCTGCTGGGCGAGGCGGGCATGGCTGGCGTTGGCAGGCTGAACTGGGGGATTATTTGGGTCATCGTCGCCATCTTTGTCTGCAAGATGCTCGACAGCACGCAGCGCCTGCGCTATGGCCTTGAGGACGAGCCCGTGCCGTTCGGCGTTTTGAGCAAATTGCCAAAAAGCACCGCCATTGATGCGGTCATTGCCCTTGTCTTTTACGGCGTGGTGTTTTTCCTGCTGCAACTGATGCTGCAAGGCGACAGCCGCAACGCCGCGCTCAATTTCCTCGCCCTTGCCATTTACAGCCTCACCCCCGCGGTCATCCTCGGTATCTTTCAGAATGAGGGGCTGCAAGCGGTGGTGAACCCTGCCGCGTGGAAACGCGCCATTGCCGAAATCGGCGGCATGGGGCGCTATCTTGGCATTCTTGCCGTGCCTTTCATTTTCGCGGCGCTGCTGCTCACCATTTACGTCATGCTGACGCAAACCCTGCTCGACGCGCAGGACATGGAAAGCTACAACAGCAGCAACGGCGTCTCTAACGCTCCTGCCATCGTCTATCTCATTGTCGCCCTGCGCGGCATCATTTTTGCCATCCTGCTCGCATTACCCCCCCTCTATTTTTCCTGGTACTACCCGCCGCCGGAAGAAACCATCGACCCCGACCAAATCGACATGGACGAAAGCGAACTGGCTGCCAACATCGACATGGACGACAGCCTGCTCGCCGAACTCAACCGCCTGAAAGACGAAGAAACACGCCATGCGCAAATCCAGCGGCGCGCGCCGCCGGTGGACCTCAACCTGCTACGCGAGGCGGACGTTGAAGGCATGAACGCCGACGAACAGCGCAGTTTCGCCGGCGACCTCACCCAAGCGGACGTGCTTATCCGTCAGGGCGAGAACGAGCGCGCCATTGCCCTGCTAGAGCCTTATGCCGACGGCCTGCACGATACCAATCGCTATCTGCCCGCTTACAAACGCCTGCACCAGCTTTACCGCCGCCAGGGGTTAAATGACGAAATGCAGGCGATAGAAATGCGCTTGATTGAAGCGACGGTAAGCGGCAACCCGCACAGCTACCCCGCTATTCACCAAACCCTGAACGAAATCCCCGCCGGCGTCCTGCCTGCCGACTGGATATTGCCCCTGGCACAAATGGCGGCGGGCAAGCAGCACCACGACACCGTTCTCGCCCTGACGCGCAATTTCGCCAAACACTACCCCGACCATCCGCATATCGTCGAAAACTATTTTCTGACGGCGCGCTCGCTGGCGAAAAAAGGGGACATCGACAAGGCGTTGCAATTGTTACAGCAATTATTAAAACGTTATCCCGACAGCGCCAAGGCAACACAAATCCACCATACCATTGGCTTGTTGCAACAACGCCTGGAACGCAGCTGAAAATTACAGCTCTTACCCATAAAAAAACCGCCAGCGTTTGCCGGCAGTTTTTTTATGGGCGAGTGGCAATTATTTCTCTGCTGCCATTTTCCCTAAATCATCGTCAATATGATAGAGACTGATACCGGAATCGCCTGCCAAATTGAATTTATCGAGAATGGAAGTGAAGAGGTGTTCTTCTTCGTGTTGCTCGGCAACATACCATTGCAGGAAATTGAAAGAGGAATAATCTTTTTCCTTAAACGTTTCCTCTACCAGCTGATTAATCTTGCCGGTAATTTCTTTTTCGTGCGCATAGACTTCTTCAAAAATCTCTTTCAGGCTGGAATATTCCGTTTTTGGTGCAGCAATCGTGCCTAACTGCGGCAATGCACCGGTTTCGCACAAATACGTAAAGAGGCGCTGCATATGCTCCATCTCTTCGGCGGCGTGTGCTTTGAGGAATTTAGCAGCGCCGGGGAAACCTTTATGGTCTGCCCAGGCAGACATTTGCAAATACACATTGGACGAATAAAATTCGGCATTCATTTGTGCATTGAGGTGTTTAATAATATTTTCTGATAGCATACGTTACTCCGGTAAATTTCAAGAATTGCCGCCTAAAGCGACGGGCAAAGACTACCACCAGCACCGGGAAAAGTCATGCCTGCGCGATGGATTGCCTTGATTATCCTAAAAACATTCGCTATCGTGTCCCGGCTTCAACCACACAGGAGAAAGACAATGAAAAACACCATGCTGCTATCTCTGCTGCTTGGCCCATTTTATTTGGCCGCCTGCGGCGGCGGTGGCGGGGACGATTCTAGTGTGCTGCCCGACCGCCTGGATGGCAATTTAGAAAGAAGACCAGGTGACAATATCCTGAATAGTTATCGCAAGATAACTTTACAAACCAGGGACAATAAAGAGATTTTCTTGGCTGACCGCATAGAAGACCGTATTGCCATAGATATTTCCAATTTTTCTCACGGATTAGGGCAGATAGCAGGCCGCTTGAGCAGTACCGACAATAATGGCCAGCGAATAGATGAAGACGTTACCATTCGCTCTTATCGTGGTCATTACGCCACCATTTTTGAAACCAGCGCACTAAATCGTGTTTTCCCGGAGCATCGGAAAACCATGGGCGAAAAAGGCTTATTTGGCCACGCTATTTCAGAAACCCGTTTTCTGCCAAGCAATGGCATCTTTACCTATAAAGGAATGGCTTTTAACAATAATCCCGCCAATGATGCCGCCTTAACCTACGTTATCAATTACGGCACCCGTCGCGGCTCGGGTGAAATCGCCGCTGCAGGCACGCATGGCAAACTCGTTTTGGAAGAATCGCCTATTCGTTTCCATTTTAATTTGATAGGTAACACTTCTGCCTATGGCGTCAAAGATGGCAATGTTAGCGGCGTGGCAGATGCCGCTTATACGTTGAGCCTTGCAGGCGATAATGCAGAAGAATTTATTGGTGATGTACATTATGGCGGTGCGGATAAAAACGACCACGTTCTTTTTATGCACGGCACACATAGCCAATAATATAGGCAATATGAAAACGGCACGGAAATCCGTGCCGTTTTTTTATGCGCGCTTTACGCGGTGGGATAAATATCGTAGCGGGTATTTGGCCCGTCAATATGGTAAGCGGGAGCTGCATCTGCCAGCGGCGGCGCGTGCTGCGGACGTTTGACGATAACGCGCCGGGTAGCGGCAAGGCGGGCGCGAGCAAGCAGCGCCGCCTCATCGTCGGCGCTATGGCCGAGCAACTGCTGCAACGCCTGCATATGTTTTTTCACCTTGGCGCTTTTGCGTCGCTCTGGATACATCGGGTCGAGATAAACAGCGGCAAAACTGGCGGGCACGAGCGTAGTCGCCGCATCAGCGTGAATGAGGGTCAGGCGGGCGGCAATGGTTGCGGTGCGTGGGTCAGCAAGCGCAGCGTCCAGGGCGGCGGCGAGTAGGGTCGCGAGGTAGGGATTGCGCTCAAACAGGCTCAGGCTAAAGCCACGGCTGGCAAGCAACCAAGCGTCTTTGCCCCAACCAGCAGTGGCATCGGCGATAGGCGCTTCCGTGCTGAGACCGCGCAGGGTTTTCGGTAGGGTTTCGCTACCGCTGCGCTTGAGGTAAGCGGCAAAATCGAGGGTCAGCGGCGGGTGGCGCTGTTTCTGGTCGCAGAGCTGGTAGCGCCCATCACACCAGTGCAGGTAATAGTCGCCCACCGCTTCGCCAGGATGGGCAATGCGGTGCGCGTTGGGCGGTAGTACAGGCGGCTCGCCGAGGAGATTCAGAATCATACGGGGTACTCAAGGAAAAGCCCTCACACCCACGGCGGGCGCGAGGGCTTTGTGGCGGGGTTTTATTGGCTCACCGCCTGTTGCCATTGTTCCAGCCATTGCGGGCGGTTTTTCTCTACTTCTTCCGGGGTAAATTGCAGCGTTTTTTGTGGACGCGGCAGTTTGGCGAATGCCTCCGGCAGCGTAACTTCGCCCACCGGATAGACCCAGTTGGTGGTGGCGACTTTTTCCTGGAAGGCAGGGGATACGAGGAATTCCAAGAATTTCTGCGCCAATTCCGGCTGTTTGCTGGTGCGGGTACGCGCCGCCACTTCCACCTGCAGATAATGCCCTTCGTCAAAGATGGCGGCGGCGTAGTCTTCTTTGTTTTCCTTGATAATTTGGTAGGCGGGCGAGGTGGTGTAGTAAAGCGCCATGTCGCTTTCGCCCTTGCCAAAGAGGCTGTAGGCTTCGCTGGAGCCTTTGGTAACGGTTACCGTCTTTTTCGCCAGTTTTTCCCAGGCGGCGGGGGTGTCGTCGCCAAAGACTTTGTGCATCCACAGCATGAAACCCTGCCCCGGCGTGCTGACGCGCGGGTCGGAATAAATCACCGTCCACGGCTGCTCGCTTTCGACCAATTCGCGCAGGCTGTGCGGCGGGTTTTTCAGGCGGTTTTTGTCATAAACGAAGCTAAACCAGCCATAGTCATACGGCACAAACACCGGGTCGTTCCAACCATCCGGCACCTTCAACTTGCTGCCATCGACACCGCTCGGCGCCAGCAGGCCGGTATCCAGCGCCGCCTGCATCAGGGTGTTATCCAGCCCAAGGACAACATCCGCACCATTCTGCTCACCTTCCATGCGCAGGCGGTTCAAAATCATCACGCCGTGGTCAAGCGCCGCATATTTGACCTCGCAGTCGCAGACTTCTTCAAACGCCGCTTTCAGACCGGGACCCGCGCCCCATTCGGTATTGAAACTGCTGTAGGTGTAAACGTTGAGTACCGGCTTGGCGCTTGCCGCGGCGGCGAACAGAGAAAGGAAAAGAAGAGATTTTTTGTACACTTTGCACCTCGTTTTTTTTGGAAAAGACCAGCCGCAAAGGTCGTGAGTGTGCCTCAATCCCTCCGCCGGCATGATCCGGATCAGGTTCTGCGGGTATTTCTCAGCCGGCTTTGCCGGCACCCCGTTGAGAACGGCGGGCATTATAGCAATCCACCGAAAGCTTCATACGGTGTTGCGCCGCTTCGCCGTACTAGTTGTACTGTCTTCAGCGGCGCGCCTTGTCTGAAACTTTCGGTGTATCGCTATATATAGCGAGAAAAGCGGAACAACGCGCTTCGCAATGAAAAGCGGCTCTTGCGAGCCGCTGTTTGGTTATTTGAGAATTTTTAGATGACCGCCACCAGATTGGTCGTTGTCGTCATCGGACGGTGGGTTATCGCCGCTTTGCGGCCCGTTTTGGATGTCTTCGGCAACTTCTAGCGCGATGCCTTCGCCATTTTCGCGGGTAACCAGTGCCGCTATCGCCTGCATGCTGACCCACACTTGATGCGCCTGGCCGCCGAAGCGGGTGCTGAAAGTGACGCTGTCGTCATCAATGGAAAGGTTCGCGGTCGCTGTCGGCGAGATGTTCAGCACTAGCATTTCTTCTTGCAGCAAATGCGTCGGCACGCCATGTACCCAACCGGCGCCGGGAGCAGCGATAACGAGGTGCGGCGTGCAGTCGTTATCGATAATCCACTGGTAGATGGCGCGCAGCAGGTAAGGCTTGCGGTTGCTCATGGTGATGTCGTTCATCAGGCACCCGGTCGCAGCGCTGCTTCCTGTTTAGAAAGCGATTTGCGGAAGTAGTCTTTGGAGAAGTGGAAATCCATGTAGCGCTGGATAGTCGCCGCCGCTTTCGGCAGTTCGATTTCTAGGCTTTCCAAACGCCAAAGGACGGGCAGGACGCAGCAATCCAGCAGGCTGATTTCGCTGCCGATGAGGTAATCGCGTCCCTTGAACATCGGCGACATCAAAAGCACCGCTTCGCGCAGCTGTTTTTGCGGTGCTTTTTTCTTCGCCGCCGTCAGTTTGCCGTGCTGCAGCTGGTCGAGCGGTTGGTACCAATTAGTTTCAAGCTCGTAGCAGAAAAGACGGATTTTCGCTTTCAGATTCGCTTCTATCGGCATCAGCGCCGGGTGCGGGAAGCGTTCGTCAAGGTATTCGCTGACCACGCGCTCGTCAAAGAGGACGAGGTCGCGGTCAATCAGGGTTGGCAGCCGCCCGGTCGGGTTGATTTCGATGAGGTCGGACGGGATGTTGTCCGGGTCGATTTCAACGTAATCAATTTCCAGGTCTTTTGCCTGGCAGACGAGGCGGATGCGGTGGCTGCTGGCATGGATGGGGCTGCCGAACAGTGCCAGCCCGCCCCGTTTTTGGCTTACGATACTCATAGGCTCCTTGTGCTTAGTGGATGTCGCGCCAGTATTCTTTCTTCAGCAGGTAGAAGATGACGGTGAGGAAGGCAAGGAAAGCCAACACCCACGGTCCCATGCGCATTCTGTCCAGTGCGGAAGGGTCGGATACGTAGCTGAGGAAGTTGGTGATGTCGTAGGCGACTTTGTCGTACTCTTCTTTGCTGAGTTTGCCCGGTGTCAGGGCTTCAAAGCCAACCAGCGTGCTGTGCGTTTCGCATTGTTCTTTGCCTTCTACCGTCTCACAGGTTTTTTCTTCGTGATAGACGGGCTTTTGTATGCCTTGCAGTTCCCACAGCGGGTTCGGCATGCTCGCTCCGGCAAAGACGGAGTTGTTGAAGCCGAGCGGACGGCTGTCGTCGCGGTAGAAGCCGCGCAGGTAGTTGTAGATGTAAGCGCCGCTTTTTGCCCGCGCAGTCAGCGAGAGGTCAGGCGGGGTTTGTCCAAACCATTTCAGGCCTTCATCGCCGCTCATCGCAGTGTGCATTTGTTCGACCGCTTTGGCACCGGTAAAGATGAGGTTTTCGGCACCAATTTCCGGGTCGATTTGCAGGTCACGGAAGGCGCGGTTGTAGCGCTGGTATTTCAGCGAATGGCAGCCGGAACAGTAGTTGACAAAGTATTTGGCGCCGGTTTGCAGCGAGATTTTGTCATTGAGGTCGGTTTGGAAGGAATCGTTTGGATAGGTTGCCGCACCGCCAGAGGCGTATGCTTGGGTCATCGCCAGCGTCGCGGTCAGCAGAAACAGTTTTTTCAGCGTTTTCATTTGGTCACCCGTGTCGGTACTGGCTTGGTTTTGTCGATTTTGCTGTAGATGGGCATCAGCAGGAAGAAGGCAAAGTAGATGCCAGTACAGCATTGTGCCAAGAGGGTAACGGTATTCGTCGGCTGCATCGTCCCCAGTTTGGTCAGGGTAAGGAAGGCAACGACAAACAGGCCAAGGGCAACGCGGGAAATCCAGCCTTTGTAGCGGATGGATTTGACCGGTGAGCGATCCAGCCACGGCAGGATGAAGATCATGCCGACGGCGGCGAACATGGCGATGACACCCCACAGTTTGGCCGGTACGCCGAACCAATCCCAGGTCATCGCACGCAGGATGGAATAGAAGGCACCGAAGTACCACACCGGGGCGATGTGTTCCGGTGTTACTTGCGCGTTCGCCGGTTCAAAGTTGGCAAGCTCAAGGAAGTAACCACCGAATTCGGGCATGTAGAAGATGATGCCGGCAAATATCATGAAGAAGAAGCCGAAGCCGACCAAATCTTTGATGGTGAGGTAGGGGTGGAAGGGAATGCCGTCCAGCGGTACGCCACGCTCGTCCAGGTGTTCTTTGATTTCGATGCCGTCCGGGTTGAGCGAACCGACTTCGTGCAGCGCGATGATGTGCGCCGCAACCAGCATCACCAGCACCAGCGGGATGAGGATGACGTGCAGCGAGAAGAAGCGGTTTAGTGTCGCGTCGGAGATGTAGAAGTCGCCCTGGATGAAGGTAACGATGGCATCGCCAACGACGGGGATGGCACTGAAGAGCGAGATGATGACGTTTGCGCCCCAGTAGGAGGTTTGTCCCCACGGCAGCAGGTAGCCCATGAAGGCTTCTGCCATCAGCGCGAGGAAGATGAGCGCACCGAAGAGCCACACGAGTTCGCGCGGTTTGCGGAAGGAGCCGTACATCAGGCCGCGGAACATGTGCATGTAAACGCAGATGAAGAAGAAGGAGGCGCCGGTGGAGTGCATGTAGCGGATGAGCCAGCCGAAATCGACGTCGCGCATGATGTATTCGACGCTGCCGAAGGCTTCGGCGGCGCTCGGTTTGTAGAACATCGCCAGCCAAACGCCGGTGAGGATTTGGTTGACCAGCACCACCAGGGCGAGTGAGCCGAAGTAGTACCAGAAGTTGAAGTTTTTCGCCGCGTAGTAGCGATCCATGTGGTCGTGCCACAGGACGGTGAGCGGAAAGCGGTTGTCAACCCAGCCAAGCAGGCCGGTGGTTTTATACGGGTTACTAGCCATTTTGGCCTCCTTCGCTGCTGGCACCGACGACGACGAGGTTGTCGTTTTTGAAGTTATACGGCGGGATGGTCAGGTTGGTCGGGGCGGGTACGCCTTTATAGACACGGCCGGAGTAGTCGAATTTTGAGCCGTGGCAGGGGCAGAAGAAGCCGCCTTCCCAGGTGGCATCGCCGCGCACTTCACGGCCTTCGGCGCGTGATTGTAGTTTTGGCGCGCAGCCTAGGTGGGTGCAGATGCCAAGCATGACCAACACGTCTTTGCGCTCTGCCCGCCATTCGTTTTGTGCGTATTCGGGCTGGATGGATTCTTTGGAATCCGGATCGCGCAGTTCGCCGCTGACTTGCGGCAGGGTGGCGAGCATGTCGTCGGTACGGCGCAGGAGGTACACGACTTTGCCCTGCCAGAGGACGGTCTGCATCGCTCCTGCTTCGAGTTTGGTGATATCGACTTCTACCGGCGCGCCAACGGCTTTTGCCCGCTCGCTCGGCAGCCAGGTTTTGAGGAAGGGTACGGCGAGAAAGCCGGCGCCAACTGCTGTCGCGCCGGTCGTCGTCGCGATTAGCATTTTGCGGCGTGCGGGATTCTCTACCGGATTCGCCGGGATGAAGGCCGGCTTGAGATTCGCTGCATTGCTCATGATTGTTCTCCGCGCATCGATTTTTTTTCCTATCAATACGGCGTATTGCCTGGGGGTTAAGTTATTTTTCGGGACGGCTATCTTAACAAATTCTTGCCTTTTGCGCATATTGCAAGCGTTTGTCAGAAGGGATTTTCTTCGTCGTAAAAGCGCTGTTCCAGCGCGAATGTGGCGGCGAGATGTTCGCCGAGGGCGCGGATGCCAGCGCGTTCGCTGGCGTGATGGCCGCAGGAGATGTAGATGGTGCCGCTTTCACGTGCTTCGTGGTAGCTGCGCTCGGCGTATTCGCCGCTGATAAAGGCTTGTGCGCCCTCTGCTACCGCTTGTTGCAAATAGTCTTGTGCCGCGCCGGTACACCAGGCGATGCGAGTGATAGTGTCGTCGCTGTTGCCAACGGCAAAGGGTTCACGCTCCAGCCCGCCTTCGATTTGCGCCAAGATGTCGGGCAAGGCGGTGGCTTCGATGCGTGCGTGCCAGATGAGCGGTTCTTCTGCCGATTGCCAAACAGCTTCGCAGGCGAAATGCTTGGCAAAGAGGGCGTTGTTGCCAAGTTCGGGGTGCTGGTCAAGTGGCAGGTGGTAGGCAAAGAGGTTCAAATCATGCGCCAGCAAGGCGGCGAGGCGACGTTTTTTCATGCCAACCACTTGCAGTGCCTCACCTTTCCAAAAGTAGCCGTGATGCACCAAAAGCGCGTCCGCCTGCCAGGCTATCGCCGCCTGTATTGCTGCTTGCGAGGCGGTAACGGCAGTAAGAATGCGGCAGATTTCCGTCCTGCCCTCCACTTGCAGGCCGTTGGGCGCGTAGTCGCGGAAGCGGGCGACTTGCAGGAAATCGTGCAGATGGGTTTGCAGTTCGTCACGGGTAATCATGGAAAGCTCCTGAAAGATTGGGGAACTTTATTTTATCCAAAGCGCAGCGCGTTTACGGTGGCTGCTATCCCGCAGAGGGTTCCAGCCATTCAGGAAGGATGAAAAACGACATCAGCTCAAGATAGCCCTGCGGGTCCTCGCCACGCAACGTTTTCTCAACCGCTTCCAGCAGCAGCTTCGTAAAAAACTCAATACCCGGCCGCTTGCTCTCACGCGGCCCGGCGACGTTCAGCGTTTTGATGTCATGCGCCTGCAGCCAGGCGAGAACGTCCGCTGCCATTTGCGCCGTTACGCCTCCATCGACCTGCGTCACGAAAAACGGCTTGCCCGCCTTTCCCGCAAACTCCTTGGTGGCGAGCGTGCCACCGTCCAGTGCGCCCCGATTGACAATCAAGGTGCCGTCACTGTCTTCGACGTTGCGGCGGGTGCGCTGGCGGTAACCGCCTTCCAGCTCCGTCAGTTGGTATCGCAGCGGAATGCAACCATCCTCCGCCTCACGTCCACGCGGCGCCCAGCCACCGTGCGGGTAACCGTGGCGAATGGCAAAATCCAACGCCGCCCGGTCAGCACCGGTCTGCCCGCCGGACACGATGCGCTCGCAAAAATAAAACGGCCTAAGCGCAGGCGGGTAGAAGGACGGCAATAGCTGCAGGGAACCATCGGCGAGAATTTCCCGGCGCTCATCAATGCAGTCATTCGGGTCTTCGTCAGGCTTTTGGTAAACCACGCGGTAAGCGTCGCCAACTTCTTCTTTCAACCAACGGGCGAGTTGCAGCCCGCGTTCGTGGAAAGCCGGCCAGTCCCAGCATTCAGCCTCCTCATTACTACCACTATAGAACGAGATGCGCTCAAACGTCCTTGCCCAAATGGCGAACTTTTGCCACAGCGCTTCGCTCATCGGGTAGTAATCCTCCCAGGCGTAACTCTCGCAGGTCAGGTCGCCAAGCCCAAGTTGATCGGGGCGGCTGACCTTCCACAAAAACGGCGCAAAGCCATACTCCACCATGATGGTGAGCACGGGAACAAACACTGTGTTTTCAGATTCGCTCATCACTTTACTCCTTGTTATCCATCGAAAGCCTGCGCATAATATCATCAAATTGATTATATGAAAGAGCAAAAAATGGACAGACGACGCGCCACTTTGGCGCAGCTCCTTGAAACCCTAAGCTTGGCGCAGCGCGAACGCCTCGCCTACATCGACTTCCGCCTCTACTTCTGTGGCGAGATTGGTCGCCCCAATTTAATGGCACGCTTTGGCGTCGCGCCGGCGGGGGCAACGCGCGATTTGGCGCAGTACCGCGAACTCGCAGCGCAAAACCTCAGCTTCGACAGCAGCAGCAAAAGCTACCGCATCGGCGACGCCTTCCAGCCGCTCTTCGCGCACGCGCCGCAGCGCGTCTTGAGCGCCTTGGCGCAAGGCTTTGGCGACGGCCTGGGTGCGCCCAGCGCACCGCTTTTGCCCTGCGAAACGCCCGCACCGCTTAGCCTGCCGCCGCTCGACACCCTGGCGTCGGTCTGCCGCGCCATCTACGGCAAGCGCCCGCTCGCCATCCGCTACCATTCAATGAGCAGCGGCAAAACGCAGCGCGTCATCGTCCCCTTCGCGCTGGTCGATACCGGCTTGCGCTGGCATGTGCGCGCCTACGACCGCAAACGCGACGGCTTCCGCGACTTCGTCATCAGCCGCATCGAAGCACCAAAGCTGCTTGATGAAGCGCCGCAAGCGCATGAATTGGCAGAAAACGACATCCAATGGACGCGCATCGTTGAGCTGACCCTCGTGCCGCATCCACGCCTGACGCGCCCAGAAATCGTCCGCATGGACTACGGCATGACGGGCGACGCCCTGCAACTGCGCAGCCGCGCCGCTGTTGCCGGTTACATGCTGCAACGCTGGCGCGTGGACTGCTCGCCCGACCACCACCTGCCTGATAGCCATTACCGCCTCTGGCTCGCCGACCCGCTGACACTCTACGGCGTGGAAAGCGCCGCCCTCGCGCCGGGATACCAGCCGCCGCAGACATAAACCCATTTATACATACACGAACCCCGCTATCGCGTATGTATAGCGATACACACAGAGTTCTGTACAAGGCGCGCCGCCGAAGGCAGTACGCATTTGTACGGCGAGGCGGCGCAACACCGTACAGGGCTTTGTGTGGATTGCTATAAACCGCAAAACCGTAACAAGGAGTCCCCCATGCACCAACCCACCCCACAACAAAGCCAATACCTTGCCTGGCAACTGACCCGGCGCGCTGCCAGCGATAGCATCGAATCACTCGCCGCGACCCTGGTTGATGCCCAAGTAGACCTCAACCCGCACCAAGTCGATGCCGCGCTTTTCGCCTGCCGCAATCCCCTCTCGCGCGGCGTCATCCTTGCCGATGAAGTCGGCCTCGGCAAAACCATCGAAGCCGGGCTGGTCATCGCACAACGCCGCGCGGAGCGGCGGCGCAAAATCCTCATCATCACCCCCGCCAACCTGCGCAAACAGTGGCACCAAGAATTACAGGACAAATTCGGCCTGACCGGCATCATCCTCGAAAGCAAAAACTACAACGCCCTGCGCAAAAACCAAGCCAACCCCTTCATCCAAGAAGAACTCATCATCTGCTCCTACCAATTTGCCAAAAGCAAAGCAGACGACATCCAGCGCATCGACTGGGATTTAGTCGTGCTGGACGAAGCGCACCGCCTGCGCAACGTGTACAAAAACGGCAACATCATCGCCCGCACCCTCAAAGACGCCATGGCGCACGTGCAGAGTAAAGTGCTGCTCACCGCGACACCACTGCAAAACAGCCTGCTCGAACTCTACGGCCTGGTCAGCATCATTGATGGGCGCGTCTTTGGCGACCTCGACAGCTTCCGCGCCCAATTCACCGGCCGCGCCAACTTCGACGCCCTGCGCAAACGCCTCGCTCCCGTCTGCAAACGCACCCTGCGCCAGCAAGTGCAGCCCTACGTCTCCTACACCGCGCGCCGCGCCATCGTGCAAGAATTCACGCCGAGCGATGAAGAACGCGAACTCTCGCGCCTCGTTGCCGACTACCTGCGCCGCCCCGACCTGAAAGCATTGCCGGAAGGACAACGGCAACTCATCTCGCTTGTTCTGTGGAAACTGCTTGCCTCATCCAGCCGCGCCATTTCCGGGGCGCTGGCAACCATGGCAGAGCGCCTGCAAAACCTGCTGGATAGCGGCAACAGCGAAGCACTCGCGCAAAGCCTCGACGAAGACTACGAAGGCCTTGCCGACACCGCCGACGAATGGGAGGGCGACGACGACGAAGCCCCACCTGCCAGCAGCGAACGCGCTGCCATTGCCGCCGAAATCACCGAACTCCAGCGCTACAAACAACTCGCCGATAACATCCGCAACGACGGCAAAGGCGAAAAACTGCTCACTGCACTCGACAGAGCCTTCGCCGAACTTGAGCGCCTTGGTGCGGCGAAAAAAGCCATCATCTTCACCGAATCGCGCCGCACCCAGGACTACCTGCTGGAGCTGCTGGAAAACACCCCCTACGGCGACGGCATCGTCCTCTTTAACGGCACTAACAGCGACGCCCGCGCGCAAAGCATCTACAAAGACTGGCTCAAGCGCCATGCCGGCAGCGACCGCATCACCGGCTCCAAAACCGCCGACACTCGCGCCGCGCTGGTCGAACACTTCAAAGAACGCGGCACCATCATGATTGCCACCGAAGCGGGCGCGGAAGGCATCAACCTGCAATTCTGCTCGCTCGTCATCAACTACGACCTGCCTTGGAACCCGCAGCGCATCGAACAGCGCATCGGCCGATGCCACCGCTACGGCCAAAAACACGACGTTGTTGTAGTGAACTTCGTCGACCGCAGCAACGAAGCCGACGCGCGCGTGTACGAACTGCTGCAAGAAAAATTCCAACTCTTTGAAGGCGTCTTCGGTGCCAGCGACGAAGTGCTGGGCGCCATCGGCTCCGGCGTGGACTTTGAGCGGCGCATCGCCGACATCTACCGCAGCTGCCGCAGCCCGGAAGAAATCGACGCCAGCTTTGCCCAACTGCGGCAAGAACTCTCCGGCGAAATCGACGCGGCGATGCTCAAAACCCGGCAAATCGTGCTGGAAAACTTCGACGAAGCCGTCCAGGCGAAACTGCGCTTCCGTGCCGCCGACAGCCGCAGCCGTTACGAACGCATGCTGCTGGAGATGAGCCGCGCCGAACTCGGCGACAACGCCCGCTTCGATGACGAAGGCTTCACCCTGCAACAATTGCCCAAAGGCATCACAGGCGACATCGCCACCGGACGCTACGAACTGCCGCGCCGCAACGGCGACGCCCACCTCTACCGCGTCAATCACCCGTTGGCGCAGTGGCTGATTGCACAAGCCAAAAACCGCGCCCTTGATGCCGCGCGCCTGACCTTTAACTACGCCGCCTACGGCAACAAAATCAGCACGCTGGAAGCCTATCGCGGCCAAAGCGGCTGGCTTACCGTCAAACTCATCAGCGTTGAAACCCTCGGCAGCCAAGAACAACACTTACTGGTAGCGGCGACAACCCACGCCGGCGAAGTGCTGGCAGAAGACGACCCGGAAAAACTGCTACGCCTGCCCGCAAGCGCACAAACCGCCAGCCTGCCCGACACCCTGCCAGCCGCCCTGTTGACTGACATTGACGCACGCCAAGCGGCACTGCTGACGGAAATAGAAATTCGCAGCGGTAGCTACTTCGACCAGGAATGCGACAAACTGGACGCCTGGGCGGAAGACCTGAAACTGGGGCTGGAGCGCGCCATCGACGAAACCGAGCGCGAAAGAAAAGAAGCGGGGCGCAATGCCGCCAGCGCGAAAACCTTGGCAGACAAACTGGCATGGAAGAAAAAGCAGCGCGAGCTAGAAGACAAACGCAATAAAATGCGCAAAGAACTGTTTGACCGGCAAGACGAAATCAGCGCCCAGCGCGACCAGTTGCTTGCCCAACTAGAAGCACAACTAGAGCAGCGAATAGAAAAACGCACCTTGTTTACCATTGAATGGGAGATGAAATGATGACAAAAAGGAAGCCGGTGAGAGATATATTGATGCCGGCATTTAAGAACAAATTCAGGAAATATTAATATGTCAGCACTCGAACCCCAATATATGGAGATTCTGAAGCGGATTTTAGCGGAACGCTTCGTACAATTTTTACCTCCCCTGCTTGACACAACCAAATCTAAGGATGAACAACATATCAAGCAGCTATCACGCGCTTTTAGTGCATTTACTTTGAACAAACTACTAGACATTACACCACGAGATGCTTCCGCATCCATCGTTGATGACATTAATGACCAGGGTATTGATGCAATCTATTATCATGTGCCAACAGAAACATTATATTTATTACAAGCTAAGTTAAAGGAATCTGAGCAATTCAAGCAAGAAGATGCTTTGTCATTTTGTAAAGGCGTTCGCTTATTATTGAAACAGAGCTTTAACTCGTTTAATAAAAATATTCTGAATCGACAAGCTGAAATTGAAAGTGCACTTGATACATGTAATCATATTAAACTAGTCATAGCTTATACTGGTAACGGAATATCAAAAACAGCGTCTGATGTCTTACATGATATTATAAATAATGAAGAAAGTGATGAAGAGCGCCTTGTTCAACAGGTAAAATATTACACCCCTGCCGAAATAGTCCACGATCTATTAGAAGAACAAGCCTACAAACCCGTAAATACGGATATTAGATTGCAGAATTATGCAAAACTTGAGATCCCACGCCTTACATACTATGGAATTGCGCAACTAACGGATTTGGTGGCTTTACATGAGCAGCATAGTAAAGCCTTGTATGAGCGTAATATTCGCTACTTTCTTGGTAGCAACCAATCAGATGTGAATAAAGCAATCAAAGCGACATTAGATGAATCCCCAGCAGATTTCTTCTACCTAAACAATGGCATCACTGCTATTTGTGACAAGATTGATCCGAAGGGTAGAAAGGACGATATAAGGAGGTTTGAAGTGCATAGTTTATCCATCATTAATGGCGCACAAACAGTAGCGTCAGCAGCTGAATTTGCACAACAGTATCCAGATAAAAATATTGATGAAGCCAAGGTAATGCTCACTTTGATCCAAACATCATCGGATGAACAATTTGGGAAAAGTGTAACCAAAGCTCGTAATCACCAGAATCCAGTACAGACTGCGAACTTTGCTTCGTTAGATAAGGTTCAAGAGAGATTACGACAAGAAATCGCCTGTCTTGGCTTCAATTATCACTATCGTACTGAGGCTCCTATAGCTAATTCTGGAGCTATTACACTGGATGAAGCAATCCGGGCATTGGCCTCTCTACAAAAAGATCCGCGTTATACTGCAATCCTTAAAAGAGAACCCGCACGACTTGCCAACCCTGACTCTACCGAATACCAAACATTATTTACCACCAAGCTATCCGGTATAAAGCTGGTCAATGCAGTATTATGTCATCGTGTAATTCGTGAGCTTGTGGTGGGTTATGAACAACAAGCACCAACACGCAGTCAAGAAAAACTGATTTATCGCCATGCCTTACACATTATTACGGTAGTGATGATGAAACGCCTATGCAAGCGCATTAATTCAGCTGACATCATTGACCCAAAAATAATTTCTACACTAATCAGTCAGCCACTTGATCAACTGCGACAACAAACTTTTGAACTCGGCCAACAAAGGCTCATTACTGAAGGGCCATTAGCTTATTTTCGTAATCAGGGTAATGTGGTAGCATTCCTGAGTGATTTGATGGTAGCTCACTTTAACTTAGGATCAGATCCAGCCATAGCTTCGCTACGTAATATTCAAAATACAGAAGATGATGAATATCCACGTAAGCGGTTATTTAATTATTTATCAGAACAAGCACCACAAATTCAGGAGAAATAGCATGAAAAAGCAAAAACTAGAACTCACCTGGATAGGCAAAGAAAAACGTCCGCGGCTGGAGCCGAGGATTTTGCTGGAAGATGCGGAAAAATCCTATCACGCTAAACACCGCTTCAGCGACAGCGATATATTCGACAACCGCCTCATCTTTGGCGATAACCTGCTGGCGCTAAAAGCGCTGGAGCAGGAATTTAGCGGCAAGGTGAAATGCGTTTTTATTGATCCGCCATACAATACCGGCAGCGCCTTTACTCATTACGACGACGGGTTGGAACATTCCATTTGGTTGGGACTCATGCGCGACCGTCTGGAAATTATCCGGCAATTGTTGGCGGATTATGGCTCGCTGTGGATTACCATTGATGACAATGAAGCGCATTATTTGAAGGTAATGTGTGATGAGATTTTTGGCAGGGGGAATTTTGTGGCTAATGCTATCTGGCAAAAAAAATTCTCGCCCCAAGCCAATAGCGAGTGGCTTTCTGATAGCCATGACCACATTCTTATTTATGCAAAAAATAAGATGTCATGGCGCCCCAATTTATTACCTAGAACGGAAGAATCGGATTCTAGATATACTAACCCTGATAACGACCCTCGTGGAGTTTGGACTTCTGGAGACTTTACTATTAGCTTAACTGGCGGTCAACGCGGTGCTCAATTTGCAAAAACTGGCATTAGCGAAAATATTTATGAAATTACTACGCCCAGTGGTCGAAAACTATTACCCACAAAAGGGCGCTGTTGGGCAGCTTCACCACGAAGATTTAATGAATTATTATCCGACAATAGAATATGGTTTGGCGAAAGTGGAAATAATGTCCCACGAATAAAAAGGTTTTTATCTGAGGTACAAGATGGAATTGTTGCAATGACAGTTTGGCTTCGTTCAGAAGTAGGCGATAACCAAGATGCAAAACGCGAGGTTGCTAAATTTAATTCAGAAGAAATTTTCTCAACACCAAAACCCGAAAAACTACTAGAACGAATTTTAACTCTCGCCACCAACCCCGGCGACCTCGTTCTCGATTCTTTCGCCGGTTCCGGCACCACCGGCGCGGTGGCGCATAAAATGGGGCGGCGTTGGATTATGGTGGAATTGGGCGAGCATTGTCATACCCATATTATTCCGCGTCTGCACAAGGTAATTGACGGCGAAGACCAGGGCGGTATTTCCAAAGCGGTGAATTGGCAGGGCGGCGGCGGTTTCCGCTATTACAAACTGGCGCCGACGCTGATTGTGCGCGACCACTGGGGCAATCAAATTATTAACCCCGAATATAACGCGGCACAATTGGCGGAAGCGCTGGCAAAGATTCAGGGTTTTACCTATCAGCCTTCAGAAACCTTGTGGTGGCAGCATGGCTATTCGAGTGAGCGCGATTTTATTTATGTAACCACGCAGAATCTTTCCGTCAGCCAATTGCAGACGATTGCCAATGAGGTCGGCGCGGGGCGCAGTTTGTTGATTTGTTGCAGCGCTTTTCATGGCATTTCTGCCGCGCAGGCGGCGGAACGCTGGCCGAATTTGACCTTGTGCAAGATTCCGCGCGAAATTCTGCAGCGCTGCGAATGGGAGCATGACGATTACAGCTTGAATGTTGCCAATTTGCCCATGGCAACCGCCGAAAAATCTGCCGATAACGACGGCAAGGCAGCGGCACAAGGCGATTTGTTTGCGGGGGATAAGTCATGAGTAACCGCATTCTGCACGCTATCAGCAGTCGCCTGTCTTTGCGCCCGCCGCAGGCGGAATCACTCGCCAAGTTGGCGCAGGCGCTCGATGCGGCGCCGACAATGCTTAAACATGAGCGCGATGTCACCGCCATTCTCGCCGCGCTCAAGGGGCTGTTTCCGACGCTAAGCGATTTTGAGCGCGAGTTTCCCTCGCTGTGTTTTGCCCTGGCGACCGGGGTCGGCAAGACGCGCTTGATGGGCGCTTGCATTGCCTATTTGCATCTGCGCTATGGCATTAACAATTTCTTTGTCCTCGCGCCCAATTTGACCATTTACAACAAGCTGATTGCCGATTTCACCCCGAACACGCCGAAATATGTCTTCAAGGGCATCGCCGAATTTGCGCAACAGCCGCCGCGCGTCATCACCGGCGACAACTACGACCAGCAGTATATGTTTAGTGGTGAGTTCTGGAGTGAGGTACGTGTCAATGTCTTTAACATTGCCAAGATTAACAGCGAGGTGCGCGGCGGCAAGGAGCCTCGCATCAAGCGGATGCGCGAGGTGCTGGGCAACAGTTATTTCAACCATTTGGCGAATCTGCCCGATTTGGTGCTGTTGATGGATGAGTCGCACCGCTACCGCGCGCAAGCGGGGATGCGCGCCATTAACGAACTCAAGCCGCTGTTTGGGCTGGAGCTGACGGCGACGCCGTTCGTGGAAGCGGGCAAGGCGCAGGTGCCGTTCCGCAATGTCATCATGGATTATCCGCTGGCGCGGGCAATGGGCGATGGTTTTGTCAAAGAGCCTGCCGTTGCCACCCGCGACCATTTCCAGGCGGATGCCTATTCGCCGGAGGAAATCGAGCAAATCAAGCTGGAAGACGGCGTGCGCCTGCATGAAACGACCAAAATCGAGCTGCTCACCTATGCGCGCGAAAACGGCGTTGAAGCGGTCAAGCCGTTCATGCTGGTAATTGCCCGCGACACCACGCACGCGGCGCAGCTCAAGGCGCTGCTGGAATCGCCGCAGTTTTTTGCCGGGCGCTATGCAGGCAAGGTGATTCAGGTTGATTCAAGCAAGAGCGGCAAGGACGAGGAGGAGATGGTCGCCCGCCTGCTCGCGGTGGAAAGCCGCGACGAGCCGACGGAAATCGTCATTCACGTCAATATGTTGAAAGAGGGCTGGGATGTTACCAACCTCTACACCATCGTGCCGCTACGCGCCGCCAATGCGCGCACGTTGGTGGAGCAGAGTATTGGTCGCGGTCTACGCCTGCCCTACGGCAAACGCACCGGGGTGAAGGCGGTGGATTGGCTGCATATCGTCGCCCATGACAAGTTTCAGGAAATCGTTGACGAGGCAAACCGCGGCGATTCGTTGCTACGCCTGCAACAGGTGATTTTGGCGGAACCCGCCGCTGCCGAGAAAAAGGAAAGCGTGCAGGTGGCTTCCAATGTGGAAGCGCGGCTGGGGCTGGTAGCGGCGGACGATGTTGCGCCCGTTTTCAGCGGCGAAGCGGAAAAAGCGGCGGCGCGGATAACGCTGGAAGTTATCCAAGAATACGAAACCCGCCGCGATTTATTGCCGAATAGCGCCGCATTGCGCCAGCCTGAAGTGCAGGCGGTGATTGCAGCGGAAGTGGCGGCGCGCTTGCAGCCCAAGCAGGGCGAGTTGCTGCCCGATGCAACGCTGGATGTGGCGGCGGTGGTGGCAGCGACAACGGCAACCGTCGTGCAGCAGACGATTGATATTCCGCGCATTAGTGTCGTGCCGACGGGCGAGGTTACGACGGGCTTTCATCCGTTTTCGCTGGACACGAGCGGCCTGCATTTGCAGCCGGGCGAGCAGGAGCTAGTGATTCAGGGGCTGCATAGCAACGAACAAACGCGGCTGACGGTCAAGCGCGGCATCACCGAGCAGCGCACGGAGGATTACATCGTGCGGGAGCTGGTGGATTACGACGACATCGACTATTTCACCCAGTCCGAGCTGCTCTACGAACTGGCGGGGCAGATGGTGCAGCACCTGCGCAGTTATCTGACGGAAGACGAGACGCTCAACGTGCTACAAGGACACGCCAAGACCATCGCCAAGGAAATCCATGCGCAGATGGTGGCGCATTTCTTTGAAGAAGCGGTGGGGTTTGAGGTGCGGGTCAGCCGTGGCTTTACCGCGCTCAAGCCCTGCAATTTCAGCGCAGAAGCCGGCAAGACGCACCATTACCGCGAGACGGTTGCGGACGTCAGCCGCATCAAGTCGATGCTGTTCAATGGTTTTCAAAAATGCCTCTATCCGCTGCAAAAATTCGATAGCGACACCGAGCGGCGTTTCGCCGTCATTCTGGAACGCGACGCGCAAAAATGGTTTCGCCCGGTCAAGGGACAGTTCCAAATCTATTACCAGCTTGGCGCGGAGCAGGCGGAGTACATCCCCGATTTTGTCGCGGAAACGGACGACGCCATTTTGATGGTTGAGACGAAAAAGCGGGACGAGCTGAAAAGCGACGAGGTGCAGGCGAAAGCGACCGCTGCCGCGCGCTGGTGCGGGCAGACAAGCGATTACACCGCCAGCACCGGCGGCAAGCCGTGGCACTATTTGCTGCTACCGCACGATGAAATCACGGAAGCGGTGCGCTTGCGTGATTTTTTGCGCTTTGCGTGGCAGGCGTAAAAGCGGCGAATCACGCCAATTTCCCCCTTCCGCCGCGCCCTCGTCCTCTATAATGCGCGCTTTTTCACCCGCGAGGATTCATGCAGATTCACCGTTGGCAGCGGCAGTTGGCGCTGCCGCTGCCCGTGGCGTTGACCATCGGCAATTTTGATGGCGTCCACCGTGGCCATCAGGCCATTTTGCAGCGACTCAACGAAGTTGCCACGGCGGAACATCTCGCGCCGGTGCTGCTCAGCTTTTTTCCGCACCCAAAAGCACTGGTGCGCGGCACGCCGCCGCCGCTTTTGACCCCGCTGCGCGACCGCGCGCACTGGCTCGCGGAAGCGGGTTTACCGCATTGGCTGCTTTTGTCGTTCACCCGAGCGCTGATGCAGAAACCGGCGGAGGATTTCATCCGCGATTATCTGCTGCCGCTGCGCCTGCGTTTTTTGTTGGTCGGCGACGATTTCCGCTTTGGCTATCGCGGCCAGGGCGATTTCGCGCTGTTGCAGCGTTTTGCCGACGCGCACGGTTTTCGCGTGCAATCCCTCGCTACCGTCAGCGCGGGCGGCGAACGCATTTCCAGTTCGCGCATCCGCGCTGCCCTTGCCGCGCACGACCTGAATACGGCGCGCGAGCTGCTCGGCCACGACCTCAGTTTTACCGGCAAGGTGCGCCACGGCGACGGCCGCGGTCGCGTGTTGCAAACGCCAACCGCCAACCTGCACCTGCCCGCCAACTGGTGTTTACCGGATGGGGTCTATGTGGTACAAGTAGCCGCCCCGCAGCGGGCAGCGCTCTCTTGGGGCGTTGCCAACGTTGGTACTACCCCCACTTTCGGCGGCATGCAGCGCAAACTGGAAGTGCATCTTTTCGCGCAGGACGCCGCGCTCTACGGGCAAACGCTGCGCGTCCACATTTGCCACTATCTGCGCGATGTGCAGCGTTTTGCCAACGCCGCCGCACTTTCCGCGCAAATCCGCGACGACATCGCCCGCGCCTACGCTTTCATCAATCAGGACACCCCTCATGGCAGACTATAAAAATACGTTGAACCTTCCCGAAACCGACTTCCCGATGCGCGGCAACCTGCCGCAGCGCGAGCCGGAAATGCTTGCCTTCTGGGAAAAAGCAGACATTTACGGCAAGCAACGCGCCGCCTTCGTCGACGCCCCCAAATTCATCCTGCACGACGGTCCGCCCTACGCCAACGGCAGCATTCACGTCGGCCATGCCTTAAATAAAATCCTGAAAGACATCATCACCAAATCCCGCCATTTGCTCGGCTTTAACAGCCCCTACATCCCTGGCTGGGACTGCCACGGCCTGCCGATTGAGCAGAAAGTCGAGCAGCAAATCGGCAAACCGGGCGCGAAAGTCAGCGCCACCGAATTCCGCGCCGCTTGCCGCGCTTATGCGGCGAGCCAGGTCGAGCTGCAAAAAGCCGATTTCATCCGCCTCGGCGTCTTCGGCGACTGGGCGCATCCCTACCTCACCATGCAGCCGCAGACGGAAGCAGGCATCGTCCGCGCCCTGCGCGAAATCGTCGCACGTGGTCATGTGGTGCATGGCTTCAAGCCGGTGAACTGGTGCCTTGACTGCCGCTCCTCGCTTGCCGAAGCCGAAGTCGAATACGAAGACAAAACCTCGGATTCCATCGACGTCCGCTTTGCCGTGCACGACCCGGCGGAACTGGCGCGCCGCATGGGCAGCGACGTCATGCCGCCGGCGGTGGACGTCATCATCTGGACGACCACACCGTGGACGTTGCCTGCCAACCTCGCCGTCAGCGTCCACCCCGAACACGACTACGCCCTCATCGAAGGCGAGGGGCGCTGGTTCGTCATCGCACAAGAAATGATGGACAGCGTGCGCGAACGCTGGGGCATCAGCGCGCCGTGGACGGTGCACGCCACCGCCAAAGGCAGCGCGCTGGACCGCCTCGTTCTCGCCCACCCCTTCGCCGCGCGCGACTCGCTGCTGATTAACGGCGACCACGTAACGCTCGATGCCGGCACCGGCTGCGTTCACACCGCGCCCGCGCATGGTGTGGAAGACTTTGAAATCTGCCGCCATTACGGCATTGACGTGCTCAACCTCGTCCTGCCCGACGGCAGCTTCAGCGAAGACACCCCGTATTTCGCCGGCGAAAACGTCTTCAAGGCGAACCCGAAAATCGTGCAACTGCTGCGCGACACCGGGCGCCTCGTCCATCATGACGCCATCCGCCACAGCTACCCGCACTGCTGGCGCCACCACAGCCCGACCATCTACCGCGCCACCGCGCAGTGGTTCATCAGCATGGACAAAGCCGGGCTGCGGCAAACCGCGCTTGACGGCCTGCAACACGTGCGCTTCACCCCCGAATGGGGACGCAGCCGCCTCACCAACATGATTGCTGACCGCCCCGACTGGGGCATCACCCGCCAGCGCTACTGGGGCGTGCCGCTCTGCTTCGTCCAGCACAAAGAAACGGGCGAACTGCACCCGGACATCCTCAACATCATGGACAAAGCCGCCGCCGTCATCGAAAAAGACGGCATCGAAGCGTGGTTTACCCTTGCGCTTGCCGACCTTATCCCCGCTGCCGACCTTGAAAACTACGAAAAACTGAACGACGTCTTGGATGTCTGGTTTGACTCCGGCAGCACTCATTACGCCGTGCTGCGCCAGCGCCCGGACATCGGCTACCCCGCCGACCTCTACCTCGAAGGCAGCGACCAGCACCGCGGCTGGTTCCACTCCTCGCTGCTCACCGGCTGCGCCATCGACGGCCACCCGCCCTACAAAGGCCTGCTCACTCACGGCTTCACCGTTGACGAAAGCGGCCGCAAAATGAGCAAATCGCTCGGCAACGTGGTTGAACCGCAAAAAGTCATCAACACCCTCGGCGCGGACATCCTTCGCCTCTGGGTATCGTCTGCCGACTACAGCGCCGAAGTCAGCCTCTCCGACAACATCCTGAAACAGCGCGCCGATGCCTACCGCCGCATCCGCAACACCTGCCGTTTCCTGCTCGCCAACCTGCACGACTTCGACCCGGCCAAACACGCCGTGCCGACAGCCGAACTGCTGGCGCTTGACCGCTACGCCATCGCCCGTGCCGATGCCCTGCAAAAAGCCATCATCGCCGCCTACGAAAACTACGAATTTCACCTGATTTACCAGCAGCTCTTTAACTTCTGCGCGGTCGAAATGGGCGGCTTCTACCTCGACATCATCAAAGACCGCCAATACACCGTCGCCACCGACAACCGCGCGCGTCGTTCGGCACAAACCGCCATCTGGCACATCCTCGAAGCAATGGTGCGCTGGCTCGCCCCCATCTTGAGCTTCACCGCCGAAGAAATCTGGCAACACATGCCGGGCGCGCGCGCAGAATCCGTCTTCCTCGCCCGCTTCTACGACGGTCTCACCGGCTACGACGCCGCCTTTGACGCCGCCTACTGGGCAGACCTCATCCGTGTGCGCGAAGAAGTAAACGTCGCCCTGGAAAACGTGCGCAAAGATGGCCTCATCGGCGGCTCGCTCGAAGCGGCGCTACACATCAGCGCGCCAGAAAGCACCTACCACAACCTCACCCGCTTGGGCGACGAACTCCGCTTCCTCTTTATCACCTCTGCCGTAACCCTCGCACAGGGCGATACGCTCGCAGTAACCGTCCACAAAGCCGAAGGCGACAAATGCGAACGCTGCTGGCACATCTTGCCGACAGTCAACAGCGACCCCGCCTACCCCGGCCTCTGCCCGCGCTGCGTGGACAACATCGCGCACGGCGGCGAACACAGACAGTACGTCTAAAATCCTTGCCAATCGACCTAAAAATGCCCTTTCCCGTACAGGAAAGGGCAATTTTTCAACCGGAATACCATGATTAAACACGCAGAATTCAAAAACTTCACTCGTCTGCCAAATGCAAAATGGGAATTCGCAGCAGGCATCAATACTATCGTGGGTGAAAACGGCTTGGGTAAATCGCACGTACTCAAGGCGCTCTATACTTTGTTAAAAGTACAGGCCGATGCCAAAGAATTGTCTAAAACCGTTTTGGAAAAAACCTATGCCGAAAAATTGATTGCGGTTTTTCGTCCGGAAAGTTTGGGACGACTGGTCAAGCGCAAACAAGGGCGAGAGCGCTGTGAAATAGCGATAACAATGAGTGACACTCCTTATAGCGCAGCAATCGGTTTCGCCAGCAGTGCGAAAAGTCAGGTAGAAATTATCCAGCCCCCGAGCAAAAAATTGCCCCAATCTCCCGCCTTCCTGCCAACCCGTGAACTCATAACGCTATGTCCATGGTTTTTGCCACTATATGATAATTACCATTTGGAATTTGAAGAAACCTGGCGCGATACCGTTTCACTCTTGGGAAATCCCCCACTCAAAGGTCCTCGTGAGAAAGAAATAGCCCAGTTACTCGCCCCTTTAGAAGAAGCCATGGAAGGGAAAGTCCTTGTTGATGCCAAAACGGGCAGATTTTATCTACAAATATCCGGTGAAGGAAAAATGGAAATACCGCTGGTAGCGGAAGGCTTGCGGAAATTGGCAATGCTGGCACGGTTAATCAGTACCGGCACTCTATTGAAGCAAGGCTATCTATTCTGGGATGAGCCTGAAGCTAACCTCAATCCCAAACTGATTAAAGTACTGGCAAACGTTATCGTCGCCATTGCCCATTCCGGTGTGCAAATATTTCTTGCTACGCATTCACTATTCTTACTCCGTGAACTAGACATCCTATTTACAAAAAACAAGGATGCCTCGCCTAAACACCGCTGGTTTTCCTTATCCACAAATGAAGGAGAAACAAAATTAGAGCAAAGCAGCGATATTGCAGACATCCAGACGCTTATTATGCTGGATGAAGAATTACTACAATCAGACCGTTTTATCGCGGTGGAAGAACCATATTTCCCTGATGCTAATAGCGCAAACCGTCAATAAAATGCCTACAATAAAAGAAGGGAAATTAACCTTTACCTTTGCCCAAGGGGTTGAAGCCGAAAAATATGATGACTGGGCTTTTTACAGAAACCAGTTCCAAAACCACTGTTACCATGACAACAAAGCTGTCGATATATTAAGTTATTTGGGACAGAATGCTTGGATGATAGAAATTAAGGACTACCGTCAACACCCAAGAAGTAAGCTAATAGACCTAGCTGATGAAATTGCACTTAAAGTTCGTGATACGCTGGCAGGTTTAGTGGCCGCACAAATAAATGCCACAAATCCTAATGAAAAGAATTTTTCCAGAGATTTTTTGGGAAAGCGATGTATTAAAATAATCCTGCATCTTGAACAGCCAACCAGCACAAATAGATTAAGACCACACGCCATCAATTTTCGTGATGTGCAAGACAAATTAAAACAACAACTCAAAGCCATTGATCCCCATCCCAAAGTAACGTGTATTTCCAGTCCATCGCAAAATAACCTACCTTGGACAGTACACTAACCGTCCACATTCATAAATCCCCCACCTAAAACCCGGAGCTCCCATGCCTGCCACCCTCAACCTCTACCGCCTGAAAATCTGGCTGGTTGGCGCGCACGCCCAGCCGATGAGCAAACTGCACCGCATCATCGACATCAGCGGCAACGCCACCTTCACCGATCTGCATGTACTCATCTTTGACGCCTTTGACCGTGAAGACGACCACCTCTACCGCTTTCTCCTCACGCACAAAGAAAAAATGAAAAAAGGCGAGTCCATCTTCGCCTGCAAAGAGAGCGTCGAACGGGAAATCATGGTGGCAAGCTCCCGCCTTAACGAAGAAGAACCAGCGGCTAACGACCTTATCGAACACCTTGCCGACGAATACACCTTGGACGATGCCCAGCTTAAAGAAAAAGACACCATCTACTACTGGTTTGACTTTGGCGATGACTGGATACACCGCATTAGAGTCGAAAAAATCCGTCTGGTAGCCAGCCCTAACCCAGAAGACAGCGAAGTCTGGATTGGCTACATTGACAAAAAAGTAGGCACTTCCCCGCCACAATACGACGAAAACAGCGTTTGGGATGAAGACGGCGGCGCCACACGTTCCCTAAAAATGTTCGCCCTGCTGATGGAACTTGCCAGTCCTAATGCTACGCCGGTCATGTGGGAAGAAATCGAAGAAGCCGGACTGGCGAAGGTACTACTCCAACAAAAACTCATTGAGCCGCGCAATGCCATTGACTCCACTGTCCGCCTCACCGCCGAAGGCAGGGCGAGCGGCGAAATGCTCCTGCAAATGCAAGAAATGGCAAAAAGCGGCATGACGCCAAACGAATAACATGCTGTTTGCCATCATTTATAACGGCAGCACATTCGGCATAGAAAAAAATACCGCGCTGCCGTTTTCTTAAAAAGTGCCTGTATTGCCTTCAATATAAAACGGCATGGGAAAAATAATTTCATGGCGTAAAAAGAATTTTCTCCACCATGAAACGCAACCAAACGTTGGCTATAGTAAAAAATAAAATTGTCAAGCCGAAAACAAAATAAATAAAACTGCTTTCTGGTTGCCAAAAAATACCAACATCGGCATAATCCCGCCCATTCTTTAACCCAACGCAAACTGGAGGCTTTATGCAAATGCGTTTATCTGTACTGGGTGCAATCTGTGCCGCATTCATCCCCGCAATTTCCATGGCCGAAGCAGGTGCGCCTGCCTGGTCATACACTGGCAAGGATAGCCCGGAACATTGGGGTGAACTTAGCCCGGTATATGCCACCTGCCAGCTTGGCAAAAACCAGTCGCCGGTGGATTTATCTACCGCGCAAGCAAGCGCTGACAACAGCGCAAAATTCCACTATGAAGCGCTGAATTATACCGTCGAAAACAATGGACATACCATTCAGGCAACGCCTGCAGAAAGCGTGCAGGCATTGCAGCTTGGCGATAAAACTTTCACCTTCAAACAATTCCATTTTCATACACCAAGCGAGCATACCCTGCAGAATAAATATTTCCCGATGGAAGTGCATTTTGTCCACCAATCAGATGCGGGAGAACTTGCCGTATTGGGTGTAATGTTTAGCGAAGGCGAAGAAAACCCCGCCTTAAAACCATTATTGGCAAAAAAATTACAAGCCGGTGAAAAAAATCAGCTCACTAAAAAGCTCGATGTCATGCCGCTTTTCCCGCAAGGACAAAGTCATTTCCGCTTAAATGGTTCATTAACGACGCCGCCTTGCAGTGAAGGCGTGAACTGGATTGTCTTCAAAACACCGGTAACGGCCAGCAAGGAACAATTGGCGGCAATGCGCGAGATGATTGGTCAGGATAATAACCGACCGCTGCAACCGCTAAATGCGCGCCTTGTCGTCGAAGAATAAATTTCTGCAAATAACGAAAGCTGCACCCTGGGGTGCAGCTTTTTTATTTCCAATAGATCTTTTTCCAAACGGTGATTTTGTGAAAAAGCGACGTCAATGCACGAATCTGAACAACCCCCTCCCCCGGTGAGGGCAGGGATAAATCATTGCCGCAGAAAAGATACATTTGGAAGGCAGCCTAATATTTCTGCGGCAAAAAACCAGGCGTATAGGACAAAAACCACGAGAGTCATGGCATTGCCGCTGAATGCAGTCGCCTGCATGCAGTTTCCACTATATAATTCACGCCATTTCACACTAACTAACAACATATACACACCATGAAACGGCAAATTCCCACGCTTATCCTCTCGTTCATCATCAGCAGCGCGCACGCCAGCGCCTTGTTTACCGACACCATTCCCAAGAAAAACGGTAGCTGGATTAACCACGAAACCCATGCCGCCACCACGCTGACCCTCACCCGCCACCCCGACGGTGGCGACACCATCGCCGTTATCCCGCCTGGCGGCACAGTTGGTGTTTTATTTATCGATGATGGCGGTCATTACCTCGTCAAAACGCCCTTTGGCATCACCGGCTGGGCGCAAGCACGCGCGGGCGAAGACAGCGGCGAAACCTTCCCTGCGCTTGAACGCCGCCACGACGAACGGCTCGGCCTTGACCTGCATTACCACCCCGAACTCGGCAGCCCGCTGGACAAACACTATTACTACGACGATATCGAGCCGGATATTCCCGCGCCCGGCTTGCCGCCGGAAAGCGCGCCAGATGAGCGCGCGCCCGCTTATGAAATTTATGACCGCCTGCTAAAAGCCGCTTTCGCACCGGGCGGCGTGCGTTATCACATTGACTGCGCTGTCAGCCTGCGCGGTGAGCATTACTGTATTTTCCTGCCGGCGAGCGAAGGCAAGATTCGCCGCATCGGTGTTGCCGGGCTGCTTGGTCAGAGCTTTTATCTGCCCGGAAACGGTCATGTTTATAGCGATGTCGATGACAAGCGCAGCCGCTACTACCGCGTGCGGCAAAAATGGGCGCTGCGCGACAACGCGATGCACGAAATCGAGCAGCCGTATCACTATCTCGGCCTGGCGAGCCAGTACCGCGGCATACTCAAGAGCGACAGCAAAACGCATGACCACGACACGCCGCTGCAACTGACGGCACAGGCGGGCGGCGGCGAGACGGTCGCCAGCATCGCCCCCGGCGAAGCGGTTACTATCCAGCTTGCCGACCCGCACCAACCCTGCGCCAAGGAAGCGCGCTTGGGCGAAGGCGAGGAAAAGCGCTGCGCCGACCTTTGGCTGCTGATTGAAAGCAGAGACGGCACCACGGGCTGGGCAAAAATCAACTACAACCGCGACACGCCCGATTTGGCGGGGCTGCACGCGCTGGCGGGGTAGTTCGATTTACATACAGGGTAGCGGGGTTCGTGTATGTAAAGCGTCGCTATGGATCGCGCATCACAAAAAGCCCCGCCAAACAGCGGGGCTTTCCTCTAATTAGCCGAAATTACAACAAGGCGTCCGCCGATTCCGGCAGGATTTGCCCGCCGTCGATGATAATCGTCTGCCCGGTGATGTAGGCGGCTTCGCGGCTGGCAAGGAAGCAGGCGGCGTAGCCGATATCCGCCGGCGTGCCGAGGGTGTGCGTCGGGATGGCGGCGCGCATCTGCGCGAGATAGGTTTCGCCTTGCGCCTGCAAGCCTTCGCTCAGGACGTTGCCCGGCATGACGGCGTTGATGGTGATGCCAAAGCGTGCGTATTCCAGCGCCGCCGAACGCATGAAGCCCAGTTGCCCCGCCTTGCTCGCGCCGTAATGGCTCCAGCCGGGGAAGCCCGTTACCGGCCCGGTGATAGACGAGGTGATAACGATGCGCCCATAGCCGCGCGGGCGCATCGCTTCAGCCGCCGCTTGTACCATGAAAAACGTGCCTTTGAGGTTGATACCGTGCGTTTGCTCCCAGTCGGCCTCCGTCATCTCGGCGAGCGCTTTTTGCGGGAAGATGCCGGTGTTGGAGCAGAGGATATCGAGCGCGCCGAATTGGGCGACGGCGGCGGCAATGGCGGCGCGGCAGCTTTCCTGCGAACGCACGTCCAGCGGCTGGAAATGCCCGCCCAGTTCGGCAGCGCTCGCCGTGCCGCGTTCGTGGTCAATGTCGGCGATGATGACTGTCGCCCCCGCCTGGCGCAGCACGCTGGCGATGCCCTTGCCGATGCCCTTCGCGGCGCCGGTGACGAGCGCCGTTTGCCCTTGTAACGAGAAAAGTCCCATGAGCGTTCTCCGGTTGAAAACTGCGGTGAGGATAGCGCAAAAAGCGCCGCCCTGCCCGGCGATTGCGCTACAATCCGCGCCCTTGTTTTCATAGCCAAAATCCCATGAGCGACATTCTTTCCAACGACTACCGCGACCGCCGCACCTTCGCCATCATCTCCCACCCCGACGCGGGCAAGACCACCCTCACCGAAAAACTGCTGCTCTTCGGCGGGGCGATAGCGCTCGCTGGCACGGTCAAAGGGCGCAAGGCGGCGCGCCACGCCACTTCCGACTGGATGAAAATGGAGCAGGAGCGCGGCATTTCCGTCACCAGCTCGGTGATGCAGTTCCCCTACCAGGGGCGCGTCATCAACCTGCTTGACACCCCCGGCCACGAAGACTTCTCCGAAGACACCTACCGCACCCTGACCGCAGTGGACTCCGCCCTGATGGTCATCGACTGCGCCAAAGGCGTGGAAGAGCGCACCATCAAACTGATGGAAGTCTGCCGCCTGCGCGACACGCCGATTTTCACCTTTATCAACAAGTTAGACCGCGAAGGACGCGAGCCGATGAGCCTGCTCGACGAAGTCGAAGACGTGCTGAAAATCCGCTGCGCACCCGTTACCTGGCCGATTGGCATGGGACGCACCCTGCGCGGCGTCTATCATCTCTTGGAAGACAAAGTCTATTTCTACGAGCCGGGCAAAGGTGCGCTGGTTAATAACGGTGAAGAAGTGCAGGGGCTTGATAACCCGCGCCTCGACGAACTGCTGCCGGACAGCATCGCCGCCTTCCGCGACGAAATCGAGCTGCTGCGCGAAGCGGGCAACCCGTTTGACCACGACGCCTATTTGCGCGGCGAGCTGACGCCGGTGTACTTCGGTTCAGCCATCGGCAACTTTGGCGTGCGCGAAATGCTAAACGGCTTTGCCGAATACGCGCCGCCACCGCGCGCCCGCGCCACCACCGCCCGCGCCGTTACCCCGGAAGAAGCGAAATTCAGCGGCTTCGTCTTCAAAATCCAGGCGAACATGGACCCGAAACACCGCGACCGCATCGCCTTCATGCGCATCAATTCCGGCACCTTCACCCCCGGCATGAAACTGCGCCAGGTGCGCCTCGCCCGCGACATCAAAATTCCCGATGCGCTCACCTTCCTCGCCGCCGAACGTGAACATATTGATAACGCCGTTGCCGGCGACATCATCGGCATCCACAACCACGGCACCATCCGCATCGGCGACACCTTCACCGAAGGCGAAGAGCTGCAATTCACCGGCATTCCCGACTTCGCGCCGGAGCTGTTTCGCCGCGTCCGCCTCAAAGACCCGCTAAAAATGAAGGCGTTGTTAAAAGGGCTGGAACAATTGTGCGAAGAAGGCGCGACCCAGTTTTTCAAACCGCTGATTGGCAACGATTTAATACTAGGCGCGGTCGGCGTGCTGCAATTTGACGTCGTCAAAGAGCGGCTAAAAAGCGAATACAACGTCGATTGCCAGTTTGAAGGGGTAAACGTCGCCACCGCGCGCTGGGTGGAGGCGCCGGACGACAAGGCGCTGAAAGCCTTTACCGACAAAAACCAGGCGAACCTCGCGCACGACCACTACGGCCAACTGGTGTACGTCGCCCCCAGCCGCGTCAATTTGCAACTGACGCAGGAACGCCACCCCGACATCCACTTCGCCGCCACCCGCGACCATTTGGCGTAAAAAACAGGGCGGTTTCCATTGTGCGGAAACCGCCCTTTATGTCGCGAATATAAGCGCTTACAACGCCTTCAACTGCGCCATACAGTGGCGGATGGTGCGCTCGCAGTATTCGCTGAAATTCGGCATGCTGGATTGGACAAGGCAGAGGTCAACCAAGCCGCTGAACATCATAATCAGATAAAAGTAGAGATATTCCGGGTCGGCTTCTTGTCGCAACTCGCCGTTTTCCTTGCCACGCACGACCGCTTCGCGGCATTGCGCCTGCCACAGTTCGGAATAGTCGCGGTAGAGTTTTTCCAGCGCCGGGACTCTGCCGTGCTGGTTGAAAACGCGGCAGAAGCGCAGGCGGTCGGGGTTTGCCAGCAGGCTGCGGAAATAGGCGATGAAGTTGTCGGTGAGGTTCTGCCAAGTATCCGGTGTGGCAATAGAGGCGTTGATTTGGCTGTTGAGTTCGGCGAACTGCACCTGCGCCAGCGTGGCAAGGATTTCTTCTTTGTCGGCAAAATGCCAGTAGATGGCGCCGCGGGTGACTTTTGCTTTGCGCGCGATGTTGCTCAGCGAGGTCTGGGCGTAGCCTTGTTCGTCAAAGAGGATGAGGGCGGCTTTCAGGATGTCGTTTCGGGTTTGTTCGGCTTCGGCTTTGGTTCGGCGCATGATAGTAATAGGGTTTCAGCGGACGGCGCAGTATAGCAAGGTTTCTGGACTTACATTCAGCGCTGTATATAATGCGCAGTTCTTTCAGCATTTTAATGAGGAAATCATGATGGAAATTTGCTTGCAATATCTGATGGTTGCCATGTTTGTGGCAACGTCGCTGTCGCCCGCTTTGGCGCAAGAGAAGAAGGATGAGGGCGAGAAAAAGGAGAATGCCGCGCCAGCTGCTGCGCAGCAACAGCAAAAAACACCGCCGGCGAAGGTAATGGTCGTCAAGCCGCAGACGGTCATCGTTACCGAAAACCTGCCGGCGCGGCTGGAAGCCTCGCGCGAGGCGGTGATTCAGCCGCAGGTCAGCGGCATCGTGCAGAAGCGCCTGTTTGAAGAAGGTTCGCTGGTGCGCGCCGGGCAGCAGCTCTATCAGATTGATGACGCGGTTTATCAGGCGAATTTGCAATCGGCCAAGGCGCAGCTGTCGCTGGCGCAGGCCAACAAGGCGTTGGCGCAAAGTACCGCCAACCGTTACGCACCGCTGGTGAAAGAGAAAGCGGTGTCGCGCCAGACTTATGACCAAGCGCTGACGGAAGTGAAGGTCGCCTCCGCCAATATCATGGTCGCGGAAGCGGCGATCAAGCAGGCGGAAATCAATGTGCAGTATGCCAAGGTGCTGGCGCCGATTTCCGGCGTCATCGGCAAATCGAACGTCTCTGAAGGCGCGCTGGTCGCCCCCGGCAGTACCGCCAATATGGCGAAGATTCAGCAGCTTGACCCGCTTTATGTGAACATAACCCAGTCTGCCGCCAATTTGATGCGCATTAAAAAGGAATTCCAGTCCGGCGCGCTCAAGGGCGTTGATTTTACCGTGCAGATTACCCTGGATGACGGCACGCCCTACCCGCACAAGGGGCGGATGCTTTTTGCCGACCAGACGGTCGATGCCAGCACCGGTGAGTTGTTGCTGCGCGCCGAAGTGCCGAACCCGGACGGCCTGCTCCTGCCGGGGCTGTACGTGCGCGCCGACATTCCGCAGAGCCAGTTCCATAATGCCTACCTCGTGCCGCAAGCCGCGGTTACTCGTGGCAAGACCGACACCTTGCGCGTGGTCGCCGAAGACGGCTCGTTCGCGCCGCGCGAGGTGAAGATTGCCGGTACGCAGAAGAACCAGTGGATTATCACCGACGGACTCAAGCCGGGCGAGCGGGTAATGATTGACACCCTGTCGCAGTTGATGGGCGGTGCGACGCATATCACGCCGGTTGTAGTCAATGCTGACGGCCAGCCTGCGGCACAGCCGCAAGCGGCAGCACCCGCCAAAGCGGCGGACGGCAAGCCTGCTGATGCGGCCAAACCTGCCAGCGCGCACTAATCCGGGGGAAGCATGTCCAGATTTTTTATTGACCGTCCGGTCTTTGCCTGGGTTGTCGCGATATTTATCATCCTCGGCGGCCTGCTCTCGCTCTACCGCCTGCCGGTAGAGCAATACCCGAACGTCGGCGCGCCGACCATCAACATCAACGTCGCCTACCCCGGCGCCAGCGCGACCACCATCGAAGAATCGGTGCTCTCGGTCATCGAGCGCGAAATGAACGGCATCGACGGCCTTGACTATATGACCGCGACCGCGATGGCAAACGGCACCGGCTCGCTGGCGCTGACCTTCAAATCCGGCACCAACGAAGACATCGCCCAGGTAAACGTGCAAAACAGCCTGTCGCAAGTTACCTCGCGCCTACCGTCCTCGGTTACGCAAAACGGCATCACCGTCTCCAAATCTTCTACCGGCTTCCTCATGGTGGTCGCGCTTAGCGTCAAGGATGGCTCCGGGCTTACCGTTGAAGACGCGAGCGACTACGCCGTGCGCAACGTCATCCCCGAACTGCAACGCATCCCCGGCGTCGGTGGCGTGCGCCAATTCGGCTCCGAAGCCTCGATGCGCATTTGGCTCAATCCGGAAAAACTGCGCGGTTACGGCCTGACCGCCGCCGACGTCTCCACCGCCATCGCCGCACAAAACCGGCAAATCCCGGCGGGCAGCATCGGCGCGTTGCCTGCAATTGCCGGGCAAACCTTCTCCGCCACCATCAACATCCCCGGCCAGCTCACCGACGTCGCCGAATTTGAAAACATCGTGGTGAAAAGCAGCGAAAGCGGCGCCACCGTGCGCCTGAGAGACGTTGCCCGCATCGAAATCGGCCAGCAAACCTATGCCACCTCGCTCCGCCTAAACGGCGAACCGAGTTCCGGGATGGCGGTGCAGCTCTCTAACGACGGTAACGCCGTTGCCGTCGCCAAGGCGGTCAAGGCGCGCATGAAAGAGCTGGCGCAATACTTCCCGGAAGGCATGGTTTGGTCCACGCCCTACGACACCTCGACCTTCGTCAGCCTCTCTATCGAGCAAGTACTGCATACCCTCGGCGAAGCGATGGCGCTCGTCTTCGTGGTGATGTTCCTCTTCCTGCAAAACCTGCGCTACACCCTCATCCCTGCCATCGTCGTCCCGGTCTCGCTCTTGGGCGCGGTCGCCTTGATGAGCCCGCTCGGCATGAGTATCAACGTGCTCACCATGTTTGCGATGGTGCTCGTTATCGGGATAGTGGTGGATGACGCCATCGTCGTCGTGGAAAACGTCGAACGCCTGATGGCCGAAGAAAGGCTCACCCCCTACCAGGCGACGCGCAAAAGCATGGGACAAATCTCAAGCGCTATCGTTGGTATCACCCTGGTGAACATCGTCGTCTTCGTGCCGATGTCTTTCTTTAGTGGCGCGACCGGTAACATCTACCGCCAGTTCGCCCTCGTCATGGCGTCTTCCATCGGCTTCTCCGGCTTCTTGGCGCTAACGCTCACCCCCGCACTCTGCGCCACCCTCCTGAAACCGGTACGCGACGACCACCACGAAAAACGCGGCTTCTTTGGCTGGTTTAACCGCCTCGTCAAAGTCGCCACCCATGCCTATGAAGCGACCGTCGCCAAATTCATCCGCATCAGCTACGCGATGTTTGTGGTGTACCTCGCCGTTACCGCTGGCGCGGTGTACATCTACACCCGCCTGCCGACCGACTTCCTCCCCAACGAAGACCAAGGCTTTATCATCGCCAGCATCCAGCTGCCCGCTGGCGCCACCGCCGAGCGCACCATCGAAAAAATCAAAGAAATGGAAGCCATCGTCAAACAACAGCCGGAAGTCGAAAACGTCGTCGCCGTGCAAGGCTTCAGCTTCAGCGGTCAGGGACAAAATATGGGCCTTTCCTTCATTACCTTGAAAGACTGGAAAGAGCGTCCCAAACCAAACCAAAGCGCCAGCGCCCTCGGTGGCCGCCTCATCGGCATGTTCATGGGCATCAGCGACGCCACCATCTTCGCCTTAAGCCCGCCGCCCATCCCCTCGCTCGGTACCTCCAACGGCTTCAACCTCATGCTCGAAGACCGCGGCAACGCTGGCCACGAAGCGCTGCTCGCCGCGCGCAACCAACTGCTCGGCATGGCAGCGCAAGCCACCAGCGAAGTTACCCAAGTGCGCCCGGATGGCATGGAAGACGCGCCACAACTGCGGCTGGACATCAACCGCGACGCCGCCTACGCACAAGGCGTGGACATCTCCACCATCGCCAACATCATCGGCACCAACTTCGGCTCCGCCTACATCAACGACTTCCCCAACAAAGGCCGTTTGCAGCGGGTAACCGTCCAATCCGACGCCGCCGCACGTATGCAGCCGCAAGACCTGTTGGCGCTGAACATCCCCAACCGCAGCGGTGGTCAAGTGCCGCTTGGCAGCATCGCCAGCCTCAGCTGGGAAAAAGGCGCGATGCAGACCACCCGCTACAACGGCTACTCGGCGATGAGCATCGGCGGTAGCGCCGCGGCGGGCAAAAGCGCGGGTGATGCGATGAACACCATGCAAAACCTCGCCGCCAAACTGCCGCCGGGCTTTGCCATCGAATGGTCAGGCCTCTCGCTCGAACAACAGCGTGCCGGCAACCAACAACTCTACGTCTATGCCTTCACCCTGCTCGCCGTCTTCCTCTGCCTCGCCGCCCTGTATGAAAGCTGGTCGATTCCGTTCGCCGTACTGCTCGTCCTGCCGCTCGGTTTCTTCGGCGTCTCCGCCGGCGTCATGGGCAGAAGCTGGCTCAACCAAACCCTGGCAGGCATCTTTGCCGGGCCGCAGGCGGCAAGCCGCGCCGAAACCTTTGCCAACGACACCTACTTCGTCATTGGCCTCGTCACCGTGATGGGGCTGACCGCGAAAAACGCCATCCTCATCATCGAGTTCGCCAAAGACCTGCAAGAAGGCGGCAAAACCCGCATCCAGGCCGCGCTCGCCGCCGCCCACCTGCGCTTCCGCCCGATCGTCATGACCTCAATGGCATTCATCCTCGGCGTCGTGCCGCTCTACCGCGCCAGCGGCGCCAGCTCCGCCAGCCAGCGCGCCATCGGCACCAGCGTCTTCTGGGGGATGAGCATCGGCACCTTCCTTGGCCTGGTGATGATTCCCATCTTCTTCGTCCTCGTGCGCAAAGTGTTCCCCGCCAAACTCGGCGTGCATGACAAATACGCTCGCCCCGAAGACCAGCCCTACTAAAGGAGCCCCCCATGCAAACCCTCCTCAAACCCCTCGCGCTCGCCCTGCTCCTCGCAGGGTGCAGCTTCACCCCCGACTACCGCCAGCCCGACGTCGCCCTGCCACAAAACTGGATGGAAGTCGCCGTCGCCGAACAGGCAAACAGCAGCGGCAAAACCGCCGCCGAAACCCACTGGCGCGACTACTTCCGCGACCCGCAACTACAAAAACTCATTGAAGAAGCACTCGCGCACAACCACAACCTCAAAACCGCCGCGCTCAACACCGAAATCGCCGAAGCCCAATACGGCATCCAGCGCAGCGAATTTCTGCCGACGGTGGCTGCCAACGGCGGCATCACCCGCAGCCGCACCGCGCGCGACCTCACTGGCACCGGCCGGGCGCGCGTTGGCACCGTGCACAACCTCACCCTTGCCAGCAGCGCCTTTGAACTCGACTTCTTTGGCCGGGTCAAGGCGATGAGCGACCAGGCGCTGAACAAATACCTTGCCACCCGCGAAGCACGCGACGCCGCCGAACTCAGCATCATCTCCGCCGTTGCCAAAACCTACTACCAGGCGCGCATCGCCGATGCCCAACAAAAACTGGCCGAAGACGTCGTGCAAAGCCGGCAAGAAAGCTACCGCCTCTCCAAAATGCAGTTTGACGCGGGGCTGATGACCGCCGGCGACCTGAGTGGCGTGCAGACCCAAATCGAAAGCGCGCGCAGCAGCTACGCCGAAGCCGAACGCGCCCACCAAAAAGCGCTGAACGCCCTCTCGCTGTTGGTTGGCAAACCGGTAAGCCAGCTCAACCTGCCGCCAGCGGGCAGCCTGAAAAACGCCTTCGCCGACCTGCGCCTGCCTGCGGGCATCCCCGCCACCGTGCTACAAAACCGGCCGGACATCCGCGAAGCCGAATACCAGCTGAAAGCGGCGAACGCCAACATCGGCGCGGCACGCGCGGCGCTCTACCCCAGCATCAGCCTCACCGGCAGCGTCGGCTACGCCAGCCCCGAACTCGACGAACTGATCAAGGCGCCGAACCTCGCCTGGAGCATTGCGCCGAGCATCAGCCTGCCCATCTTCAACCGCGACAAACTCAACCGCGCGGTGAACATCGCCGAAGCCCAACAAAAAATCCTCGTCGAAAGCTACCAGAACACCGTGCAGACCGCCTTCTACGAAGTGGCCGACGCGCTTGCCGCGCGGCAAACGCTCGCCGAACAATACGCGGCACAAGTGCGCGGCAACAAGGCCGTCAGCGAGCGGCTGCGCCTGGAAAACCTGCGCTTTGAAGCGGGCGTCAGCACCGCACTTGACCGCCTCGATGCGCAACGTGAAAGCTACAGCAGCGACCAGGGACTGCTCGCCACCGAGCTGCAAATCCTGACCAACAACGTTGATTTGTACATCAGCATGGGTGGCGGCCTCGACCAATACGGCGTCAGCGCCCCGGCGCTGGAGGGCAACAAACCCGCTCCCGCCAACAAACCACCCCGCCCCGCGACCCGCCGCCGCTAACGGCACCCAAAAAAGCCCGCATTGGCGGGCTTTTTTATAGCGGTACTCACCAAAAGCTGCGCAAAGCGCGCGGCTTCAGGGCTTTTCGGGAATATGGGCATAGGGGCCGCTTTTATGGGCGCAGTGTTCTCGGTTGGTTGCGATGTCATGCCGGATTTTCTTGATGGCAGCATCCTCTTTTTCTGCCAGCGCCGCGACCGGGATCAGTGGCACCGGGATGAGCGCATCGCCCTTGTTGTCGTAAGCGCCGCTGAATCCGGCAAGCGGGTAGCCGGTTAGCTGTTTGACTTTGCCAACCAGGCCCGGCGTGATGTCGCCTTTGCATTTCAGGTTGCGCTTGCGGATGTAGCAGGTGCATTCGGGAGCGCCCGGCAGGTCTTCGCTGGCGTCATGGCTGAAGCGGCTACGCCAGACGAGCTGCGGTGCGCCACCCATGCCATGCAGGCTGCCACGGTCGTCATGCACGACCAGCACGGGCGCGCGCCCTTGCAGCTCCCAATTGACAGGCTCGTAGCTGTTCAGGACAAGGATGTAGGGGGTATCGCCCGCCGGTGCCTGCACGCGGACGCGCTTGTCCGCTTCGGCGCTCTGGTAGAGGGTAACCACATGGGTGACGGTTGTGGGCGGCAGATGCAGCGCGGCGATGGCGGCGGCAAGGTCTTCGCTGCCATAGGCGGGAACGTCCGGCTCAAGTGCAAGCTGGAATTGTGCGGTGTGCCAGTGGTTGTTGTATTCGACTTCAAGCAGATGCTCGCCGGCGTCCAGCTCCAGCGCGGGCGGCAGTTCGGTATGGTTGGGTTCACGGCTTTCGGCGATGATGTGCCGGTCAAGCAGGACGCGCATCTGTGCCCAGCTAATATCGGCTTTCAGGCGGTAATGGCCTTTTTGTACAACCGGAATTTTGCCCGCCCAGTAGGCAGCGAAGGATTCGGACGGGATGCCGTGGGAGTCGCTGTAGGCAAAATCGAGGGCGATGCGGGCTTCTTCTGCCGTGGCAACCGGCTGCTGCGGTTGGCGTGTGTCGATGAACCAGGCGGCAAAGCCGTGTGCGGGAATGGTGCCGCCGGGGTTATAAATGTCGCCCCAACTGCGTGTGGCAAGCGGGTAAGCGGCGAGCCGGGAGCCTGCGGCGGGCAAGGCGGCGCTGTGGCTTGCCGCTCCCGGCGGTGCGGAATCCGGTTCAGCGGCTGCCAGTGGGGCGACGGTGCCGGTGGACCATTCGCCATTGCCAACGGGCTGCAGGGTACCGGCAAAGCGGGCAGCGTTGTCATCCGGCGCGGTTGCCGGCGGCGGTTTTGGGGCGGGCGGTGGCATCTCATGCTGGTCACCAAAGCGGTCGTGGAGGTACCAGCCGCCGAGGCCGAAAACAAAAGCGGTCAGGGCGATAGCGATGGGGGCAGACTTCATGCGGAACTCCTTTTGTCGTGGGATTCCGGGCATTGTATAGCGATATTCACAAAGTTCCGTGCAGGGGGCTCCGCCTGACCGGATTTAGGGGGGGCTATAAACTGCCAATCAGCCCCTCTTCCCCGCTGGGGGCATCTGCGGTGAGTGCTTTTCTGTTTGCAATACGCAGCACAAGCACACGGCAACAAAGCAGTGAGCGAATGCCGCCGCTGGATGGCGCTGCCAAAGAAAAAGCGGCGAAGAAAAAACGCCGCTGATTGCATAAAACCCGCCAAACGGCGGGTTTCGTGTTTTTGGACGCTAGGGGCTGTTTACAATTCAACCCTACGAAGTACATACCAACAAGCACAGGCTGAACGGCAGCCAATGCTTGAAATTCAACCAATCAGTCCCCTCCCCTGTGGGGGAGGGTTAGGGTGGGGGCAGCTTAATTACAATATTGTTAGGTTATTTTTTATCAATTGGTTACTGAACCAACTTTTTTCAATGTAACCCCTCATGAACCCCGCTTTTTCTTCGTTATGGATACGTATTTTGCGTTCACACGCTTTTCCTGCTGAGCGGTTTTGCTACTGCGGATTTGGATTCTATCAGCTCCCATGCAGATTGCACCGACAGCCAAAAGGCAGCAGGCTGGTTGAAGGCTTTTTGCAGCTTCAGCGCGGTTTTCGGGGTTACGGCGCGCCTGCCATTGATGATTTCCGACAGGGCGGCGCGCGGCATATTCAGCGCAGCAGCGGCTTGGGTAACGGTCAATCCCAGGGGTTCAAGGTACATCGTGGCAAGGATTTCGCCGGGGTGAGCAGGGCTTTTCATGGGCAAAATGTATCGCGTTGCGTAACGCGGGGCAATCCGTGAACCGCAGTCTGCCCTTCCTCCCCTGACTTTTTGCCGGACGACAATCAGTCAACCGATGACCGTTTTGCCACCGTTCCCAGAGCCGAAGAAAAATGCCGTTCCGGTACGTTCATCCGGGGGCGATTTGTTAATGTTTGGGCAGGTGGGTAAATTTTTATAAGCAGTAAACGCGATTTTTTGTCGGAACGTCGGAACGCAAGGGTTAATTAGATGTTTTATATATAAAAAACCGTTCCGACAAGCTGTTTTTTTTGTCGGAACGCGGATTTTTTTGTCGGAACGTTTTTGCCTTTGTTCCGACAAGCGTTCCGACAAGTAAAAATATTTTTTCCTTAAAAATCAATATGCATTCCGACAAGCGTTCCGACAAGTTTTTAGAACGTGTTCACAGTCTTCGTAGCAGGACTCCCAAGAAAGCCAAAACTACCATT
>CAUVOF010000005.1:0-47358 GCA_963553325.1 uncultured Cardiobacterium sp.
TGCCCATCCTCACCCGCCTCATCGAAAGCGAACAAAAAGGCAAACGCCCGCGCGCCCTCATCCTCACGCCAACGCGCGAACTCGCCATGCAGGTGCATGAGCAAGTGCGTAAATACGGCAAAGAACTCAAATGGTTATTTTCCGTACCGCTGGTTGGCGGTGCGCCCTACGGCGGACAAATCCGCGCCCTGAAAAAAGGCGTGCAAATCATCATCGCCACCCCCGGCCGCCTGCTCGACCACCTGCGCGACGAGCGCATCGATTGCAGCGCGCTCGATATGCTCGTGCTTGACGAAGCCGACCGCATGCTCGATATGGGTTTTGCCGAGGACATCAACGCCATCATCGAAGCGCTGCCGGAAAGTCGCCAGACCATCATGTCCTCTGCCACCTGGGACGGCGCGGTCGGCAAAATCGCCCGCCGCTACACGCATGAGCCGGAGCGTATCGCCATCAAAGTGGAAAGCGCGCACATCGAAGAAAAAGTCTATTTCTGCGACAACGCCGAGCATAAAAACCAAATTCTTGAGCATCTCGTCGCCGACCCGGAAATGGGGCAAGTCATCATCTTCGCCGCCACCAAGCGCAGCAGCGAAGAAATCGCCGATACCCTGCGCGACAACGGCTTCCGCGCCCGCTACTTGCACGGCGACCTGCCACAGGTCAAACGCAACCGTATCGTCGAAGACTTGCGCAAGGGCAAATGCGACATTTTGGTCGCAACCGACGTCGCCGCGCGCGGCATTGACGTTCCTGCCATCAGCCACGTCATCAACTACGACCTGCCGCGCCAAGTGGAAGACTACGTGCATCGCATCGGCCGCAGCGGTCGCGCTGGCCGCACCGGCATCGCCATCAACCTCTGTAGCCTCGCAGACCGCAGCCAGCTTTCCGCCATCACCCGTTATCTGGAGAGGAAAATCGAAGAGCACCGCATCGCCGGGCTGGAGCCGAAAATCACCAGCAAGCCGAAGCCAAAAAGCAAACCGGGGAAAAAATTCCGTGGTGCGCCGGGCAAAAACTACGGCAAGGCGGACGGCAAGAAATTCGATGGCAAACGCGGCGGTGGTAGCAAAAAACCGTTCGCCGAGCGCAAAGGCGGCGAACGCAACTTCCGCAAGGGCAACCGCTTCTAAACACCACATTCAGCGCTTGCGCAAGGAAAACGCCACCTTTGGGGTGGCGTTTTTTATGGTGCGTTTCGCGGTGATGAAGTTGTTTTTTCAGCGCGAGCGCTTGCCCATACTTTGCTGGCAAGCATGGCGCGCGCGTGCTCGCGGCTGGTGTCGCTGTCGGCGCTGCCGAGCATGCGTGCGATTTCGCTGATGCGCGCTTCGTCATCGAGGGCGGTTACACGGGTTTGCGTTTGTTTGCCGTCGCTGTGTTTTTCGATGCGGTAGTGCGCGTCGGCGTAGGCAGCGACTTGCGGCAGGTGGGTGATGCACAGCACCTGCCGGCTTTGCCCGAGGGTGTGCAGCAGGCGGCCGATGGTATCGGCGACTTCGCCACCGATGCCGGTGTCGATTTCGTCGAAGATGATGGTCGGCGGCGGGGTCGGGGTTTCGTCCAGGCAGGCGACTTCGATGGCGAGGCTGACGCGCGAGAGTTCGCCACCGGAGGCGACTTTGGCGAGCGGTTGCAGGGTCTGTCCGGGGTTGGCGCAGAGGGTGTAGGTGATGTCGTCGCTGCCGTGTGCGGCCGGGCGCGCGGCGGGCTGGACGTCGATGGCGAAGGTGGCTTTTTCCATGCCGAGTTGGCGTATCCATTGTTCGACGTCGCGCGCAAGCGCCGGGGCGGCTTTTTGTCGCGCGGCGCTGAGGGCGGAGGCTTTGGCGTGGTAATCCGCTTCGGCTGTCTGGCAGGCGGCTTCGAGTTCGCTGCCGCTTTGGTTTTTTTGTGCAAGCGTTTGGTGCTCGGCGGCGAGCTTCTGCCAGTGCGCGGGCAGTTGGCCGGGGTCGACGTGGTGTTTGCGCGCCAATGCGTGCAGGGCGCTCATCCGTGCTTCGGTTTCGGCCAGCGCTTCGGGGTCGTGCTCAATTTTGTTCAGTTGTTTGCCGAGGGCGTCGCTCGCCTCGCTTAGGTACACGGCGCTTTGTTCGAGCAGTTCGGCGGTTTCGCGGTAGTTGTCGTGGATGGCGGCGAGGTGTTCAGCTTCGCGCTGGGCGTAGCGCAGGGCGCTTTGCAGGTTGTTGTCGCCTTCGCTCAGTTGTGCGGCGAGGCGGTTGCCGCTGGCAAGGATTTGGTCGGCGCTGGCGAGCAGGGTCTGCCGCGCGGCGAGTTCGTCGAATTCGCCGTCTTGTGGCGCGAGTTGTTCGATTTCGTCGAGCTGGTAGGCGAGCAGGGCGAGGCGTTCTTCGTCGCTCGTGCGCGCGGCCTGCCAGGCTTCGCGTTCTTTTTCGAGTTGCTGCCAGTGGCGGTAGGCGTCGGCGCAGGCGGCAAGCTGGTCGCGATGCCCGGCGTAGCGGTCGAGGCGGCGGCGCTGTTCGTCGTTTTTCAAAAGCGCTTGGTTGTGGTGCTGACCGTGGATGTTTACCAGGGTGGCGGCGAGGGTTTTGAGTTTGCCGCCGGTGATGGTTTGGTCGTTTATCCAGGCTTTGCTGCCGCCGTCGCGCAGGGTGCGACGGATGACGGCCTGGCCGGGGTTGTCCGGGTCGTCGAGGCCGTCTTCGGCGAGGGTGTGTTGGTGGGCGCTGCTGAGCGCGCTGAAGGTAGCGCTGACGGTGGCGCGGCTCTGTCCGTGGCGGATGCTGCTGGCGTCGGCGCGTTCGCCGAGGACAAGGCCGAGCGCGTCGATGAGGATGGATTTGCCCGCGCCGGTTTCGCCGGTGAGGACGTTGTAGCCGGGACGGAAGGGGATTTCGCTGTGTTCGATGATGGCGATTTGGTCGATGGTGAGTTGTTCGAGCATGGTTTATCCGTGGCTGTCTTCGGGGGCGATGCCCCAGTTGAGTTTGGCGCGCAGGCGGTCCTGGAAGTGGTAGTTTTCCGGGTGCAACACCGGCAGCGGGATGCCGGCGCGGATGGTGATGCGGTCTTTTTGCAGCAGGCGGTGTTGTTGTTGGCCGTCGATGCTCAGTTGTGCGCCGCCGGATTTGGCACCGGGGGTGATGGTGATGGTGCTGCTCGCGTCGATGACCACCGGGCGCTGGGTGAGTGTGTGCGGGCAGATGGGGACGACGAGGCTGACCGGCAGATTCGGCTCGATGATGGGGCCGCCGGCGGCGAGGGCGTAGGCGGTGGAACCGGTTGGGGTGGCGATGATGAGGCCGTCGGCGCGGTAGTGGCTGAGGTAGCGGTCGTGGGTATAGACGTCCAGCTCTATCATTTGCGCTTTGCTGTTGCGGATGACGGCGTCGTTGATGGCGAGATGCTCGCTGCTGCCGTCGCGGCTGTCGATGGTAACGCGCAGGGTGTGGCGCTGTTCGCAGTGGTAATGCCCGGCGAGGATGCGGTCGAGTTCGGCGGCAAGGTCGTCGAGGGTGAGGTCGGCAAGGAAGCCAAGGCGGCCGGTGTGGATGCCAATCAGCGGGATTTGTCGGTCAATCAGCGCGCGGCTGGCGTAGAGAAAGGTGCCGTCGCCACCGATGACGATGCACAAGTCCACGTCGTCCCAGTCGCTGATGGGGCGGGCGGCGGGGGCGTTTTGGTATTCGGGCGGGACGGTGTCGGGGTCGAGGCTGTAGCGCAGGTCGCGTTGTTCGAGGACGGCGAGGGTGCGGGCGAGTGCGTCCTGCACGCGGATGGCGCCGAGTTTGCCGATGATGCCAATGTGGTGGAAGTTCTGAGGCATGAGTTTGCGGGATGTAGCGGGAAAATGCGCGCATTATATAGTTGGCGCGGATGAAATTCGTCCGGCAACACGGTAGAATGCGCGCCCTGATGAAGCCTTGCTGCGGCAAGGCTTTTTCTTATGTAAGAAATTGATAAACAGAGACTTTTATGAGCGTAAAAATTCCCATGACAAAAAAAGGTGCGCAGGCTTTGCGCGCCGAATTGGAAAAGCTGAAAAGCGAAGACCGGCCGCGGGTGATTGAGGCAATCGCCGAGGCGCGCGAACACGGCGATTTGAAAGAAAACGCCGAGTACCACGCCGCACGCGAACAGCAAGGTTTTATCGAGGGGCGCATCCGCGAGCTGGAGCATAAATTGAGCCACGCCAACGTGATTGACGTAACCACGCTGGCGCAAAACGGCAAAGTGGTTTTCGGCACCACGGTTGAGCTGGAAGACAGCGACAGCGGCGAAGAAATGACCTACAAAATCGTTGGCGAAGACGAAGCGGACATCAAAGCCGGACTGATTTCCAACACCTCGCCCATCGCCCGCGCCCTGCTGGGCAAAGAAGAAGGCGAAACCGTTGAAGTTGCCATTCCTGGCGGCCGCAAAATGCTGGAAATCCTCGCTGTACGTTACGAAGAATAATGCCTAACGAAAACCCGCCTTGTTGCGGGTTTTTTATGGCGGCATGATGCCTTCCCCTAAAACCGACAGGAGCACCCCATGACCACCCCCTTTGACCTCGTCCCGCCTGCTCACATCGCCGTCCTTGAAAATGAATTGGCGCGCTGGGCGGCGACACACCAACTCAGCATCGGCCTCATCGCCCAAGACGACGGCACCGACATCACCGCGCGCGACTACTGCGCCAGCCGTGCCGACGGCAGCTGGCTGCAACTCATCCTCTGGGAAATCCACAGCAACGGCAGCGTCAGCGCGCATCTCGCCCACGAAGACGCCATGCTGCACCTTGATTACATCAACGTGGAAAACCTGCGCCCCTGGCTGGATGACGCACTCGAACTCATCGACAAATACGCCGCAGCCGGCTGGATAGCGGCCGAACACCGCCCACACATCTCGCGCCCGCTACGCGCCAGCGGACACACGCATCCCTGAAAGCGGCGATGAGCATCTTCGTCCGCCTCTTTCTCGTTTACGGCCTCGCCCTCACCCTTGGCGGCGTCCTGCTCCTGCGCGACGTACAACAACAAATCCGCCCCGGCATGAAAGACGTGCTGGAAGACACCCTCGCCGACAACGCCCAAACCTTCGCCGCCCTGCTCGCGCCCGCGCTGGAAAACGGCAGCATTCGCGACCCCGCCTGGCAGGCACAACTGCGCGCCCGCCTCGCCCGCCCACAAGACATCCACATCAAACAGCACCACAAAACCGCGAACCGCCAACAGCTCATCATCACCGACGCCGCCGGCATCGTCCTCTTCCACAGCGACGCGGCGGAAACCGGCAAAGACTACAGCCGCTGGAACGACATCCTGCGCACCCTGCGCGGCCAGTACGGCGCGCGCAGCACGCACAACACCATGTACACCGCCGCCCCCGTCCACGCCACCGACGGCCGCCTGCTCGGCGTGGTCAGCCTCGGCAAACCGAGCGCCGACCTCGTCCCCTACCAACAGCGCACCGAACACGACCTGCGCCAGAGCGGCCTCCTTTACCTCGGCGCGACGCTTGCCCTCATCGCCCTGCTCACCCTGTGGATCCGACGCAGCATCGACCGCGTCCGCCGTTACGCCACCGCGCACGCGCCCATCCCGCCCGCGCCGCGCTTCCACCTCGCCTCCGAGCTGAACCGCCTCACCGCCGCCATCGGCAAAATGCGGCGCGAACTCGAAGACCGCGCCTACGTTACCCGCTACATCGAAACCCTCACTCACGAGCTGAAAAGCCCGCTCACCGCCATCAGCGCCAGCGCCGAACTGCTGCAAGACGACCTGCCCGCCGCCGACCGCGCCCGTTTCGCGGAAAACATTGCCCAACAAAGTGCGCGCCTGCACCGCCTCGTGCAGCGCCTGCTGCAACTGTCGCGCATCGAAAAAGAGCCCGTCCACAAACAGCCGCTTAACCTCGCCGCCCTCTGGCACAAACACCAGCGCGAACAACAGCCGCGCCTCGCGCAAAAACACCTCGCATTGCGCCTGCTTTACAACGACGAAGCCGCGACCGAAAGCACCACCATCCCGCTCAACGCCGACCCCTTCTGGCTGGAACAGGCGCTCGCCAACCTGCTCGACAACGCCCTGCGCGAAGCGCCGGCAGACAGCACCATCACCCTTGCCATCCGCCAAACCCGCACCGAAACCCGCCTTGCCTTGCACAATCCGACGCGCGTGCCCGTACCGGATTACGCCCTGCCGCGCCTCTTTGAGCGCTACTACACCTTGAACCGCAAAGAAAACAGCGGCCTCGGCCTGACGCTAGTCGCACAAATCGCCGAACAACACGGCGGCAGCGTGCAGGCAGAAAACCGCGACGGTGGCCTGCAAATCACCCTAACCTTGCCAAACTGAAAACCACCCGCAAAAACACAGGAGCAACCAACCATGCCAGATTACAAAGTCGAACAAGTCGGCGAAAACAAATACCGCATCTCAGAAGACCACAGCGGCATGGGTTGCCTCTTTCTCATCATCCTCGGCGTGGTGCTGTTTAACGTTTCCGCCAAATACCTCAACGAAAACCCAACCGCGCAACAATTCCTCGCCCTGCCATTCCATCCCTGGTTCAAATGGACGCTGCTGACCGGCATCGGCCTCATAATATTTTTCTGGATACACCGCATGCTGACGCGCGAAAACGCCGCCGGGCGCAAACGCAGCCGCATCCCTTACCTGCTGCTGACAATCGCCGCCATTTGGGGCGCGGTCGGCATCATCAAAGGCATCAAATACGACTACTTCAGTACCCTCAGCATTGGCGGCGCACTGACCCTCGCCTGGGAAAACGTCAAAGCGGCGTTTTACACCGTAACCGTTTCCGGCAAAAACGTCGGCAACTTTGACCTCTTTATGGCGATTACCAGCAGCGCGTTGCTGTTCTTCTGGGCAATCCAGCTGTGCATGGCGGTCGTGGTCTACATCCTGCGCCTCTGCCTCGGCGACGCGACAAAAGCGCGGTTTGACGCACTTGACGGCGGCGCGCTCAGCCTGAAACTGGTCATCTATACCCTCGCCACCTGGGCGCTCGCCTCTGTCGGCGGCATCGTTTGGCTGCTGGTCTGACATAAGAAAACGGCATAAGCGCAGAACAAAACATTCTTTGCCGCGCCAAACCGCCTTGCCTACAATGCGCAGCCTTTTTACCCAACCCATTGGAGAATCCCATGAAAAAACTGCTGCTTGCTACCCTCGCGCTCGCTTTAAGCCAAGCGCACGCCGCCGAATCGCTGCTGGAGCGCATCAACAACCACGGCACCGTTACCGTCGGCACCGAAGGCACCTACGCGCCCTTCACCTACCACGACGAGAGCGGCAAACTCACCGGTTATGACGTGGAAGTTACCCGCGCCGTCGCCGAAAAACTCGGCTTCAAAGTCGATTTCAAAGAAACTGCCTGGGATGCGATGCTCGCCGGCCTCAAGGCGGAGCGCTTCGATTTGGTCGCCAACCAGGTCGGGCTGACCACGCCGGAGCGCCGCGCCACCTTCGACAAATCCGCCGAATACAGCTATTCCGGGCCGATGGCGGTTAGCCGTGCCGACGATGAGCGCATCAAAACCCTTGCCGACGTCAAAGGACTAAAATCGGCGCAAACCCTTTCCAGCAACTACGGCGAAATGGCGCGTGAAGCGGGCGCAGAAATCGTGCCGATTGACGGCCTGGCGCAGGCGATAGTCGTCGTGCAGCAAAAACGCGCCGACTTCACCTTCAACGACTCGCTCGCCCTGCTCGATTACATGAAGAAAAACCCGGAATCCGGCTTGCGCGTCGCCTGGCGTGCCGATGCGGACAAAAAAATCGGTTCCGGCTTTGTTGCCAACAAAGGCAACGACGAAGCACTCGCCAAAATCAGCGCAGCGGTGGAAGAGTTGCGCGCCGACGGCACGCTGAAAAAACTCGGCGAACAATTCTTCGGCGAAGACGTAAGCAAGCCATGACTTGCCGCGAAGCATAAAAAAACCGCGCCGAAGCGCGGTTTTTTAATAGGGCATTTATTAGTCGTCATCCTCATCGCGGTCATCATAATACCCTTCGCCATGACCATAATTGCCGTAATAACCATAATAACCATGCGGGTCATAACCGCCATTGCCACGGTCAGGATACACCTCAATACGGTCAGGATAAACCTCAATACTATCCCGCTCGCGGGGACGGCGGCGGTCGCCATCCATATCGAGCAATTGCCCATTTTGCGCATCGACATAAACCTCATAAGTTTCGCCATCCTTGCGAATCTCTACCTCATAATAACTGCGACCACGTTTGCGGTATTCAAAATCGACATCAACCACCCGCCCTTGAATAGCAGAATTGGCAATTCTTGCCGCCTCATCTTCACTAATGGTGCGCTGCCGTTTTTTCGCCAATGCGGCAGGGCTGGCAATTAACATGCCCGCAATTAACATTGCCGCTAATAGACCTTGCTTTTTCATCGTAACAACTCCGGTTGTGGGAACGAAAACATTGTAGCGCGACCGAGATGAGCGAATGCCAACGGCAAAATGAATACCTGCTCATCTTGAGCGCAAAACACAGCCGCTACACTAAGCGCGCCCTTCAAACTAACCCCGGAGCTTGTCATGCTACGCAAACTCGCCCTCACCGCCGCCCTGCTGCTCGCCCTTTGCCCACTCGCCCAGGCAGAAAACGCAGCCACAAAAGACACCGCCGCAAGCCAAAATACTGCCGAGAAGCCGCAAGATGTGGGAATGCAGATGATGACCTATTTCCGTCAGCCCGACCCGCAGCACGCCTTACAATTATTGCTGAGTTCGGCAGACAATCCGCTTTTTCAGAAAAAAGCTAGCGCCAGATTTAATCTAATGGCGTGGGGGGCGCAAATACTGCGTGACAATCCGCAAGAAACCATGAAATGGTGCGAAGCACTGCAAAATAAAATGGATGTGGCAGATTTGCTGATTTTATATCGTTTTGCGGCAACACCCGACAGCGGGAAATGTATCGAACAAATCAATGCCCCCCAAGATTTGCTCAAACAAACGGAAAAACTGAATCTAGAAGAATTTACCAGCCTTACATTCCCGGATGCGGCATCGCTGGATGTCTTATGGGTATCTTTTTTTGCCACTGGCAAAGCGGAATATGTTACCAAAGTAGTGGATTTCATCATTGCCAATAAAGACAGCAAAGACCCGCTGACAACCGGAGCCGCCAAATGGTCACTTGGCAGTAACATGAGACAATTCCCGGAAATCAAAAAAATAGCTGAAGATTACCTGCAAACATTGCCTGCGGAAAAACAAAAAATCTTTGCGCAGCAAATGGAAAAAGCCAAATAAACATTTGCCGAGATTTCATCATATCGTCATGGCGCTACCCGTAAAGTAGCGCCTTTTCCACAATCAGGAGACACCATGCCCCGTAAAACCACCCTCGCTGCCGCCCTCGCCCTTGCCGCCAGCCACAGCGCCTTTGCCGGAATTTTCATAGAAAACGACCCCGCCCGCGAAGCCGTCGCCATTACCATCTACAACGAAAATCTCGCCCTGGTGCGCGAAGTGCGCAAACTGACACTGGAAAGTGGGGCAAACCACGTTGAGCTGCGCGACGTTTCCGCGCGCATCATGCCGGAGACGGCGAGCTTCAGCGCACGCGGCGATGCCGTGCTGCAACTCTTGGAGCAGAATTTCGATTACGACCTGCTGAGCGCGCAGTCGCTGCTCGGCAAATATGTCGGCAAGCGCGTTACCACCATCCGTACCAACCCGGCGACCGGCGAAGAGACGCGCGAAGAAGCGACCATCCTCGCCAATAACGACGGCGTGGTGCTGCAATACGCCGACCGCATCGAAACCGGCTTGCCCGGTAACGCCCGCCTCGCTTACGGCGATGTGCCTGCCAACCTGCGCGACCGCCCGACGCTGACCATTGACCTGCAAAGCGACAAAGCAGGCGAACAGACCGCCGACCTCGCCTACCTCAGCGGTGGCTTTAGCTGGCAGGCCGATTACGTCGCCAGCCTCGCCAATGACGAAAAAACCGTCAATCTCGCCGGCTGGGTAACACTCGACAACCAAAGCGGTAGCAGCTACGAAAACGCCACCCTGCAACTGGTCGCGGGTGATGTTGGTCGGGTGCGTCCGGAATTTGACAGCATGGTATTGCGCGCTGCTGCCCCTGCCGTTATGAGGGAAAACATCGAGCCGATGGCGGAAGAATCGCTGTTTGAATACCACCTCTACACGCTTAACCGCCCGACCACGCTGAAAAACAACCAGAAAAAACAAGTGTCGCTGCTTTCTGCCGCCAGCGTGCCGGTCAATAAAGAATACCGCCTGCAAGGCGCAGAATACTGGTATTACAACGGCCTGCGTGGCGACTCGCCGGAGCTGGGCGACAAGCGCAAAGTCGATGTCTTCGTCGAATTCAAAAACGAAGAAGCGAGCCAACTTGGCATGCCTTTGCCGAAAGGCATCGTCCGCGTTTACAAAAACGACAGCGACAACCGCGCGCAATTTATCGGCGAAGACCGCATCGACCACACCGCGAAAAATGACACCGTGCGCCTCAAACTGGGCAGCGCCTTTGACGTGAGTGGCGTGTGGAAAATGGTGGACGTGAAAAACCTCAACAACGGCAAACTGGGCAAACTGGTGAATGGCGAACAATATGAAGCGACCTACAGCATCGAACTCAGCAACGCCAAACAAGAAGCGGTAACGGTGAAAGTAGTCGAGCCGATACCGGGCGACTGGAAAATCGTCGAAGAAAACAACAAGCACGAAAAAGTTGGCGCCAACCTGGCGCAATGGCAGGTGTCCGTGCCAGCAGATGGCAAAACCGAGCTGAAATACAAAGTGCGCATTACCCTCTAAACGCAAGCCATACCAGCCGCCTTTCGGGGCGGCTTTTTTGTCCCCATATTCCCAGCGAACCTAAAAACCGGAGAACCCATGAAAATCGACATCTGGTCAGACATCATCTGCCCCTTCTGCACCATCGGCAAACGCAAACTTGACCTAGCCCTCGCCGAAACCGGCATCCACGCCGACATCGAATGGCACAGCTTCGAGCTGAACCCGGATGCGCCACCAAGCTACGGCATGGCGCTGCCCGACGTGCTGCGCACCCTTTACCGCATGAGCGAGGCCGACGCGCTCGCCATGCTGGCGCACGAAGAAGCGGCAGCGCGCACCGTGGACTTGGATTTCCGCTGGCGCGACGCCAAACCGGGCAACACCTTCAACGCACACCGCCTGCTGCATCTCGCCAAAAGCGCCGGACTGGGCGGCGTTGCCGAAGCGCGCTTCATGCGGGCGTACTTCAGCGAAGGACAGGACATCGGCAACCCGGCGGTACTGCGCGCGCTGGCGCGGGAAATCGGACTGGACGCGACCGCCATTGATGAAGTGCTGGCAAGCGACCTTTACGCCGCAGAGGTGCGCGCCGACGAACAACGCGCCGCCGCTCTCGGCATCCGCGGCGTGCCGTATTTCCTCATTGACGGGCAAATCGCCATCGCCGGCGCGCAAGATGTCACCGTCTTTAGCCGGGTGCTGCGCGAACGACAAAGTGCGGCTGACGATGGCGCAAGCGGGACGTGCAGCGTGTGAGTGCGGTTTGCAATGGAAAAATCGCCTTTTCTTGCATAGTGACACTAAAAAAAGCCCCCGATTGGGGGCTTTGGTTTGTCTGCCGATCAGAACAGTTTTTTCTGTGGCGGCAGATCGGTGCAGCTGCCTTCGGCGACTTCGGCTGCCATGCCGATGGATTCGCCCAGAGTCGGGTGCGGATGGATGGTGAGCGCGATGTCTGCGACAGTCGCGTCCATTTCGATGGCAAGCGCGATTTCGGAAATCATGTCGCCCGCGTTCGGCCCAACCATCGCGCCGCCGACGACGCGGTGGGTGTTTTTGTCAATCAGCAGCTTGGTGAAGCCGTAGTCGCAGCCGTTTGCCAGTGCGCGACCTGAAGCCGCCCACGGGAAGACCGCTTTGGCGACGCTGAGGTTTTGCGCGGCGGCTTGCAGCTCGGTAACGCCCGCCCACGCGACTTCCGGCGAGGTGTAGGCGACGCTGGGGATAACGCGCGCGTCGAAGAAGCTGTTGGCATCGCCCGCGGCAACTTGCGCGGCAACGTGCGCTTCGTGTACGCCTTTATGCGCCAGCATCGGCTGGCCGACGATGTCGCCAACGGCAAAGATGTTGGGCTGGGTGGTGCGCATTTGTTTATCGACTTTGATGAAGCCGCGCTCGTTTACATAGACGTTCGCCGCTTCGAGGTTCAGCTGGTGGCCGTTCGGGGCGCGACCAACGGCGACGAGGACGCGGTCGTAGCGTTGCGGCTCGGTCGGCGCTTGGCTGCCTTCAAAGGTAACGTGAATGCCGTCTTTTTCGGCGGTAGCGGCGACGGTTTTGGTGCCAGTCATGATGTTGTTGAAGCGGTGGTTGTTGCGTTTTTCCCAGACTTTGACGAGGTCTTTGTCTGCGCCCGCCATCAGGGTGTCTGCCATTTCAACGATATCGACTTTAGAGCCGAGGGTGGCATAGACGGTCGCCATTTCCAGGCCGATGATGCCGCCGCCGATGATGAGCATCCGCTCTGGGACATCTTGCAGGGCAAGTGCGCCGGTGGAGTCCATGATGCGCTCGTCTTCGGGCAGGAAGGGCAGTTTGATGCTGCGTGAACCGGCAGCGATGATGCACTGCTTGAAGGCGATGGTTTGGGTGCCGCCGTTTTCGTCGGTAACGGTGACGCTGTGGGTGCTGGCGAATTTGGCAACGCCTTGGATGACATTGACTTTGCGCCCTTTCGCCATACCGGCGAGGCCACCGGTGAGTTTTTTGACGACGCCTTCTTTGTGTTTGCGCAGGCTGTCCACGCTGATTTTCGGCGCGTCAAACTGGATGCCAGAGCTGGCGATTTCGTGCGCTTCTTCAATGACCTCGCAGACGTGCAGCAATGCTTTGGACGGGATGCAGCCGACGTTGAGGCAGACACCACCGAGGGTTTTGTAGCGCTCAATCAGGGTAACTTTGAGGCCGAGGTCAGCAGCGCGGAAGGCGGCGGAGTAACCGGCAGGGCCGGCGCCAATGACGAGCATATCGACTGCGCCTTCGGGGGCAGGACCGCCAGGAATGGGCGCGGCGGGCTGTGCTGCCGGTTGCGCGGCAGCGGCAGATGCTGCGGCGGATTTTTCGGCAGCAGGTGCCGGGGCAGCGGCGGTAGGCGCACTGGCACCGCCTGCGGTTTCCAGGGTGCCGATGCTGTCGCCCGCGGAAACTTTGTCGCCGACTTTGACGGTCAGGGTAGCGATGACGCCATCTGCCGGGGCGGGGACTTCCATGGATGCCTTGTCGGTTTCAAGGGTGATGAGCGAGTCTTCTTTTTTGACGCTGTCGCCGGCTTTTACCAGCACTTCAATGACATCGACTGAGGAAAAGTCGCCCAAATCGGGCACGATGATAGGTTGGGTTGCCATATTTTTACCTCACAAGTTTGGCTTAAAAACAAGTTATCACTGGCTTATTGTATCACTGCCCATGCGCTTTTTGCGTGAGGAAGCGCTCTGCATCCAGCGCTGCCATGCAGCCGCTCGCCGCTGAGGTAATCGCTTGGCGGTAGATTTGGTCGGTAACGTCGCCGGCGGCGAAAACGCCCGGCACAGAGGTTTGCGTGGCGTTGCCGTGGCTGCCGCCCTGGATTTTGATGTAGCCGTTGTCAAGCTCAAGTTGGTCGGTGAAGAGGGCGGTGTTCGGGCTATGGCCAATGGCGATGAAAACGCCATCAACGGCAAGCGTTTCGCGTTCGCCGTTTTTGTAGCAGATGGTAGCGCCATTGACGCCCGCCTTGTCGCCGCTGACTTCTTCCAGTTCGGCGTTTAGCTTGAGGATGATTTTGCCGGCGGCGATTTTTTCATACAGTTGGTCGATGAGAATTTTCTCCGCGCGGAAAGTGTCGCGGCGGTGAACCAGGGTGACGGTCTGCGCGAGGTTGGCGAGGTAAAGCGCTTCCTCAACGGCAGTGTTGCCGCCGCCAATCACCGCGACCGGCTTGTTGCGGTAAAAGAAACCGTCGCAGGTGGCGCAGGCCGAGACGCCGCGGCCTTTGAAAGCTTCCTCGGAAGGTAGGCCGAGATATTTGGCGCTGGCGCCGGTGGCGATAATGACCGCCTCAGCGGCGAAGATTTCGTCGCGTGTTTCGACGACAAACGGCCAGACGCTGAAATCGGTTTTGCTGACGAAGTCGCGCACAATGCGGGTTTGAAAGCGTTCGGCGTGGGCGAGCAGGTTTTGCATCAATTCCGGCCCCTGAATGCCATTGACCGCGCCGGGCCAATTGTCCACCTCGGTGGTGGTCATCAGTTGGCCGCCCTGTTCGAGACCGGCAACCAATACGGGCGAGAGACCGGCGCGCGCGGCATAAACAGCGGCGGTGTAACCGGCCGGGCCAGAGCCAATAATAAGTACTTTGCAATCAGTCAAAATATGCTCCTTATTGAAATTTAAGCGAATTTTTTGAGATATAAGGTTTGTAATTTTACGGTCATTTGCGCAGCGGGCAAACATTAACCTTGCCTTTACCAAATTTAATGTGCATTATGGCGGGCAAAGCGTTACGGAGATTTCATGTGGCAACAAAATGGATTCTGGCACTGGATGTCGGGCTGCGCAAAACCGGCGTTGCCGTTGGGCAGACGCTGACGCAAACGGCGAAGCCGCTTGCTGTCTTACGTCATCCCGCACATCAGCTGGAAGCCACACAATTTGCCGCTTGGGTGCGGGAATGGTCGGTATCAGACATCGTCATCGGCCTGCCGCAACTCCGTGATGGCAAAGAACATCCCTTGGCAGCGCCCATTCGCCGGATAGGCACAAAATGCCAGGAAACTTTTGGATTACCGGTTCATTACATAGACGAATACCTAAGCTCGCACGAAGCGCGGGCGCGCCTACCGGGCGAAAAAGAGGTCGATGCCATGGCTGCCGCAATTATCGCGGAAGACTGGTTGGCCGGTAACGGTGGGGCATAACGGCGCGGAACCATCGCATTTTTAACGGTAATCCGCTATTCTATGTCCTTTGTATTAGCGAAAATTAAGGAGTTCGCGTGTCAGATAACAAATCCGTAAAAGTGCTTATCGTGGACGATAGCGGCACCATCCGGAGAACCGCCGAAGCCATTCTTGTTAAAGAAGGCTATACCGTGGCCACCGCTGAAGATGGTTTCAGTGCCTTGTCCAAAGTTATGGCGTTCAAACCAGATGTGATTTTCCTCGATATCATGATGCCGCGTTTGGACGGCTATCAAGTCTGTTCAGTAATAAAAAGCAATGCCGCTTTTGCTAAAACACCCGTGCTGATGCTTTCCAGTAAAGACAGTATTTTTGACAAAGCACGTGGCCGCATTGCTGGTTCAGAATACTTTATGACTAAGCCCTTCTCACGCGACGAATTGCTTAATGCCATTCGTACCCATGTCCAATAAAAGGAATTCATTACGATGGCTACGATATTGATAGTGGATGATTCGCCAACAGAGGCAGAAGTCGTGCGCATCATGCTGGAAAGCGAGGGCTATAGCGTCTTGTGGGCAGATAATGCTGATAAAGGTATTAAGACCGCAGAAGAAAAACATCCTGACTTAATCCTGATGGATGTGGTTATGCCCGGCATGAGTGGATTCCAAGCAATGCGCAAACTGATGCGTAACCCAGAAACTCGCGACATTCCCGTCTTAATGCTTACGACCAAAGACCAAGAAAGTGATCGTGCATGGGGACTGCGCAACGGGGCACGTGAATACTTTGTCAAACCGCCAGAAAAAGCGGCGTTATTGGCACAAATTAAAGAACTCATATGAACAGTGAGAACGGCAAAGTAGCAGAGCTTTCGCCTTTTGAAATCCTTTGCGATTACGTCGAAAGGGCTAATGCGCGCAAAAACGTGGTAGATACCTACCATGCCGCGGGTGAAAGCTATCTCGCCTTTACTGCGGGGAACAAGTATTACCTGCTTGATATGCAAATGGTACAAGAAGTATCCACCAGCATTCAGGATATTACCCCTTTGCCCTTTACCCCTGGCTGGTTATTAGGGCTTGCTGGGGTACGTGGGGAAGTATTCTCTGTAGTGGATTTTAAGCGTTTTGTTGATCCGTCATTGGCACCGCAAAGTATCAAAATCAGCAGCAGTTTTATCATCCTTCATAATGAAGGACAGGGATATATCTTAAAAGTAGATTCCATTCAGGGAATTCGTTCCTGCGAAGTATCATCCTATCAGTCCACCCGCAATTGGCTAAATGGCCAGGCAGCCATGGACGGACTGCAGTGGTTACGCATTGATTTGAAAGCATTGGTAACAGATACTTCTTTTATTCAGAATGTACAATAAATAATGGGGGTTCTTATGTTAAGCTCAAAGAAACGAACGAATATTACCAAAAACAACAATAGCAAATATTACACACTGGCACTTGCATTTTCTGCGGTTTCCGGATTACTGGCGCTATCTAGTTTGGCGCTGTTATTTGCGGGTAGCAATGGATTGTTGCATTTGGTACTGCCGCTTATGATAGTTCTCACTGGCACCGCGGGATTTTTCTGGTACCAATTCGTAGGTGAACAGTATTCCAAAATACAAAATGCCTCTACAGAAGCAGAATTTCGCGCCAAACGTGACCAAGATGCGATTATTCGCCTCATGGATGAATTGACTGAATTTTCTAATGGTGATTTGACCGTTGAGGCTCAGGTAACAGAAGACTTTACCGGTGCGATTGCCGATTCCGTTAACTATGCGATTGAATCCATGCGTGAGCTGGTAGGCACGATTAACCGTACATCTACACAAGTTTCTAATGCCTCTAATAGCACCCGCCTGATTGCCGAACAAATGCAAAATTCTTCCACTGAGCAGGCGCAAAAAATTCACTCTATTGCAAAAATCATTAGCGATATGGTGCGCTCACTGGATAGAGTCGCTATGAGTACCAATGATTCGGCAGAGATTGCTCGTAATTCAGTTAATATTGCGCGCGAAGGTGCTCAGCAGGTACGTAATACCATTAACGGCATGAATAATATTCGTGGCAATATTCAAGAAACACGTACGTTAATTAAGCGACTAGGCGAAAGTTCACAAGAAATCGGCAATATCGTCGAAATCATTAAAAGCATTGCTGATCAAACCAACATCCTTGCCTTGAACGCTGCCATTCAGGCAAACTCTGCTGGAGAAGCCGGGCGTGGTTTTGCCGTGGTTGCCGATGAAGTACAGCGACTCGCTGAACGCTCATCCAATGCAACCAAGCGTATTGAAGGACTGGTGAAAACCATCCAAAACGATACCAATGCGGCAGTTGCCTCCATGGAACGCTCTACCAAAGAAGTTGTAGATGGTGCAAATATTGCAGAAGAAGCGGGAACAGCGCTGAGCAAGATTGAAGACGTTTCTACTTCGTTGGCATCTCTCATTGAACGGGTTTCAGAATCCACACGCAAAGTCTCCACCATGGCGGAAAATATCGCGAGCGATATGTCGCAAATCAATAAAATGGCGGTTACTACCACTGAAAACGTTATCAAAACATCCGACTCTATCGAAAATCTGAGCATCCTCTCCCAAGAATTAAAGAACTCCGTATCGGGCTTTAAACTGCCGGTAGGATATTAAGCTAAAGACAAACAAGGTTTGGTATCTATACCAAATCAGGTACAGGAGTTTTCATGGCAAATAAATTAGGCAATCAACTCTTAACGCGCGTCCAAAATGAAATGGCGCGCAATATCGCCGATATTAAGCGGCAACTGAGCGAATGGTTAGAGCGCCCTGAATCTGGCGGGATTGAAATACTGCGCAAGAGCATGGCAGAAATTAGCGGCGGCCTCTCGCTGATGGAGCAGAATGAAGCCGTTGAGTTGGCGGATGCGATTATTACGGGCATTGAAGGCCTAGACCAAAACGTAAACGAAAATGGCGTAACCGATGTATTTGCCGAGCAAGGCGCTGAAATTGCTTCGGGTCTATTGATATTGGCAGATTATATTGAGCGCTTGGGGCATAGCAGTAGCGGTCATAAAGAATCTGTTGTGCAAGCGGCAACAGCCATTCGCACCATGTTAGGTAATGGTGAAAAAATTAGAGTTGTCGCCCAGCCATTTATTAGCCAAGATACCTATCAGGCATTAGCGACTGAAGTCAATAAAATCATTGAAGCTGCTCGTAATCAATTGGAGCAGCACGTTCGCAGTCCTAATAGTGCCTTCAATGCAGAAGCTATTATCAATGCTAACCATGATTTGATTTCTTTGTTTCAAATCCTGAACCTGCAAACGCCGCAATCGTTGCTTAAGCAAATCAACCAAATGCTACGGACACCATTGACAGAAAAACAATGGATAGAAGTCGCAGAAGCGATGATTTTGGTGCAAGAAACGCTGAAACAATTAAAAGAAAACGTTATTGCCGAGCAAGTCGATGATTATCAAGATGCGGTACATGCGCAAATAACCCATTCGCGTCAATTAGAAATCGATAAATTAATTAACGATACGGGCAAGCAAGGAAAGACGTTTTTTGAATCGCTGCGCAAGCAAGTCTTGCAAGATGAAACGGTCAAACAAAAGCAACCCTGGCTTGATGCGGTCAAACAGCTTGCAAACTATAGTGCCATTACGGCATTGGTTAATATAAGAGAGCTGGCAAACCAATTACAGCAGCTGGCACTACTGTTTGCGGAATTTACCGTACAAAATGATGAGACCATTAGCAAAACCTACGTGCCAGTTATTGATGCTTTGGTTGCGGTAGAGTATCTCTTTGATGATTTGGCTGAAGTAGGAAAAGTCTCTTTACAGGACGTTTCTTTCCTCGCAGAAGCCGTACAAAATATTGAAAAAATATGCCCTGCCAGTGCCAGGGCGAAATCGCTATTTATTGAATCTGCCAACATGACACCGTCCGCAGCGGAAGATGATGCAGAAAATACTGGCGATATGCAGCACTTTAAGGATGCCTTGGGTGCTGGATTGGATGTTCTTAACGATGATTTCTCCACCCTGGAAGCAGAAAATGCTGAGCATGAGGAGGAAGAGCCGCAAGAGGAAGAAAATCCGCCCGAACAAAAATACGAGGCGGTATTGCAGACGTCTGCTAGCTCTGCGCACGCACAGGACACTAGCGATGCCACGGTGATATACGCAGGAGCAGCTGTCGCCCCCCATACCGATACGCCACCGGCAGCAGCGCATATGCCCGCCGCTGCTGCAGAAGTGGATGCTGCAACCGATTCGCTCACCTTGACCGCCCCTGCAAAAGCGGACGAAGCCGCGCATGAAGATTCGACAACACTGGGCGCTGCCAGTGGTCAATCGCAAGCCAGCACGGAAGGCAAAGGAAGTGGTGCAGCTTATTTCGCCAACAAGACGTTGCGCGATTTGGACAAACTGGAAATTCCTGCCGAAAAAGAAGCCTTTATCGCAAGCCATAGCAATGCCGTAGTAGATGAAGAAATCCGCGAATTCTTCAGCGAAGAATTGGGCGAAATCCTCGCCTTGATGAATGACACCTATCCAAAATGGCGTGAGGATTCTGCGGACACGCAACTGACTGGCGACATCCGCCGCGCCTTCCATACCCTCAAAGGCTCAGGGCGCACCGTTGGTTACGAAGCGCTGGGCGAGTTTGCCTGGCAGCATGAACAGCTGCTTAACCGCGTTATTGAAAAAGATTTTTCTGCGAACTCGCTGGTGTGCGACACCGTTGGTGATGCCATTTCCTTGCTCAATATCCTGCAGCAACAGGATGAATTCGTTGAGCACAAAGGCGCATTGCTGCAACAGGCGCTGGTCGCCGAGCGGGTGCGCCTGTCACTCATGGATGCGCCGCAAAGCGGGCAGGACGCCTTGGATGCCTTGTCGCGCAAATTACGCCTTACCGACACGGAGGCAACAGCTGCGCCCGTCGCAACAACATCTACAACGACCGCCGTCACGTCGTCGGCGGATGAGGATGACTGGTCTCTCTTGGACGATATTGTCCTGAAAGACGAACCTACCGATGACAACGGTACGACGGATACCGCCTCTACGGATAGCGGCGCCGTGGCTGTTTCGACTGACACCGCCGCGCCTGCCAGTCATATAGCTGCGCAAAAAACAGCTAGCGATGACACAACCACCGCAACAGGCGAAAGCGCAACCATCGCCCTCGCGGACGATAGCAGCGCCACCACAGGCGACAACATTGCTGCCAGCATAGACACAACCGCTACCACAGACGCAAGCGCAACTATCAGCCTTACTGACGATAGCAGCGCTGCCACAGGCGACAGCATTGCTGCCAGCATAGACACGAGTGCTGCTACAGACGCAAGCACAACCATTAGCCTCGCCGACGACAGCAGCGCCGCTACAGGCGACAGCATTGCTGCCGGCCTAGACGCAACCGCTACCACAGACACGAGCGCGACCATCAGCTTCGCCGACGACAGCAGCACTGCTGCAGGCGACAGCATTGCTGCCGGCCTAGACGCAACCGCTACCACAGACACGAGCGCGACCATCAGCTTCGCCGACGACAGCATCACTGCAGACGACAGTATTACTGCCAGCACAGGCACAACTGCCGCGACCGACGCAAGCACAACCATCAGTCTCGCCGACGACAGTAGCGCCGCCACAGGCGACAGCATCGCAGCCGCGCACACGACCGCGGCCACTACAGCAACCGTCGCCGACTTCAGCGGCGAAGAAAACTACAACAAAGCGCTGCGTACCCTACAGCGCGGGCTAAGCATGGGTGAGCCGGATGCCGATATGCAGGCGGCATTGGCCGAAACCATCCGCCGCCAATGGCAGCAAAGCGTTGCCGATGACCCCGCACTGCGCGAAGCAATGGCGCAAAGCCTGCTCGCCAGTTTCCAAAGCGAAGGCGGGGCGCAGCAGGCACAGTGGGTTGCAGACATCCTCGCCCAGGCAAACGCCGCAGGTGGCGCTGCCGTACCGGTACAACCCGGACTCAACGCCCCCGCCGCCACCGATGTGCCGCAACACGAAACCCCGCATGGCATTAGCGAACAGGCATACAGCCGCATGCTCAACACCCTGCGGCGTGGCCTTGCCGCCGGTGCAGACGAAGACATGCAAGCGGTCCTTTCCGACAGCATCAGCCGCCAATGGCTGCAACAAGGCATTGCCACCGAAGGCGAAACCCGCGACGACATCATTGCCCACCTGAAAACCGCACTCGCCAGCGAAGGCGCGGTTGATGAAGCGACATTGGACGCGATGTTGGCACAGGTACCGCACCGCGTGCCGAGCGTCTTGCCGGAAGGCGTGCAGCAAGATTCTTACGGCGTGATGATGGAAACCCTACGCGCCGGGCTGGACAACGCCGCCGGCGCGGATATGCAGGAAATGCTTGCCACCGCTATCGGCAACCAATGGCAAAGCCAAAACAGCCTGCAAGACAGCGCCGTTCGTGCTGCCGTCGCCGAACAAATGGCGGCAGTCCTCGGTGGCGATGGCCACGAAAACGCCGCGCTGGTCGAAGCCGTACTGAACCGCGCCGCGGAAAAAGCGCGCGAAACCCCGGCAGGACTCAACCCAGCCGATTACGAACACCTGCTGGAAACCCTGCGCAGCCGCATGGGTGAAGCGCAAAACAGCGACGCACAAGAAGCGATTGCCGCCAGCATCAGCAGCCAACTACAAAGCGACAACCAACTACAAGACGAAGCGACGCGCGACGCCATCGCACAGCGCGTCATCGCTGCCCTCGGCGGCCAAGGCGAAACCGACGCCGCTGCCGTGGAAGCCATCCTGGAGCGCGTTGCCGTCAAAGTGGCAGGTCAACAACCGGCCGCATTGCCTGCCGGTGTGCGCCCTGAAGCCTATGGCGCAATGCTACAAACCTTAAGCGGCGGTATTGCTGCGGCACAAAGCGACGCAGCCGCTGCCGAAGCACTTGCCGCAACCATCGGCGCACAATGGCAAGAACCGCATTCCCTGCAAGATGCGGCGACCCGTGCCGCGGTGGCGCAACAAATCAGCGCTGCCCTCGGTGGCGAGGCAGATACCGCAACGGTCGAAGGCGTTCTCAACCGCGCCGCTGCGCAAGCGGCAGGATTGCCCGCAGGCGTCAAACAAGAAGCCTACGGCGAGATGCTGCAAACGCTGCGCGCTGGCATCAGCACCGCACAAAGCGACGCAGCCGCTGCCGAAGCGCTCGCCGCTAGCATTGGCGCGCAATGGCAAGAACCGCATTCGCTGCAAGACGCTGCCACCCGTGCCGCAGTGGCGCAACAAATCAGCGCCGCCCTTGGTGGCGAAGCTGACGCGGCGACGGTCGAAGGCGTGTTGAACCGCGCTGCTGCGCAAGCAGCAGGCTTACCCGCAGGCGTCAAACAAGAAGCCTACGGCGAGATGTTGCAAACGCTGCGTGCTGGAATTGGCGCGGTACAAAGCGACGCAGCCGCTGCCGAAGCACTTGCCGCAACCATCGGCGCACAATGGCAAGAACAACACTCGCTGCAAGACGCTGCGACCCGCGCCGCGGTGGCGCAACAAATCAGCGCCGCCCTCGGTAATGAGGCGGACGCGGCGACGGTCGAAGGCGTGTTGAACCGCGCCGCCGCACAAGCGGCAGGACTGCCCGCCGGCGTCAAACAAGAAGCCTACGGCGAGATGTTGCAAACGCTGCGCGGCGGTATTGCTGCGGCACAAAGCGACGCAGCCGCTGCCGAAGCACTTGCCGCAACCATCGGCGCACAATGGCAAGAACCGCATTCCCTGCAAGATGCGGCGACCCGCGCTGCGGTGGCGCAACAAATCAGTGCCGCCCTCGGTGGCGAGGCAGATGCGGCAACGGTTGAAGGTGTGTTGAACCGCGCCGCCGCACAAGCGGCAGGGTTGCCCGCTGACGTCAAACAAGAAGCCTACGGCGCAATGCTGCAAACGCTGCGCGGCGGTATTGCTGCGGCGCAAAGCGACGCAGCCGCTGCCGAAGCACTTGCCGCCAGCATTGGCGCGCAATGGCAAGAACCACATTCTCTGCAAGATGCAGCGACCCGCGCCGCGGTGGCGCAACAAATCAGTGCCGCTCTCGGTGGTGAAGCGGACGCGGCAACGGTCGAAGGCGTGTTGAACCGCGCCGCCGCACAAGCGAACGCGCTACCGCAAGGCGTCAAACAAGAAGCCTACGGCGAGATGCTGCAAACCCTGCGTGCTGGCATTGCTAACGCGCAAAGCGACGCGGCCGCTGCCGAAGCGCTTGCCGCCAGCATTGGCGCGCAATGGCAAGAACCACATTCCCTGCAAGACGCAGCGACCCGCGCCGCGGTGGCGCAACAAATCAGTGCCGCTCTCGGTGGTGAAGCGGACGCGGCAACGGTCGAAGGCGTGTTGAACCGCGCCGCCGCACAAGCGAACGCGCTACCGCAAGGCGTCAAACAAGAAGCCTACGGCGAGATGCTGCAAACCCTGCGCGCCGGCATTGCTAACGCGCAAAGCGACGCGGCCGCTGCCGAAGCGCTTGCCGCGACCATCGGCGCACAATGGCAGGAACCGCATTCGCTACAAGACGCAGCGACCCGCGCCGCGGTTGCGCAGCAAATCAGCGCCGCTCTCGGTAATGAGGCGGATACCGCGACGGTCGAAGGCGTTCTCAACCGCGCCGCTGCGCAAGCAGCAGGACTGCCCACAGGCGTCAAACAAGAAGCCTATGACGAGATGCTGCAAACCCTGCGCGGCGGTATTGCTGCGGCGCAAAGCGACGAAGCCGCTGCCGAAGCGCTTGCCGCCAGCATTGGCGCGCAATGGCAAGAGCCGCATTCCCTGCAAGATGCCGCGACCCGCGCCGCGGTGGCGCAGCAAATCAGCGCTGCCCTCGGTGGTGAAGCGGATGCGGCAACGGTCGAAGGCGTGTTGAACCGCGCTGCCGCACAAGCGGCAGGACTGCCCACAGGCGTCAAACAAGAAGCCTATGACGAGATGCTGCAAACCCTGCGCGCCGGCATTGCTAACGCGCAAAGCGACGAAGCTGCTGCCGAAGCGCTTGCCGCCAGCATTGGCGCACAATGGCAAGAGCCGCACTCGCTGCAAGATGCCGCGACCCGCGCCGCGGTGGCGCAACAAATCAGCGCTGCCCTCGGTGGTGAAGCGGACGCGGCAACCGTCGAAGGCGTCTTGAACCGTGCCGCTGCACAAGCGGCAGGACTGCCTGCTGGCGTCAAACAAGAAGCCTACGGCGAAATGTTGCAAACGCTGCGCGCTGGCATCAGTGCCGCGCAAAGCGACGAAGCTGCTGCCGAAGCGCTTGCCGCCAGCATCGGCGCGCAATGGCAAGAACAACACAGTCTGCAAGATGCGGCCACCCGTGCCGCGGTGGCACAGCAAATCAGTGCTGCCCTTGGTAATGAAGCGGACGCGGCAACGGTCGAAGGCGTGTTGAACCGCGCCGCCGCACAAGCGGCAGGACTGCCCACAGGCGTCAAACAAGAAGCCTACGGCGAAATGTTGCAAACCCTGCGTGCTGGCATCAGCGCCGCACAAAGCGACGAAGCTGCTGCCGAAGCGCTTGCCGCCAGCATTGGCGCACAATGGCAAGAGCCGCACTCGCTGCAAGATGCCGCGACCCGCGCTGCGGTGGCGCAACAAATCAGCGCTGCCCTCGGTGGCGAGGCGGATGCGGCGACGGTCGAAGGCGTGTTGAACCGCGCTGCTGCGCAAGCGGTAGGCTTGCCGCAAGGCGTCAAACACGATGCCTACAGCGAGATGTTGCAGACGATGCGCAGCGAGTTTGCCGCCGCACAAGGCGACGAGGCCGCGGCCGAAGCGCTGGCGACGATGCTTGCCGCGCAGTGGGAAGAGCCGCATTCGCTGCAAGACCCGGCGGCGCGTGCCGTGGTAGCGGCGAAAATCAGCGCTGCCCTCGGTGGCGAGGTCGATGCGGCTGCCGTGGAAGATGTTCTTGCTCGCGCTGCCGTTCAGGCGGCGGCGCTGCCGGAAGGTGTCAAGCACGAGGCTTATGGCGAGATGCTGCAAACGTTGCGCGCCGGTCTCACCGCTTCGCATGGCGACAGCGCAGTCGCCCAGGAAATGCTCGCCGCCAGTATCGGTGCGCAATGGGCAGACGCTTATTCGCTGCACGATGACACGGTTCGCGCCACCGTCGCCGCCCGCATCAGTGAGGCGCTTGGCGACAAGGCCGATGCGGCAACGGTCGCGGCGATTCTTGACCGCGCGGTGGAAAAGGCCGCCGCTTCTGCCTTGCCGGAAGAGCTGTCACCGGAGGTGTACAACCGCCTGCTTGGTACGCTGCGTCGTGGCTTGCAGGATGGCGATGCCGATACGCAAGCCGCGCTTGCCGCTACCTTGCAGCGTCATTGGGAGCAGAACGGTCTGCCGCAAGACCCGGCGACTATCGCTGCGGTTCAGCAACACCTCGGCGCCTCGCTTGCCGCGCAGGGTTTTGCTTCGCAACAGGTTGACCAGGTCTTTGCCGAAGCCGGCTTGCAGGCAAATGCGCCCAGCGTGGTGGTGCAGGCAGTATTGCCGCCAGATGCCGCGCAGGACGATGCGACGACCGCACCGCAAGTGGTCGATACCGGTTTCTTTGAGGTCGCCGGCGATGATGATGCTGCCGCAGGCGATAGTGCGGAAGGCGGCTTTATTGATACCGCCACCGTGCCGGGCGACCATCCGCCGCTGAACGACGCCGATATTGTCGATGTGCCGGTTGCCTTTGCCAACCGTCCGCTCAGTGGCGATGTGCAGGGCGGGGCAGGGCAGGCAGCGGCGAACAGCGTTTCCATCGGCGACCTCAGCAGCATCCTTGCCAATATGCCGCGCCGCGTTAATCCGGCGGAGCGTCTGAGCAAGGAACTCGCCTCACTGGCGCAACACCCAGGGCTGGACGATGCCGTCAGCCAGGATAAGGGCAGTGAAATCAGCGCTGCCGCCAGCCGTGCCGGTTTCCTGCGCGCGGTTGACCAGTTTGAAACCCTGTCGCAGTTGGCGGATAAAACGGAATCGCCGGAGCTGATTGATGACCTGATTGATGCCGTCTATGACATTGAAGACAGCATCGATGCCGATACCGCGCCGCAGTGGGTCTGGCGCCTGCTTGATTCCATCGAACAACTGCTGCTCACCCACAAACACGAAGGCACGCCGGTCAGCCTCAGTTGCGCCGCCGTGCTGCGACAAAGCGCCGACCTCATCGAAAACTACGAGGAAGAGGGCAACGAAGACGACGCCATTGACGCCATCAACTCGCTGCTCAATGCGCGGCGTGAGCTCGGCGGCGGCAAAATCCACAGCGCGCCGGCAACCATGCCGTACAGCGGCGATACGCTTGGCAGCGAGCTGGTGGAAGACCCCAATGCCAACACCATGCTGGCGGAAACCTTCATCGATGAAGCGATGTCGCTCTTTGCCCACAGCCAGGAAGAAGCCGAACGTTGGGACGAAAACCGCAGCCAGTTGAGCCGCCTCGATGCTATTCGCCGCGATATTCACACCCTCAAGGGCAGCGCGCGTATGGCCGGTTACAACGCCATCGGCGACCTGACGCACGGCGTCGAATCACTGATTGACGGTATCGTCAGCGGCCAGGTAGAGCCGAGCAGCAAGGCAACCAGTATTCTCGTTGGCGCGATGTGGCAGGGGATGCTGATGCTCGATTCGGTGCGCGATGGCTACCTGCCGCAGACCGACCCTTACATCCTCAACAACATCCACAGCTACCTTAACCAGCCGCTGCCTTACCCGGATGTCGCCGAGGCAGCCGAAGCGGCGCGCCTTGCGCAGCAGCAGGAAGCGGCGCTGGAAGCGGAAATGCGCGCCAACGCAGCCGCCGCAACACTCGCCGAAGAGCCGGTTGTCGAAGAGCTTCCGGTCGAAACCGATTTCGACGACAACATCGACCCGGTATTGGTGGACATTTTCACCGACGAAGCGCAGGAATTGCTGCAAACCACCAGTCAGCTGCTCGAAGACGACTTCAGCAAAAAAGAAGTGGTGGAAGAGCTGCAGCGCACCATGCACACCCTGAAAGGCGGCGCGCGTCTGGTTGGCTTTACCGCCATTGGCGACACCGCGCACCTGATGGAATCGGTCATCGACAAAGTGCCGGAACTCGCCGAAGGCAAAGTGCGCCAGGCGAAAACCCTGCTGAATTTCGGTCTGGATGCGCATTACGACATGCTTGACAGCGTCTTGCGCCACGAAATGCCGCAGCCGGCGCTAGAAGTGAACGAATCGCTGAAAACCTTTGCCGACAGCGGTGTTTTCCGTCCGCCCTCACAAAAAGGTGGCGACAACAGCGATGCCGCGCCAGAGACGGCAGAACAAACACCAGCGGACGAGGCACCACAAGCAGCGGACGACGCTGGCGGACAGGCGCAGGAAGCGGGCGACAGCAGCGCAGCGCCGGCAACTGGCGCAGCATCAGGCAGCGCGGGCGGTGGCGATAGCGATGCTAGCGCCTCTGCCGGCAGTGACAGCGCAGCAAGCAGCGGCCAGGCAACGCACGCGGAAAGTGCCGCTAGCGCCACACACAGCGACCACGCCGCTGCGGCTGCAAGCAGCCACGGCGACAGCGCAGCAGCCGACAAAGCGGGCGATGGCGCAGCCTCTGCCGCGCCCAGCGACAGCCAACACGGCGGCGCAGCAGCCGACAAAGCGGGCGATGGCTCAGCACCTGCCGCACATGGCGACAGCCAGCACAGCGGCGCGCCAGCCGACAAAGCGGGCGATGGTGCAGCACCTGCCGCACATGGCGACAACCAGCACAGCGGCGCAGCAGCCGACAAAGCGGGCGAAGGCGCGGCAGCGAGCGGACACGACAAAGACAAAGGCTTTGACGGCAAACCGGAAGGCGTTGAATCGGTCATCGAATACGGCAACGACGCCCAGCCGGAGAAAAAAGAAGAGAAAAAACCAGAGCCAGCGCGCGACAGCAACATCAGTACCGACAACCTGCCGCGCTACGTCCGCGTTGACGCGCAGTTGCTCGACGAGATGATTGCAATGACCGGCGAGACCGCCATCATGCGTTCGCGCATGGAAAACGTCATCAGCGAGGCCGAGTTCAACCTCAACGAACTGACCCGCGTTGCCGCGCGTATTGCCGAACAAATGCGCCGCCTCGACAGCGAAACCGAAGCGCAATTGCTCTACCGCCGCGAGCAGCAGGGCGAAGACGACACCCACTTCGACCCGCTCGAAATGGACCGCTTCACCGAAATCCAGCAGCTGTCGCGGCAAATTTCCGAGGCGATTGACGACCTCAAGAACCTGCAAGACACGCTGAGCCAGGACAACATCATCCTGCGCAACCTCTCGACGCAGCAGGGCATCATCCAGCGTGGTATCCAGGATCACCTGCTGACCACGCAGCTGATGCGCTTTGACGTGCACGAAGCGCGCCTGCGCCGCCTGGTCAAGCAGACCGCGAAAAGCGTAGGCAAAGACGTCAATTTCGTCCTCGAAGGCGGCGATGTTGAAGTCGAACGCCGCCTGCTGGAAGACATCCTGCCAGCGCTGGAACACATGATCCGCAACTCGCTGGCGCACGGCATCGAAAAACCGGAAGAGCGTCTCGCCGCCGGCAAGCCGGAAACCGGCACCATCAAGCTGGTCGTTTCCGTCCACGCCGCCGAGCTGTCGGTTGATCTCATCGACGACGGACAAGGGCTGAACTACGAGCGCATCCGCGAAAAAGCCGAAGCGAAAGGGCTGCTTGACCCGGAACGCGCCGACGACGAAGCCTACCTCAGCACCCTCATTCTGCGTTCCGGCTTCTCTACTGCCGAATCGCTGTCGCAACTGGCAGGGCGTGGCGTCGGCATGGACGTAGTAAACGAAATGGTCAAACAGCGGCGCGGCCAGATTGGCGTGTACTCACTGCGCGGCAAAGGCACGCAGTTCACCCTGAGCATGCCATTCTCAATGAGTATTGCCGAAGTGCTGCTGGTGGAAATCGCCGGACAGAGCTTTGCTGCACCGATGTCGTCCATCGCCGCCATCAGCCAGGTTGACCGCGACAGCTTGCAGCGCAGCTTCGACGGCGAAATCGTCTATCAGCACTACAACGACCAGGACTACCGCCAGTACATCCTCGGCGCCTACTTCAAGCCGGAGCAGTACACCTTCGCGGTGGAAGAACAAAGCGCACCAGTGCTGTTTATCAACGCGGGCGGCGAGCCGGTCGCCTTCCACGTCGATCGCATCCAAAACCGCCTGGAAATCATCGTCAAGAACGTCAACCGCCAAGTGCTGAACATCCCCGGCATCTCTGGTGCGACCATCCTCGGCGACGGCCGCGTTGTCCCGGTACTCGAACTGCTCGACCTCTCGCGCCGCATCGCCAACCTGACGCCGATACACGACGAAGTTGCCGCGGCTGCCGAAGCGCGCATTCCGAACGTCCTTGTGGTTGATGATTCCGTTACCATGCGCAAAGTCAGCACGCGCTTGCTCGAACGCCATCACTACAACGTCGCCACCGCCAAAGACGGTCTGGACGCGGTCGAAGTGCTTGCCACCTTCACCCCGGACATCATCCTGCTCGACATCGAAATGCCGCGCATGGACGGCTTTGAATTTGCCAGCCACGTGCGCAGCAGCAGCGCGGTCAGCGACGTGCCAATCGTGATGATTACCTCGCGCACCGGCGACAAACACCGCGAACGCGCCGACGCCATTGGCGTGCAGGGCTACCTCGGCAAGCCGTACAGCGAAGACGTGCTGATACAGACCATTGAACACCTGCTGCAAAAACGGGGAGACCTCTAATGAACCAAATCAACATCATGCTTGTCCCGACCGCGCAGGACTACCTCGTCCTGCCGGCGGAGCTGGTCGCGCACGTCTTCCCCTACGCGCCGCCGCTGCTCATTGACGGCGGCAGCGAGTACATCATTGGCGGTCTTTTGGTGCAGAACGACAAAATCCCGCTGCTCGATTTCTTCAGCCACAAGCCGCTCGCCGAGCGCAAAGAAGAAGACCGCAGCAACTACCGCACCGTGCTCGTCAATGCTGTCAACCCGCAGGGCAGATACCGCCAATATGCTATCCTTGCGCACGGCGAACCGCTGATCATGAACGCCGGCGAAGACGACATTAAGTCCATCGGCAAAGGCAGCCACCGCTACATCACGCGCTACGTCTCCCTCGCCGGCCACGATGACGGCAAACGTATCGTCCTTCCTAACCTGATGGCACTCGAAGCCGAACTGACCATGAGCTGACGCATGAACCCCGACTACCTCGAATTTGAACAACCCATCGCCGAACTCGAACACAAACTGGCCGAATTGCGCCAGTTCAGCAGCCAGACCGAAGTTGACCTCAGCGACGAAGTCGAGCGCCTGCAAAGCAAAACCCGCACCCTCACCGAAAGCATCTTCGCCGGCCTCAACGACTGGCAAATCGCACAATTGGCGCGCCACCCGCAGCGCCCCTACACCCTCGACTACATTAACGCCGCCTTCACCGACTTCCGTGAACTGCACGGCGACCGTCATTACGCCGACGACGCGGCGATCGTCGGTGGCTTGGCGCGGCTCGACGGACGCGCGGTGATGATCATCGGCCACGAAAAAGGGCGCGATACCAAAGAAAAAGTCAAACGCAACTTCGGCATGCCGCGCCCCGAAGGCTACCGCAAGGCGCTGCGCCTGATGAAACTGGCCGAACGCTTCCGCCTGCCGCTGATTACCTTCATCGACACCCCCGGCGCCTACCCCGGCATCGGTGCGGAAGAACGCGGCCAGTCAGAAGCCATCGCGCGTAACCTCTATGAGATGAGCAAACTCAACATTCCGACCATTGCCGTGGTCATCGGCGAAGGCGGCAGCGGCGGCGCGCTCGCCATTGGCGTGGCCGACCGCGTGCTGATGCTGCAATACGGCATGTATTCCGTCATCTCGCCGGAAGGCTGCGCCTCTATCCTTTGGCACAGCGCGGAAAAAGCGGCGGAAGCGGCGGAAATCATGCAAGTAACTTCAGGTAAATTGGAAAAACTCGGCCTGATTGACGGCATCGTCGCCGAACCCTTGGGCGGCGCGCACCGCGACAAAGCCGCAATGGCACAAACCCTGCGCGACACCCTCGCCAGCGAACTCGCCGCGCTGGAAGCGCTGGACAACAGCGCGCGGCTAGAGCAGCGAATGAAAAAAATCCGCGCCTACGGCCAATTTAGTGCCGCCTAAAACAGCAAAAAACACCCGCTACGGCGGGTGTTTTCATATGAACACAAATCGCGCAAAACCTTAGCGGAAAGGGCTACACTTGGCGGGCAGCACCGCACCCCGCAAGCTAGGCAGCACCGGGGTGTTACCCTCATCCCCTAACCGGAGAAGTCCATGAAAATCATCATCCTCGGCGCCGGCATCAGCGGCATCAGCAGCGCCTGGTATCTCGCCCAAGCCGGACACGAAGTCAGCGTCATCGACCGCGCCGCCGGGCCAGCGCTGGAAACCAGCTACGCCAACGCCGGCCAGCTTTCCTACAGCTACACCACGCCGTGGGCGGCGCCCGGCATTCCGCTCAAGGCGCTGAAATGGATGCTGCGCCCGCATTCGCCGCTCATCATCCGCCCGGACGGCAGCGCCTTCCAGCTCGCCTGGCTGTGGCAAATGCTTGGCAACTGCACAGAGGCGCGTTACCGCATCAATAAAGAACGGATGATGCGCATCTCCACCCACAGCCGCGCGATGTTTGCCGAATTTGCCGCCGAGCTGCCCGATTTCAACTACGAAGGGCGCCAGCGCGGCACGCTGCAACTCTTTCGCAGCGACAAAGAAATCCGCGGCGTGCAAAAAGACCTCGCCGTCCTGCGCGACTACGGCGTGCCTTACCACGAAATCAGCGCCGCCGAATGCCATGCCTACGAACCCGGCCTCAACACCGCACCGCTCGCTGGCGCGCTTTACCTGCCGGATGACGCCAGCGGCGACTGCCAACTCTTTGCCAGCCGCCTCGCCGAACGCTGCGCCGCGCTGGGCGTTACCTTCCATTACGACAGCCCGATTGAGCGCATCGACGAAAGCGGCGGCGCGGTCAGCGGCGTGGTCGCTGGCGGCAACAACCACCAGGCGGACGCCTACCTCTGCACCCTCGGCGTCTATAGCCGCCCGCTCTTGCGCCGCCTCGGCCTGAAACTGCCCGTCTATCCGGTCAAAGGCTACTCGCTCACCCTGCCCATCATCGACGAAGCGCGCGCGCCGCAATCGACCGTGATTGACGAAACCTACAAAGTGGCGCTGACCCGCTTCGACCAGCGTATCCGCATCGGCGGCATGGCAGAACTCTCCGGCTACACCCTCAAACTGCCGCCCAAACACCGCGCCACCCTTGAGCTCGTCGCAGGCGACCTCTACCCCGGCGGCGGCGACCTCGCCCAGGGCGAATACTGGAGCGGCCTGCGCCCGATGACACCGGACAGCACGCCCATCATCGGCAAAACCCGCCTGAGCAACCTCTACCTCAACACCGGCCACGGCACCCTCGGCTGGACAATGTCGCTCGGCTCGGCACAAGTCATCGCCGACATCATCAGCGGCCGCGAACCGGCCATCCGCTGCGACGACCTCGGCCTGGCGCGTTACGGCTAAGCGCCACCGCCTACTGCGGGCGCAGACTGGTTTCCCCTTCGCTACAGGCAAGGATGCCCGTGGTGGTTTCCAGCAGCAGCCTGCCTTGCGCGTCAATACCGCGGTTAATGCCATGCACGCTGTCGTGGGCGCGTTGCAGGCGGACGGCGCAGTCGGCGTAAAGGTCAAGTGCGCGCCAGCGGGCGGGCAGGGCAGGGCGCTTGGCGGAGTGTTGCGCGAAGGCATCGCGCCAGGCGTTAATCAGCGCGGCGGTCAGCGGGTTGCGCTCGATGTCGCCCACTTCGCTTAGGCTGGCGGTGGCTTGGTCGGGATGCGGCAACGGCAGCAAATTGATGCCGATACCGGCAATGATGTCCACGCCGTGCGCGCCGATGCTGCTTTCGACGAGGATGCCGCCGAGCTTGCGCCCGTGCAGATAGAGGTCGTTCGGCCATTTGAGTTGCACCGGAAAACCCGCGACGCGCAACGCTTCGGCGGCGGCAATGCCGAGGGCGATGCTGATGGCGGTTGCCGCCTCAGCGGCGGCGTAGTGCCAGTACATACTGAGGATGATTTGCCCGGCGAAGGGCGACTGCCACGCTCGCCCGCGCCGCCCGCGTCCGGCGCTTTGATATTCGGCGAGGACGGCATCGCCATTGCGGCGCTCGCTCAAGCGCACCAAGACGCTGTTGGTCGAGTCGGTAACGCTAAGCACCTGCACCGCCGCGGCAGGGCAGGCGTGGCTTAACCAGGCGGCATCCAGCAGCGCAAGCGCGGGACGCAGTTGCCAACCGGCGGCGGTTTCCTGCAATGGCACACGACCGCTGCCTTGCAGGGCGATGAGTTGGGCGTGAACGTCTGCCGCGTCGCGCTGGAGCTTGTGGGCGAGGGCGGCAAGCGGCCAGGGACGCAGGTCGGCGAGGGTGGCGAGAAGGGTGGCAGTCATGGGGTCTTCGTAAAGTAAGTTTGCGGCAGGATAGCGCTAATAGTGCTGTACGGGGACAACTTTATGGGCATCCCTGCGCAGCGGCCACCACCAACCCCGCGCAAAAACGCCCCTTTAGCAACATCCATGCCAATACGCTAAACTATGCGCCATTAAACGATAATAGAGGCATTGTGATGGCTTATCTGACCTGGAAGGCGCTGCACATCATCGGCATGGTGTGCTGGTTTGCCGAGTTGTTTTACCTGCCGCGGCTCTACGTCTATCACGCAATGGCGCAGGCCGATGGCGACACAACGACGATGCGCCGCTTCTGCGTGATGGAGCGCAAGCTCTACATCATGGGGCATATCGGCATGGGGATGACCCTCGTCTTTGCCGGGCTGCTCTTGTGGGCAGGCGGCTGGGCGCATCTGCTCGGGCGCGGCTGGCTGCACGCGAAACTGCTGCTGGTGGCGGGGCTGGTGGGCTATCACCTCTACTGCGGCCGCATCAACCGCAGCTTTGCCGCCGGGGAAAACCGCCGTAGCCACAAGTTTTTCCGTTTTTATAACGAGTTACCGAGCCTGGCGCTGATTGCCATCGTCCTGCTCGCCACGCTCAAGCCGTTTTGACAACCACCGAGGTGTTTTTATGCAATCTGTCCCGCTTTCCGCCGATATTGGCAGTTTCCAGCAGCACGGCAGCGCGTTTTGGGACGTGCACGGGCCGTACCGCACGCTGCACCAGATTAATCCCGCGCGTTTGCAGTTCATTGAGCGTTTTGTTGATTTGCGCGGGCTGCGCCTGCTCGACGTCGGCTGCGGCGGCGGCATTTTGAGCGAGGCGCTGGCAGAGCGTGGCGCGACCGTCGTCGGCATTGACCTTGCCGCAAGCGCGCTGCAAGCGGCGGAAGCGCACCTTGCCGGGCAGGTGGTGGAATACCGGCTGGAGTCCAGCCGCGACACCGTCGCGCGCGGCGAGACCTTCGACGCCATCACCTGCATGGAAATGCTGGAACACGTCGCTGACCCGGCGGCGGTCTTGCGCGACATACACGCGCTGCTGAAACCCGGCGGCTGGGCGTTTTTCTCAACCATTAACCGCACCCTGAAAGCGCGCTTCGGCGCGGTTTACGCCGCCGAATACCTGCTGCATCTCGTGCCGCAGGGCACGCACCAATACGACTGGTTCATCAAACCGGCAGAACTCTCGCGCATGGCAGAACGCGCCGGACTGACGCCCATCGCCTTCTGCGGCATGGATTACCTGCCGCTGCGGCAGACGGCGCGCCTCTCGCGCAACCTCGACATCAACTACCTCTTCGCCGCGCGCAAGGAAAATGCATGAGCGCGCCCTATCAGGCGGTGTGGTTTGACCTCGACGGCACGCTGCTCGACACCGCGCCCGACCTCATCGCCGCCGTCAATCGTGCCCTGCAACAGCACGGCTACCCGCCCGCGCCACCGGAAACCATCCTGCCCTACGCCGGGCACGGCTCGCGCGCGATGCTGATGCACGCCCTTGCCACCACGCCCGATGACGCGCGCCTGCCCGCCTTGCAGGAAAGCTTTTACGCCGATTACTTGCAGCACATCGCCGACCACACCCGCTGGTTTCCCGGCATGGAAGACCTGATTGCGGCACTGGAGGCGCGCGGCGTGCTGTGGGGCGTCGTAACCAACAAACTGGAACGCTTCACCTACGCCATCGCCCGCCATTTCGCCTTTGAACTGCGCGCGGCGGCACTGGTCTGCGGCGACACCCTGGCAGTTGGCAAACCCGACCCGGCACCGCTGGTTTACGCCTGCTCGCTTGCTGGTGTGCGCCCGGAGCGCTGCATCATGATTGGCGACAGCCACGCCGACATCCGCGCCGCTGCCCGCGCCGGCATGCCATCCATCTACTGCGACTACGGCTACACCAGCCGAGCCGAACTCGCCGCCGATGACCGACCGCTCGCCTTCGCCGCGGACGTCGCCGCGCTGCGCCCCTACCTCTTGGGAGTTGAACCATGAAAACCATCCTGCTCACCGGCGCCTGCGGCGGCATTGGCAAAGCGCTTGCCCGCGCGCTCGACGCCGAAGGCTACCACCTGCTGCTGCTCGACCTCGACCCGCTCTCGCTCGAAGCGCTGGACGACGAACTGCGTGGCGACCACACCCTGGTGCCGTTTGACCTGTGGCGCAGTGGCCACGACGCCTACACCCGTCTTGCCAAAATGATTGCGGAAGACCACGGCAAACTGGACGCACAAATACACCTCGCCGCCATCTGCGGCGGCCTGCGCCCGCTCATCCACGACGACCCGACCTCATGGCTGCAAGGACTGCAAGTAAACCTGACCGCGCCGCTGTGGCTGTTCCAGACACAACGCGAACTGCTGGAAGCCGGCACCAACCCGCGCGTCATCTTCAGCCTTCACAGCCAGCACCGCGTGCAGAACGCCTACTGGCACAGCTACGGCGTCGCCCAGGCGGCACTGGAAAAACTCATCGCCACCCTGCACGCCGAAAAACACGCCTACCCCAGCATCGGCTTTGCCACCGTGGACCCCGGCTGGGTCGATACCCCGTTGAGCCGCGCCGTCTTCCCCGCCGGACAAGCACACTGGCGCGCCGCTGAAGCCGCCGTGCCGCTTTACCTCAACGCCCTGCACGGCCACCCCGCACCACTGGAACACTACGCATGAGCGACAGCCGCCTTGCCCACGCGCGCGAGGTCCTGCGCCTCGAAGCCGACGCCGTCCGCGCACAAATCGACCACCTCGGCGCGCCCTTCCTCGCCGCCTGCGACCTGCTGCTCGCCACGCGCGGCCACATCATCGTTACCGGCCTCGGCAAATCCGGGCACATCGGCGAAAAAATCGCGGCAACCCTCGCCAGCACCGGCACGCCCGCCTTTTTTGTCCACGCCGCCGAAGCCGGGCACGGCGACCTCGGCATGATTACCGGCGACGACACCCTGCTCGCCATATCCTATTCCGGCGAAAGCCAGGAAATCCTGATGATGCTGCCCATCGTGCGCGCGCTTGGCGTGCAAAGCATCGCCCTCACCGGCCGCCCACAATCAAGCATGGCGCAGCAGGCCGACCTGCATTTGCCCATCGTCATCGACAAAGAAGCCTGCCCGCTCGGTCTGGCGCCAACCACCAGCACCACCGCAACATTGGCGCTGGGCGACGCGCTCGCCATCACCCTGATGCAGGCGCGCCAATTCAACGAACAAGACTTCGCCCGCTCGCACCCCTACGGCCGCTTGGGGCGGCGTCTCATGACCAAAGTGAGCGACGTCATGCGCATTGATGCCGCCGTGCCGCAAGTCGGCATCGACGCCAGCGTACAAACCGCACTCTTCCAAATCACCGACAAAGGGCTGGGGGTAACGCTGGTGAGCGACGGCGACCGCCTGCTCGGCATCTTCACCGACGGCGACCTGCGCCGCGCCCTGGAAAAATACCCGGACGCCTTGCAGCGCCCCATCGCCGACGTCATGACGCGCGCGCCACAAAGCACCGCGCCTGCCGTCCTTGCCGCCGAAGCGCTGCAACAAATGGAAGCGCGCCACATCACCGCGCTGCCGGTACTGGACGGCGAACACATCGCCGGCATCATCCATATCCACGACCTGCTGCGCGCGGGGGTGGCGTGATGAAGGCATTTACATACACGAAACCCGCTACCCTGTATGTAAAAAACGATGCGGGAACCAATGCCCAAACACCCGCTGTTCTACCCCCTCCCCCGTGGGGGAGGGTCGGGGTGGGGGCAGGGGCAAAAATCCCGAATCTATTGCGGAGTGCCTCATGACCCGCCGTGACCTCATCTGGACGACCCTCGCCGCCATCACCGCCTTTTGGTGGTGGCAACGCGAAAACAGCGACAGCGCGCCGCCCGCCGTCGAAGACCCGGTACGCCTGTCGCTCACAAACAGCACCCTCTACCAATACGACACGAGCGGCATGCGCGTCAGCATGCTGTACAGCCCGCTGGCAGAACACCTCACCGACGGCAGCGACCGCCTGCACCAGCCCGAAATGCGCGCCCGCCTAAAAAACGGCGAACGCAGCCTGCGTGCCGCCCTCGGCGAGCGCAACGCCGCGAAAAACCTGGTAACGCTTAGCGGCGGCGTCATCGGCGAACAAACGAGCGGCGCGCACCACTACCGCATCGAAACCCCGCGCCTGCACTACCACCCCGAACAACAACTGGCGGAAACCACAGAAGCCGTTACCTTCCGCAGCGAAAACAGCCACAGCGAAGCCCTCGGCGCGCGCTGGGACATGAAAAACAACCACCTCACCCTCGACCAAAACATCAGGAGCACCTATGAACCTGCCCCGTAACATCCTGCCCGCCCTCGCTTTCCTCGCGACCATCGCCACTGCGCAAGACAAAGCGACAAACAACCCGCAACAACTGCCGATTAACCTCAAAGCCGACCACGGCGAATACGACGCCAATGCCGGGGTTGCCACCTACAGCGGCAACGTCGTCGTCACGCAAGGCGAAATGAACCTCAAAGGCGACAAAATCACCATCCGCCTGCAAGACGGCAAAATCCACACCATCGAAAGCTGGGGCAACCCGACCACCTTCCACTACGTCCCGGCGAAAGAGCCGCCGATTGACGGCAGCGGAAAGTACATGAAATACACCGTGCCGACCTCTACCGTCGAAATCGACAAAAACGCGCACGTCCGCCAGGACAAAAACGAAACCCGCGCCGACCACCTCACCTACAACCTCAAACAAGAGCGCGTCAGCGGGCGCGGCGTAAACATGACCTTCCAGCCGAAGACCAAATAACATGCTCATCGCCGAAAACCTCGAAAAACACTACCGCAAACGCCGCGTCGTCAAAGACGCCAGCTACCAAGTGGACGCCGCGCAAGTCGTCGGCCTGCTCGGCCCGAACGGCGCGGGCAAAACCACCAGCTTCTACATGACCATCGGCCTTGTCCGCCCCGACCGCGGCCGCATCCTCCTGGACGACCAGGACATCACCCACCTGCCGGTACACCGCCGCGCCCAACTCGGCCTCTCTTACCTGCCGCAAGAAGCGAGCGTTTTCCGCAAACTGAGCGTGCGCGACAACATCCTCGCCATCCTCGAACTCGCCACCGACCTGAAAAAAGCCGACCGCGAAGCGCGCGCACAAGAACTCATGCAAGACCTCGGCATCGCCGACCGCGCCGACATCCTCGGACAGAGCCTCTCCGGCGGCGAGCGCAGAAGATGCGAAATCGCCAGAACACTCGCCTGTAACCCGCGCTACATCTTGCTAGACGAACCCTTCGCCGGCGTCGATCCCATCGCCGTCGGCGACATCCGCAACATCATCACCCACCTCACAGACCGCGGCATCGGCGTGCTGATAACCGACCACAACGTGCGCGAAACCCTGAAAAGCTGCGACCGCGCCTACATCCTTTCCGAAGGCGCGGTTATCGCCGAAGGCACGCCCGCGGAAATCGTCGCCAACGAAGACGCGCGGCGCGTGTACCTCGGCGAAGACTTCACCCTCAACTGACCAGCAGGCATAAGGAATATGCAACACAAACAAAACCTTGACCTAAACCTCAAAAACGAACTAACCCTCACCCCGCAGCTACAGCAGGCAATCAAACTGCTCAACATGGGCAGCCTCGACCTTGAGCTGGAAATCAGCACCATGCTCTCGCAAAACATCATGCTGGAGCGCAAAAACGACTACCGCCAAGAGCGCAGCAGCGAGGACGCAGAAAACGAAGACGGCGACTACGAGCCGAACACCGAACTGCTCAACCACCTCTCGGGCGAACTCGAATACGACAGCACCTGGGAAGAGCACTACGACTACGACTGGAAAGACCACCAGCCCTACCAAGAAGAAGACACCAACCTCGAACTCTACCTGAGCGGTCGCCCCGAACTCGGCGCCTGGCTGGAAGAACAAATCAACCAAATGCCGCATTTGCGCGAAGTGCAGCGTCAGGCGGCGCTTATCGTCGCCTTTGAGCTGGACAGCGACGGCTACTACCGCAGCGACAGCAGCCGCCTTGCCGCCGAACACCAGCTCAACACCGCACAAATCGAAGACGGCCTGCGCATCGTGCAACAATGCCAGCCAAGCGGCATCGGCGCGCGCGACCTCGAAGAATGCCTCAACCTGCAAATCGCTGCGCTACCGAAAAACACCCCGTGGCTGGAAGAACTCAAAAAAATCATGCAGCGTTACTTCGGCTTTATCAGCAAAAACCCGGCGATGATTCGCCAGCGCCTCGGCATGAGCGATGAGACCTACGAACACGCGATAGCACTGTTGCGCAGCCTCGACCCGCGCCCCGGGCAGAGCTACAACGAAACGGCGACCGAATACATCGAGCCGGACATCATCGTCCGCGAAAAAAACGGCATCAGCTACATCGAAACCAACGACAGCATCCGCCCGGAACTCACCATCAACCAGGACTACGCGAAAATCGCCGAAAGCGTCAAAGGCGCGGACAAAACCCTGCTACAAGCCCAACTGCAAGAAGCGCGCTGGTTTTTGACCGCCATTGACAAACGCGCCGACACCATCCGCCGCGTCGCCCACATCATCGTCGCCCTGCAACAAGACTTCTTCCAAGAAGGCGAAGCAGCGATGCGCCCGCTCTCAAGAAAAAAAGTCGCAGAAATGCTCGACATCCACGAAAGCACCGTCAGCCGCGCGGTCAATGGCAAATACCTGCTATGCAAACGCGGCATCTACGAGCTGCGCTACTTCTTCTCGGCACAGCTGGAAAACAGCGACGGCGACGACCAATCCATCGTCGCCATCAAAGCACTGATTGCCGAACTCATCGCCAACGAAAGCCCGGATAAACCGCTGTCCGACCAAAAAATCACCGACATCCTGAACGAACGCGGCCACAAAATCGCGCGCCGCACCGTTACCAAATACCGCGAAAGCCAAAACATCCCGGTCGCTTCCCTGCGCCGCAAACGCTGACGCTATAGCAACTTCGTAGGTCGGGCATAAATGCCCGACCTACTGCTGACGGTATCAATCCTGAGATGTAGAAAACCGCTCATTCGAGCGGTTTTTTTGTCGGCTTTGATTACTCTTTTTCGATGCGGATGTATTTGCTTGGCCAGTGGTTCATCACGTTTTCTTCGTAGCCTTTGACATAGGGTTTGACCAAATGTTTGGAGACGAAGTAGTACACCGGGATGAGGCTGTGGTTATCTATCAGGCGTTTTTCTGCTTGTTGCAGGATGGCGGCGCGTTTTTCGGCATTGGTTTCGCTCGCGGCGTCGGCGATGAGCTTGTCGTATTCGCTGTCATTTAAGCCGATAGTGTTGCTGCCGCCGCCACTGACGAAGAGGTCAAGGAAGGTGTTGGCGTCTTCGTAGTCGCCCATCCATGAGCCGCGGAAGACTTGGGTGTTGTATTCGCGGCGGTCGTTGAGATACGCCTTCCATTCTTTGTTGATGAGGCTGGTTTCGACGCCCAGTGCGTCTTTCCATAGGGAAGCGACGGCGATGGCGACTTTTTTGTTGTTGTCGTTGGTGTTGTAGAGCAGTTCGACGTGCAGCGGGTTTTCTTTGCTGTAGCCCGCTTCGGCGTAGAGGGCTTTGGCTTTTTCGATGCGCTGTTCGCGCGTCCAGTTCGCGTATTCCGGCAGGTAGGGCTGGTAGTTGGCGATGCCGGGGGTAACGAAGCCGTAGGCGGGTTGTTCGCCGCTGGCGGTGATGTTTTTGACGATGCGTTCGCGGTCCACGACGAGGCTCAAGGCTTCGCGCAGTTTGGCGGCGTCTTTGAAGGGCGGCTTGGTCAGGTTGTAGCCGAGGTAGAAGGTGCCGAGGTAGTTATGGATGTGCAGTTCGCCTTGGAGGTTTTCTTGTAGCCATTTGATTTGGTCGTTGGGGACGTCTGCCGTCCAGTCCAGTTCGCCGGCGCGGTAGCGTTGTAGTTCGGCGTTTTTGTCTTCGCTGACGTAGTAGATGACTTTGTCGAGGCTGACGTCATCTGCGCCGTAGTAGTTGGCGGATTTTTCCAGGACGATGCGCGATTGGGGTTTCCATTCGTGCATTTTGAAGGCGCCGTTGCCGGCGATGTTTTCGGCGCGCGTCCAGTCTTTGCCGTGTTTTTCGACGATGTGTTTGGGCACGGGGTAGGTAACGGCGTTGGTGAGCAGGCCGGCGAAGTAGGGGGTGGGGTTGTTGAGTTCGACGACGAGGGTTTTGTCATCAGGCGCGCTGACGCCCAAAGTATCGGGGTTTTGTTTGCCTTCGGTGATTTCTTTGGCGTTTTTGATGGGGTAGAGGAAGAAGCTGTATTTGCTGCCGACCGCCGGATCGACGCCGCGTTGCCAGGCATAGATGAAGTCGTGCGCGGTAACTGGCGTGCCGTCCGACCAGTTGTTGTCGCGCAGGTGGAATGTCCAGGTTTTGCCGTCTGCTGAAACGTCCCATTTTTCGGCAACGCCGGGGATGAGGTGCGCGCCGGCGTCTTCATCGACCAGGCCGACGAACATATCGCGCAGGATGTGCATTTCTGGCATGCCTTGCGCCAGTTGTGGGTCCATGCTGGCGGGCTCGGCGTCGTTGCCGCGGCGGAAGATGTTTTCTGCCTGCGCGCCGCTGGTGGCGGCGAGCAGGATGGTGCTAAGAAGCAGTTTTAGGTTCATGTATGGGGTTCTCAGGGTTCGATTTTCAGGTGTTGGGTGCGCAGGGTTCCTGTGGGGTTGCCCTGGTAGCCTTTAACTTGGGGTTTGACCAGGCGCGTGGTCACGTAGTAGTAGAGCGGCGCGAAGGGGTAGTCATCTACAAGGATTTTTTCGGCTTCTTGCAGCAGTTTTGCCCGCGCGGCGAGGTCGGTGGTGTTTTCCGCTTCTTTGAGTTTGGCGTCGTAGGCGTCGTTACTGAAGGCGGAGTAGTTCATCGCCGAGCCTTTTTTGAAGGTTTCGAGGAAGGTGTAGGGGTCGTTGTAGTCTGCTATCCAGCCGTAGCGGTAGGCTTGCATGTTGCCCTGGGTGAAGTTGGAGAGCATGACTTTCCATTCTTGGTTGACGAGTTCGGTCTCAACGCCCAGCACTTGTTTCCACATGGCGGCGATGGCGACCATGATTTTTTTGTGCGCTTCGCTGGTGTTGTAGGTGATGGATATTTTCAGCGGTTTGTCTTTGCTGTAACCGGCTTCGGCGTAGAGTGCCTGGGCGCGCGCGATTTGTGCCTTGCGGTCGAGTTTGGCGTTTTCCGGCTCGTAGGGGGCGCTGTTGTTGGTTGCCGGCGGGACGAGGCCGTAGGCGGGGATTTGTCCGGCTTTGGTGATTTTGTCGATGATGGTTTGCCGGTCGATGGCAAGGCTTAGGGCTTCGCGCAGTTTGACGTTGTCTTTGAGCGGCGGTTTGCTGGTGTTGAAGCCTATCCAGTAGATGCCGAGGTAGGGGTCGATGTGGATTTCGTCAGGGAATTTGCTGCGCGCGGTCGCGAGATCTTCGGAGGACATGCCTTCGGTGTAGTCGATTTCGCCAGCCTGGTAGCGGGCAAGCGCGGTGGTGGTGGATTCGATGGGGTAGTAGATGACTTTGTCGATGGCGACTTGCTCTTTGTTCCAGTAGGTCGGCGATTTTTCGGCGGTGATGTGCGCCTGGGTTTTCCAGTCGGTGAGGTGGTAGGCGCCGTTGGTGATGATGTTGCCGGGTTGCGTCCATGTGTCGCCGTGTTGTTCGACGGCTTTTTGCGGCACCGGGTAGGTGGTGTAGTGGGTGGTGAGGTCGAGGAAGTAGGGCGTCGGGTTTTCCAGTTCAACCTGGACGGTGCGCTCGTCTATCGCCTTGATGCCGAGGGCTTCAATGTTTTTTTCGCTGCCGCTCGCGATGGCTTCGGCGTTTTTCACCGGGTAGAGGATGAAGGCGTATTCGCTACCGGTCGCCGGATTGACGGCGCGACGCCAGGCATAGACGAAGTCGCCGGCGGTTACGGGGCTGCCGTCTGTCCATTGGGCGTTGTCGCGCAGGTGGAAGGTCCAGGTTTTGCCGTCGTCGGAGACTTCCCATTTTTCGGCGACGCCGGGGATGGTTTTGCCGCTGGCATCGGCGCTGGTGAGGCCTTCGAAGTTGTCGTAGATGACGTTTGAGCCGGCGCTTTCGGCGGCGAGCTGCGGGTCAATGCTTTTCGGCTCTGCGCCGTTGTTGCGGCGGAAGACGCTTTCGGCTTGTGCCTGGATGGCGAGCAGGATGACGGATGCGAGTAATGCCTTTTTCATATTCATGGTCCTCATGGAAAGGGGAAAGACAGGAACTGCCTTGGCAGCGAGCGCGCCGGTTGTCGGCAGTTCGCATACTTTACGGTAATTTCTTTGCAAGGCAAGCGCTGACCTTAAAGATAATGAAAGCATGCCTTCAGCCGGTTTTGTCGCGCGCGCTTTGCCGCATAATAGGGTTTCCGCCGTTTTCTTGGATGTTCATGGAAATTCTCTTTTTGCTTATCCCGATTTCTGTCGTGCTGATTGTCGCTGCGGTGTGTGCTTTTTATTGGGCGGTGCGCAGTCGCCAGTTTGATGACCTTGAATCGCCGGGGATGATTCCGCTGCTCGACGACAGCGAGGCGGAGCGTCGTCAGCGCGAGGATGCGTCGCAATGAACAGCGCCGTGCTATTGACCGCCTTTGCCACCGGTATCGCGGGTAGCGCGCACTGCGTGGCGATGTGTGGCGGTATCAGCGTTTCGCTTGGCTTGGGCAGTATGCAAAAGCGCCTGCTGCCGGTGTATCACTGCGGGCGGCTGGCGAGTTATGCCACGCTGGGGTTGTGTTTCGGCGCGCTGTTGCCGCTTATCGGCGTGCGCGATTACAACGCTACTTGGGCGGCGGCGTTACGCATCGCGGCGGCGCTGGTGATGCTCGCCATTGGCGTGCAAATTATTTTTGGTGTCAATCTGTTACGTCGTCTAGAGCGGCACGGGTCGCGCCTGTGGCGTCCGCTGGCGGGGTTGGTGCAGTCGCTGTTGCCGGTGCGCAGTGGCAGCGATGCGCTGTTACTTGGCTTTCTCTGGGGGTTGTTGCCCTGCGGTTTGATTTACAGCGCGCTGGCGCTGGCGCTGGTGAGCGGCAATCCATTACAGGCGGCGCTGGTGATGTTCGCCTTTGGTGTCGGGACTTTGCCGGCGATGCTGTTGCTCGGCGTCTTTTCCGGCACGCTGTTACAGGCGTTGACCCGCGACGGTAGTCGCATTCTGCTTGGTGCGCTGGTGGTGTTGGCGGCGTTGTGGACGCTGTCGCCGTTTGCGCACGCATAAAAAAACCGGATGCAGCGCATCCGGTTTTTGCTTTGGGCGGGGCGGTTATTGGCGCTCGCCACCAAAGGCAGTGTTGAGGCTGCTGTCAGGGAAGACAACCTGTCCGGCGGTTTCTTGGGCGTTTTCGCCGTAGAGCGCGCCTTCGTAGCGGCCTTTGTCGTTACCGACCACGCTTGCCGTGCCGCGGTATTCGGCGCCACGCAGCGGGCCTTCGTTCAGGGTGATGTTGCGGCGGGCGCCATCAAATTTCAGCTCGCCCCTGACGGTACGTTCGCCGAAATCAACGTTCACAATACTGGTTCCTTTGGTGTAAACGCCGTCGGTAACGGTATCCCAACGTACCGCCTTGCCTTCATAGACAGCTTTGCCGCTTTGCGGGACGTTTTCGGTCTTGTCGCCACGGTAGCGCAGTTCTCTTTTGGCGTTGAAGTCATCAACCCAAAGGCCATAGAAGGAAGCGTTCTGGTTGTAGCCGTGCAACTTGCCGTTCGGGGTGCGGATGACGACGCTGCCTTTTTTCTCTTTGGAGAGGTCAATGTTGGCATCGTCGGCGGTGATTTTGTCGCTGGCACCAGAGCCGCCGCAGGCAGCAAGCAAGGTGGCAACAGCGGTAGAGAGCAGAATGTTTTTCATCGCTTTATTCCTCGTGTTCGTGAATTGCAGCGCTCTGTTGAGCGCGGGCATTATGGCGCGCTTTGTTGCAGAAGTTCGTGGGAATTTGGTCATTTTGTTGTCAGTATGCGACAAGGTTCACAGCGGCAGGTACAAGCCAAGGCTAAACAGCAAATTGACAGCGCAGGTAATGAAAACAATGGCTTTGAGCTCGCCACCGACAGCCACAGGGTCAGCGGCACACCAGAGGCGCTTGGCGTGCAGGGCGAGGGCAGGGCAGGCGAGTAGCCAGAGCAGACTGGCGGGGGCAAGCGCTGCGTAGGCGAGGTAGCACAATGCGGCGCTGGCGAGCAGGGCAAGGTGGAAGGTCTTGCTGCGCGCAAAGCCGAGTTTGCCAGCGATGGTATATTTGCCAACGGCGGCGTCGCTTTCGATGTCGCGCATATTGTTGATGTGCAGCACGGCGGCGGCGAGCAGACCGCAACCGGTCGCAGGCAGAAGCACCGCCGCGCGGTAACTGCCGCTTTGCAGGTAATAGCTGCCAATAACGCCGAGCAGGCCAAAAAAGCAGAAGACGCTGGCCTCGCCCAAGGCGTAATAGCCGTAGGCGTAGCGGCCAACGGTATAGGTAATGGCGGCGAGAATGGCGAGTGCGCCGAGCAGGAGAAAAAGCAGCAAACCGTGCCAACCGGGCGAGCTGACGGCAAGCAGGGCAATGCCGAAGGTAAGGCTGGCGAGGACGCCGGCGGCAAGCAGGGCACGCATCTGGCGGATGCTGACCGCGCCGCTGGCAGTCAGGCGACGCGGCGCGCTGGCGGCACGGTAGCGGTCGCTGCCGCGCACGCCATCGCCGTAGTCGTTGGCGATGTTGGAGAGAATTTGTAGGGAAAGCGCGGTCAAAAGCGAGAGGGCAAAGACGCTGCCGCGCCAACAGCCCTGGCTGTAGGCGAGTGCGTTGCCGCAACAAATGACGGCAAACGCGAGCGGCAAGGTGCGCGGCCGCGCCAGTTCAATTAGGGTTCTCATGAGATTGTAGGGTGTATTTATAAAAATATAGCGGTTTTGTCGCGCAGATTTTGCCTGATTGCCTCGTAAAGGACAACCGCGACCGCGTTGGCGAGATTGATGCTGCGTGAGGTGACCTGCATCGGCAGGCGGATTTTCTGCGTGGGGGCGAGGGTGGCATGGACGAAAGGCGGCAGGCCGCTGGTCTCGTTGCCAAAAAGGAGGACATCATCGCTGCTGATTTTCGCATCGAAGAGGCTGCGCTCGCCTTTGGTGGTTAGCGCCCAGATTTGCCGCCCAGCGATGGTTTCTGCAAATGCTGTCCAGTCGTCATGATGGGCAATGCTGGCAAACTCGGCGTAATCCAGCCCGGCGCGGCGCAGGCGGCGGTCGTCCCAGGTAAAACCGAGCGGGTGGATGAGGTGCAGGGTGGCGCCGGTGTTGGCGCAGAGGCGGATGATGCTGCCGGTGTTGGGGGCGATTTGCGGTTGGTAGAGGGCGATGTACATGGTGGTGGTTGAAAGCGAGGAAAGCCTTAAATTATAGAGGATTCCTTCGCCGCGCAGCGGTGTCGGGCAGAGGTGTTCGGTATAATACGCGCCCCCTTTCTTTCAGGATTTTTCCATGCTTAACAAACTGTTTCAGCTCGAAGCGCACGGCACCACGGCGCGCACCGAGATTATCGCCGGCATCACCACCTTCCTCACCATGGCCTATATCATCTTCGTCAATCCCAACGTGCTGGCGAAAACGGGCATGGACCACGGCGCGGTCTTCGTCGCTACCTGTATTGCCGCCGCAATCGGCTCTTTTATCATGGGTTTTTATGCCAACCTGCCGGTCGCACTCGCCCCAGGCATGGGGCTGAACGCCTTCTTTACCTATACGGTCGTCCTTCAGCTTGGCCATAGCTGGCAAACGGCGCTCGCCTGCGTCTTCCTCTCTGGCGTGCTCTTTATCATCGTCAGCCTGCTGCGCATCCGCGAATGGCTGATTAACGCCATCCCCGATGCGCTGAAAAAATCCAT
>CAUVOF010000006.1:0-45256 GCA_963553325.1 uncultured Cardiobacterium sp.
TAGTTCTCATCATTCAAGATTATCAAAAAATTATGTATGTCAACACGCCCTAGGGCGTGTTTACAATTGAGCGTAATACATTGATTTTGAATAGAAATATTAATTTTAAGCTATTTGCGCATTCCTAATGGAATCAGTTCGTTACCATGAATTGTAAACAGCCCCTAAAGCGAGCGTTTCAGGCTGTTTAACTGTGCCGCTCTTTTAGCTTGCCGATGACGTCTGCCCAGGAAAGGTCGGCGTTTTGCAGCAGCACGGTGAGGTGGTAGGCAAGGTCAGCGGCCTCGCTGATGGTTTCTTCATTATCGCCGGTGGCAGCGGCAAGCGCGGTTTCGACGCCTTCTTCGCCAACTTTCTGCGCGATGCGTTTGCTGCCCGCCGCGTAGAGTTGGGCGGTGTAGGAGCTTTCGGGGTCAGCGTTTTTGCGCGCGGCGATGAGCCGCTCAAGCTGGGCGAAAAAGACCCAGGCGGGTTCGGCTGCGCCGTCGAATTGGTGGAAGCAGCTTTGTGCGCCGGTATGGCAGGTTGCACCAATGGGGGTGGCGAGGATGAGCAGGGTGTCGCTGTCGCAGTCAGTGCTGATGCCTTTGAGGTGGAGGTAGTTGCCGGATGTTTCGCCTTTTGTCCACAGCCGCTGTTTGCTGCGTGAGTAGAAGGTTACGCGGCCGGCGGCGAGGGTTTGCGCGAGCGCGTCGCGGTTCATGTAGCCGAGCATCAGCACTTGGCTGCTGTCGGCGTCTTGGACGATGGCGGGAATCAGGCCGCCGCTTTTGTGCCAATCGAGGCTGTCGGGGTTGAGCATGGGGATGTCCTTTGGGTTTGGGAATGGTCTGCGGGATGCGTGGCAGTCTTTTTTGGTGGGTCAAGACCCACCCTACGTTTCTACCCGCACGGCGATGCCTTGCGCGGCGAGGTAGCGCTTCAGTTCGCCGATGTGGATGTGTTGTTTGTGGAAAACACTGGCGGCGAGTGCGCCGTCGCAGCCGAGGGCGAAGGCTTCTTGGAAGTGCTGCATCTCACCGGCGCCGCCGGAAGCGATGAGCGGCACGCGGCAAACGCGGCGGATGGCGGCGAGTTGCGCAAGGTCGTAGCCCTGGCGCACGCCGTCGCGGTTCATCATGTTCAGCACGATTTCGCCTGCGCCGCGCCGCTGGACTTCTTCCACCCAAGCGGCGGTTTGCCAGGCGGTCTGGCGGGTGGCGGTTTCGCTGCCGGTGTATTGTTTGACGAGATAACGGTCGCTGGCGGCGTCGTGCCAGGAATCGATGCCGACCACTACCGCCTGCACGCCGAAGCGTGCGGCGAGGCGTTCTATCAGCGCCGGGTCGGCGAGCGCGGGCGAGTTGATGGAGATTTTGTCGGCGCCGTCGGCGAAGATTTGTTCGGCGTCTGCCACGCTTTTGATGCCGCCGGCGACGCAAAAGGGGATGTCGATGACTTCGGCGACGCGCCGCACCCAGCTTTTTTCGACGGTGCGACCGTCGCTGGAGGCGGTGATGTCGTAAAACACCAGCTCATCTGCACCTTCGGCCGCGTAGCGCGCCGCTAGCGGCACGATGTCGCCGATGGTTTCGTGGTTGCGGAACTGTACGCCTTTGACGACTTGGCCGTCGCGTACGTCTAAGCAGGGGATGATGCGTTTTGCCAGCATGATTACTCTCTTATGTAAAGTTTTAAGACTGTGTTATCAGTAACGTACAGTGGGTGTTTTGGTTCGCCAGTTTTATTTATTTGCAAGCAAAAGAGTGATGGGAACAGTTTATAAACTATTTCCGATCTATTTAAGAAACATCCATCATTTCCCCAGGCAGCAATAATTTTGTCCGCCTTTTCTGCATATTTAAGAATGTACTTATCATTGTCTATTCCAACAGGTTCATTCACAACATATAGCTTTGATTTATCTGTACTACGGTAAGCAAAAAGATTGGTCATATAAATACCACCAAATCCCCAATTTTTTGCAAAATTAATACATTTGATAATTGTTCTGTCATCATCTATTGCATCGGCAGTAGATGGATTGAGCCCAATAAACATTACTTTAGGGAGAGAGTTATCCCAAATTCGCCATAATGAATAGCGATATATTCCGCAAGGCGATATTTCAGCGCCTTTTTCTATTTGTTCCAGCATGTGATGGCTTCCTTTACGGTGAATTGGTTTTCGAGAAGGGCGCGGCCGACGATGATGCCGGCCACGCCGCTGTCTTGCAGGGCTTGGATGTCGGCCAGCGTGCCGATGCCGCCCGATGCTTGAAAAGCAATGTTGGGAAAGGTGGCGGCAAGTTCGCGGTAGAGCGCGGTGTTGCTGCCGGCAAGGGTGCCGTCGCGCGAGATGTCGGTGCAGAGGACATGGGCGAGGCCGACGCATTGGTAGGCGGCGATGGTCTCTTCCAGCGTCAAGGCGGCGGTGTCCTGCCAGCCGTTTACCGCGACGCGCTTGACGCCGTCTGCAATGCGGATGTCGAGCGCCAGCACCAGCCGCGCCGCGCCGAAGCGGGCAAACCAGTTTTTGACGGTTTCAGGCTGCCTGACTGCCATCGAGCCGATGACGACGCGCGCCGCGCCTGCGTCCAAGAGGGCGGCAATTTCTGCGGCGCTGCGGATGCCGCCGCCAACTTGTATCGGGCAGGCGGCACATGCCACCAACTCACCAATCAGCGCGGTTTGGCGGCGGGCGGGGTCTTTGGCGCCGCTTAAATCGACGAGGTGCAGGAGGTTTGCGCCCTGCGCGGCGTAGTCGGCGAGGGTAGCGGCGGGGTCAGCGGTGTATTGGGTGGCGCGGCCGTAGTCGCCTTGGTGTAGGCGCACGACTTGGCCATCAATGAGGTCGAGGGCGGGGATGATGGGGGCGAGCATGGGGAATCCTTGGGGGTCAGAGGTTATGCAGGAAGTTATGCAAGAGACGCGCGCCGCTTTTGCCGGAGCGTTCGGGGTGGAATTGCACGCCGTAGAAGTTGCCCTGCTGCACGGCGGCGGAAAAGGCGCTGCCGTAGTGGCTTTCGGCGACGGTGCAGGCGCCGACGGTGATGCTGTAGCTGTGGACGAAGTAGAAATGGCTGTCCTGCGCGATGCCTTCAAACAGCGGATGCTCGGGCTGGTGGCGCACGGTGTTCCAGCCCATATGCGGCAGCGGCAGGCCGTTTGCAGCGAGCGGCGAGGTGCGGGCGGGGAGGATGGCGAGGGTAGCGGCGTCGCCTTCGGCGGAGTACTCGCCGAGCAACTGCATGCCGAGGCAGATGCCCAATAGCGGTTGGCGCGCCTGGCGGATGGGTTCGGCGAGGCCGCGTGCGGCGATGTTGTGCATGGCGGCAGCGGCGGTGCCAACGCCAGGCAGGAGCAGTTTGTCGGCAGCGGCGATGGCGGCGGGGTCGGCGCTGATGTGGGCGCGGCAGCCGAGGCGGGCAAAGGCGGCTTGCACGGAAAAGAGGTTGGCGCAGCCGGTGTCGATGATGATGAGGTTTGGCATGGTGTCTTTGGGGTTAGGTTTTTGTTTGTTTACATACGCGGTAGCGGGGTTGGTGTATGTAAATGTGTGGCGGAAGCAACTTACTGAAAAATCGTAATTTTGCTGTATCAGCAATATCGCTCACCCCCACCCCAGCCCTCCCCCGCTGCGGGCTTCGCCCTGCGGGGGAGGGGGTATCTGTTCACAACACCCCCTTGCTGCTCGGCAGCTCGCTGCCTTCGATACGGATGGCCTGGCGCAGGGTGCGACCGAAGGCTTTGAACACGCTTTCGATTTTGTGGTGGTCGTTGCGGCCTTTTGCGGCAAGGTGCAGGGTGCACATCAGGCTTTGGCTGAGCGAGTAGAAGAAGTGTTCGGTCATTTCGGTGGCAAAGCCGCCAACCTGTTCGCGTTTGAATTCGGCTTTGAAGCAGCAGTAGGGGCGGCCGGAGAGGTCGAGCGTGCATTTGGCGCGGCATTCGTCCATCGGCAGGACGAAGCCGAAGCGGGCGATGCCGCGTTTGTCGCCCAGCGCTTGGCGCAGCGCCTCGCCGAGGGCGAGGGCGGTGTCTTCGATGCTGTGGTGTTCGTCGATGTGCAGGTCGCCCGCGCAGTCGATGTTCATCTGGAAGCCGCCGTGGGTGGCGATTTGGTCAAGCATGTGGTCGAAGAAGCCGATGCCGGTGCGGATGTGGTTGATGCCGGCGCGGTCGAGGTCGAGGCTGATGCGGATGTCGGTTTCACGGGTTTGGCGGTGCACGTCGGCACGGCGCGGCGCTCGCTCGGTCGCGGCTACGGGCAGCAGTTTTTCGGCGATGTGCGCCCAGCCGAGGTGGTCGGGGTGGTAGCGCAGACCGGTGATGCCGAGGTTTTGTGCCAGTTGCAGGTCGCTGTCACGGTCGCCGATGACGTAGCTGTGCGCGGGGTCAAAGCGCGAGGCGGCGATTTCGTCGCGCAGCAGGCCGATTTGCGGCTTGCGGCAGGTGCAGCCGTCTTCAGCGCGGTGTGGGCAGATGTACACCGCGTCGAAGCGGATGCCTTGTGAGGCGAAGGTTTCCAGCATTTTGTTGTGCGGCGTGTCGAAGCTCGCCTGCGGGAAGCTGGCGCTGCCGAGGCCGTCTTGGTTGCTGACGATGACCAGGCGGTAGTGGGTTTGCAGGCGCAGTAGCGCGGGGATGACGTCGCGCTCGAAGCGCAGTTTTTCTAAGCTGTCGATTTGGAAGTCGGTTTTCGGCTCGTCGATGAGGGTGCCGTCGCGGTCGATGTAGAGGGTTGGGCGGGTCATGGGGTTTGCTCCAGTTGGCGCAGGGCGCGGATGAGGGTGTCGTTTTCGGCATGGCTGCCGACGGTGATGCGGATGCAGTTGGCGAGGCCGTGCGCGTTTTCTTGGCTGCGCAGGATGATGCCGCGCTGCCACAGGGCTTGGAACACGGCGGGGCCGTCGCTAAAGCGGGCGAGCAGGAAGTTGGCGGCGCTTGCGTAAACTTCGCGCACCAGCGGGCTTTGTTGTAGGGCGGCTTGCAGGGCGGCGCGCTCGGCGAGGGTGTCTGCCACCCGCTGCCGCATTTGTGCGAGTCCCGCTGCGCTCAAGGCTTGCGCGGCGATGTCGGCGACCGGTGTCGGAATGGGATAGGGGGCGATGATTTTCGCCAACAGGCCGATGAGTTCGGGATTGGCGAGGACGAAGCCGCAGCGAATACCCGCCAGCGCGTGCGCTTTGGATAGGGTGCGGATGAGGGCAAGGTGCGGTTGGCGCGGCAGTTCGCCGGCGAGGGTGTCGGCAGCGCTGTATTCGATGTAGGCCTCGTCAATGACGACGATGGCACGACCGCGCGTCATGGCGAGCAGCGCGTCGAGGTCGGCGCGGTTGAGGCGGGTGCCGCTGGGGTTGTTGGGGTTGCAGATGAAGATGAGTTTGACCGGCTGGCTGTCGAGTGCGTGTGCGATGGCAGGCAGGTCGAGCTGGAAATTGGCACGTTGCGGCACGGTGAGCGCGCTAACGCCGTTGGCAGCGGCAGAGACGGCATACATACCGTAGGTGGGCGGGCAGTAGATGAGCGCGTCGCTGCCGGGTTGGCAGAAGGCGCGCACCAGCAGTTCGATGCCTTCGTCGCCGCCGCGTGTGATGAGTACGTTTTCCGCCGGTACTTGCGCGTAGCGGGCGTAGGCGGCGAGCACTTGCTGCGGCTGCGGTTCGGGGTAGCGGTTGAGCGCGGTGCAGGCAGCCTGAATGTCGGGGGCGGTGGGGGCTTCGTTGGCATTGAGCCACACTTCGCCCGCGCCGCCGATGCTGCGCGCGGATTGGTAAGGGATGAGGTCGCGCAGTTCGGCGCGGGCGAGTTGGGTGATGCTGGGCATGGGTAGTTCCTTTTTTGCGGTGGTTTTCATGGTTGTAAGGTCGCCAGGCGCACGGATACGGCGTTTTTGTGCGCGTCGAGTTGTTCGGCGGCGGCCATGAGTTCGACGGTTTCGGCCAGCGCGGCGAAGCCTTGCGGGCTGAGTTCTTGCACGGTCATGCGTTTGCTGAAGTCGGCGAGGCCGAGGCTGGAATGGGTTTTGCTGTAGCCGTAGGTGGGCAGGACGTGGTTGGTGCCGCTGGCGTAGTCGCCCATGCTTTCGGGTGAATAGGCGCCGAGGAAAATAGAGCCGGCGTTGTCTAATTCGGGCAAGAGCGCGCGCGGGGCAGCGGTTTGTACGATGAGGTGTTCGGGCGCGTAGGCGTTGCTGATGGCGACGCATTGCGCGAGGTCGGCGGCGATGATGATGCGGCTGTGTGCCAGCGCTTGCCGGGCGGTGGCGGCGCGCGGCAGGGCGGCGAGTTGGGCGGCTGTTTCTTGTGCGACTTGGCGGGCGAGTTCGCGCGAGGGCGTAACCAGCATTACTTGGGAATCGGCGCCGTGTTCGGCTTGTGAGAGCAGGTCGGCGGCGACAAAGGCGGGGTTGGCGGCTTCGTCGGCGATGATTAACACTTCTGATGGCCCGGCGGGCATGTCGATGGCGGTGCCGCTTTGTTGTACTTGCCGCTTGGCTTCGGTTACGTAGGCGTTGCCGGGGCCGAAGATTTTTTCGGCTTTGGGGACGCCGCCGCTGCCGTAGGCAAGGGCGAATACTGCCTGCGCGCCGCCGATTTGATAAACGCTGTCGATGCCGCACAGCCGCGCGGCGTAGAGGATTTCGTCGGCTATCGGCGGCGGGCTGCACAGGGTGATGCGGCGGCAACCGGCGATTTTGGCGGGCACGGCGAGCATTAGCACGGTGGAAAAAAGCGGCGCACTGCCGCCGGGGATGTAAAGGCCGACGCTGGCGATGGGGCGGGTGATTTGTTGGCAGCGCACGCCCGCTTGGGTTTCGATGTCGATTTCGGGCGGGATTTGCGCGCGGTGGAAGCGCTCGATGTTGGCTTTGGCGGTCTGCATCGCGCTTTTCAGGCTGTCGGAAACGCGGGCGCTGGCGGCGTCGATGGTCTCGCTGGCGATGGCGAGGTTGGCAGGGCGGACGCCGTCGAAGCGTTCGGTCAAAGCCAACAGGGCATCGAGGCCGCCGGTACGCACTTGTTCTTGTATTGCGGCGACGGCAGCGCGGATGTTGGCGTCGTTGTTTTGTGCGGGGCGGCGTAAGGCGGCGGCGCGTTCGGCTTCGTTCAGTTCGTTCCAATTCAGGGTTTGCATGGTGGCATCCTCAGGCAAGCATTTTTTCGATGGGCAGCACCAGTATTGAGCTGGCGCCGACGGCTTTGAGCTGTTCCATCGTTTCCCAAAAGAGGTTTTCCTGGCTGACCATGTGCAGCGCGACGTGGCTGCTGTCGTGGGTGAGCGGCAGGATGGTCGGGTTTTCCACGCCGGGCAGTAGCGCGACCACCGCTTCGACTTTGTCTTTGGGTGCGTGCAGCATGATGTATTTCGACTCGCGCGCCTGCGCCACGCCCTGGATGCGGGTGAGCAGCCGCGCTGCCAGCGCCTGGGTTTCTGCGGCAAGTGCGCCGGCGCGTTGTATCAGGCAGGCGTTAGAGCGGTACACGGTTTCTACTTCGCGCAGGCCGTTGGCTTCCAGCGTCGCCCCGGACGAAACCAAATCGCAGACTGCATCCGCCAGCCCCGCGCGTGGCGCGACTTCCACCGCGCCGCCGAGCAGGCAAGTTTTGTAGGCGATGCCGCGCGTTTCCATGAAGCGCTTGAGCAGTTGTGGGTATGAGGTGGCGATGCGCCGCCCTGCCAAATCTGCCGCGTCGCGGTAGGTTTCGTCGCGCGGGATAGCCAGCGCCAGGCGGCAGCCGCCGAAATCGAGACGGCGCAGCAGGGTGTAATCCGCCGTTTCACCGGCTGCAAGCCGCGCCAGTTCCGCTTCTTCCAGCACGTTTTCGCCCAAGATGCCCCAATCGACGACGCCGTCAAAGACCAGGCCGGGGATGTCGTCGTCGCGCACGCGCAGGATGTCGATGGGCAGGTTTTCTGCGTAGGCGAGCAGGCGCTCGCCGCACAGGTTGATTTTCACACCGCATTGTTTGAGCAGCGCCTGCGATTCGCTGCTTAAACGGCCGGATTTCTGCATTGCGATGCGCAGGCGGCGGTTGGTTTTCATGATGTTCTCCTCTTTTGTAAGCGAAATGTCAGGCAATAAAAAAACCTTTCGGTGGGGCTTCCGAAAGGTTTTTCATTGCATCGCTGTTTTGCTGCTACGCGCCTTCGGAAGCTGTCTTCCGAATGCGACCAGCACCCGAAAGATTTATTCGGGATGATGGTGATGGCGGGTAGTGTTAAGCAGGTACATGGTTTGTTGTCCAAGGGGGGTTGAAAGTGTCAGCACGGTAACCGATAGCAGAGGTTGGCGCAAGGTTTGGCGTGGCGCGGGCGGGGTGTTTTTTTGCTAAACGGTTGATGTTAGTAAGGTTCTGATGATTGGTTTTTTTGCCTGATAGCGGGCTGATTGGTAAAGATGCGTTAAACCGCCTTGTCGGCGGCGCTCACAACAGGCTTTTGCTGTAGTAATTGAGTTCGGTCTGATGGCGCCAGCCTTGTTTCGGCCAGTAGGCGTTGCCGAGGGCGTTGTCGCCGAGGACGAGCAGGCGCATTTTCAGGATGCCGCGTGTGCGCAGGCGCGCTTCGCAGCGTGCGAGCAGTTGTTGTGCGATGCCGTGGCCGCGCCAGTGTTCGGCGACGGCGAGGTGGTAGAGGGTGGCGCGGCGCCCATCTTCGCCGCAGAGCAGGGTGGCGATGATGTCGCCGCCTGCAAGGGCGATTTCGCTTAGTTGCGGATTGCGCGCGAGGAAGGCGGCAAGCGCGGCGGGTTCGTCGGCAGCGTCCAGGGCGAGTCCGGGGATGGCGCGCCATAACGCTAAAGCGGCGGGGATGTCCGCCGCCTGCATGGTGCGATAGGTAATGTCAGCCATGCAGCACGCGCTCCAGTTCGTTGCGGCTGATGGGGCCGTAGGGCGCGTGGCGCGTTTTCGCCGCGAGTTCCATGCGGTAGCGGACGAAGTCGGCTTCGTTGTCTATCAGCAGGAAGGGGTTGCCCGCAAGCTGTTCGCCGAGGGTGGAGGTTTCGGAGATGCCGTAGTGGTGGCCAACGTGCAGGCGGGTGGCGGCAGGCAGGGTCTTCAGCTTTTGCAGGCTGCGGTAGAGGGCATGCGGGTCGCTGCCTTTGAGGTCGGCGCGACCGCAGCCGTAAATAAAGAGGGTGTCGCCGCAGATGAGGTCGCCGCCCAGACGGTAGCAGCAACTGCCGGGGGTGTGGCCGGGGGTCATGATGACGCCGATGCTGCTGCCGCCGAAGCTGATTTCGTCGCCATCGGCAACGAGGACGGCATCTTCCGGGCAGTCCGGCCAGTGCGGCTGCTCGGCTTCGCTGATAAAGAGCGTGATGCGCTCGCCGTAGAGTTCGCGCACCGCGTTCACATGGTCGTGGTGGCTGTGGGTGATGAGGATGCCGGTGAGCATCAGCCCTTCTTCGGCAAGCACTTCGCGGATGCCTTCGGCGTCCCAGGCGGGATCGACGACCATCGCCTCGCCCGTGTGGCGGTCGGCGAGGATGTGGATGAAGTTGTCGTGGTCTTCGGCGATGAGGGTGATGATTTCGTGTGCCATGCGGGTTCTCTGTGGCGGTTTTTTGTAAGTGAAGGGTCGTGGTGGGATAGGAATGAATATGTCGTTTTTTGTGTTTGCTGCCCCCACCCCAGCCCTCCCCCACGGGGGAGGGAGCGCCTCAATGGATTTTCATCAGGCGTTCTTTTTGCCGCGCCCAGTCGCGGTCTTTTTCGCTGGCACGCTTGTCGAAGGCTTTTTTGCCCTTGGCGATGGCGAGGTTTACTTTGACGTAGCCGTTTTTCCAGTAGAGGTTCACCGGCACCAGGGTGTAGCCGTCGCGCTCGGCGGCACCGATTAACTTGCTGATTTCATTGCGGTGCAGCAGCAGTTTGCGCGTGCGCGAGGGGTCGGCGATGACGTGCGTCGAGGCGGACGGCAGCGGCGTGATGTAAGCGCCAAAAAGAAAAACCTCGCCGCTTTTGACGAGGATGTGGCTTTCCTTGATTTGGATGCGGCCGGCGCGTAGCGCCTTCACCTCCCAACCTTCGAGCGCGATGCCTGCCTCGAAATGTTCTTCCAGGAAGTAATCATGGAAGGCTTTGCGGTTGGTAATGATGTTGTTGTCCTGTTCTTTGCTTTTCTTGCTCATGGAGTAAAATGCCGCCAAATTCCTGAAAGGACGCCTATTGTGCCACAAATCCGCAAGTCGAAAAAATTGCCCTGGACGCCGTCGCAGATGTTTGATTTGGTCGCCGACGTCGAGCAATATCCGCAATTTTTGCCGTGGTGTGCTAACGGCAAACTGGTCAGCAGAAACGAACACGAACTGGTCGGCACCATCACCGCACAAAAAGGCGCTTTTCACAAATCCTTCACCACCCGCAACCGCTTCGATTATCCGCACTGGATGGACATTGCCCTGGTCGAAGGGCCGTTCCGCCACCTGCGCGGCCGCTGGGAATTTGTGGAAACCGACGACGGCGGCTGCGAAGTGCGCTACAGCATGGATTTTGAAGTGCCGCTCTTGCTCGCGCCCATCCTCGGCGGGCTGATGAGCCACATGAGCAATACGATGGTCGATGCCTTTGCCCGCCGCGCGGAACAGGTTTACGGGGCGTGAGCATGCTGAAGAAACCGCTGCCGCTTGCGACGCTTTTTATTTTGACTAACGCCCTCTATTTCTGGATGGCAAGCCGCACGCTCCCGGCGCTGATGGCATTTGCTGGCGGACTACCGCCGTTGGACGCGCTGCCCTTCGGCTATGCGCCGGACTACCCGGCGCGCCTCTTTGCCGCCTTGGGTGAGGTGGGGCGCGATTACTACCGCGCTCCCCAACTCATTCTCGACAGCTTCTACCCGCTGCTTTTTGCCCTGACCTACGCCAACCTGCTCGCCGTCCTCCTGCGCAAGAACTTCCGCCCGCAGCGCTGGTTCGCCCTGCTGTACGCCTTGCCCGTTTGCAGCGCCGTCTGCGACTGGCTGGAAAACGCGGCGACCTTCACCATGCTGCGCCAATACCCGGACATTTCCCCGGCAATGGCGGGCGCGGGCAGCATTTTCGCCACACTGAAAACGCTAACCGGCTTCCTGACCCTCGCCGGCATTCTGCTGCTCAGCCTGCGCTGGCTGTGGCGCTATTACAAGGCGCGGCGGGGCTGACGATGGCAACCATCCGCGTTGAAATCGCCTACGCCGAACCGGAACGGCAAAAAATCATCACCCTCACCATGAACGAAGGCGCGACGCTCAAACAAGCGGTAGAGCGCTCCGGCATGGTGCGTTTCTTCCCGCATCTTGATTTGCAGAAGGCGACTTTCGGCGTCTTCAGCCTGCCGCGCCCGCTCGATTACGTGCTGCGCGACGGCGACCGCGTTGAAATCTACCGCCCACTCATCGCCGACCCGAAAGAAATGCGCCGCCAGCGGGCGAGGCAGCGCTGATGCCCCGCCACGCTCTGACCCTCTGCGCCACCGCGCTCGCCACCCTTATTTGGGGTTCAAGCTACTACGTCGCCACCGAATACCTGCCGCCCGACCGCCCGCTTACTGCCGCGCTCATCCGCTGCCTGCCCGCCGGGTTACTGCTGCTGTTGTGGACGCGCGAATGGCCACGCCGCGCCGTCGTGCCGCGCCTCGTCATCATCGGCGTGCTCAACATCGCCTTCTTCCAGACCATGCTCTTTGTCTCCGCCTACCGCCTGCCGGGCGGACTCGCCGCCATTTTGAATTCCACGCAAACCCTGCTGGTGCTTGCCCTCATGACATTGGCGGGGCTGCGCCCACCCAAAGCGGCGTGGCTGGCGGCGCTGTTTGGCGTCGCCGGCATCGTGCTACTGGTTGCCAGTCCGCAAAGCCGTTACGACCCAATCGGCATTGCGGCTGCCCTTGCCGGGGCGCTGGCGATGGCAACAGGCATTTTCCTGACCAAGCGCTGGCAACTACAGCTCTCCGTCCTGGCGCTGACCGGTTGGCAACTGACCATTGGCGGCCTCTGCCTGTTGCCGCTCGCCCTTGCGCTTGAGCCATCGCTACCCGTGCTCACCGCGCGCAACCTTGGCGGCTATTTGTACCTTTGCCTGTGCGGCACGCTGCTCGCCTACGTCCTTTTCTTCCGTGGCATCCGCCAACTCTCGCCCGCGACCGTCTCCTCGCTCGGTCTGCTTAGCCCGGTTTGCGCCTTCGCCCTCGGCTGGATATTCCTCGACCAACGCCTTGGCCTGCGTGCATTTATTGGCTTTGCGCTGGTGTTGGCCTCCATCTACGGGGTGCAGCGGGCAATGCTGCGCCACAACTCCCATTCCTCTTAACACGAGCTAACCCCATGACCACCCAACTCTTTGGCATCCGCCACCACGGCGCCGGTTCTGCCCGCCACCTCCTCGCCGCCCTGCGCGACTACCAGCCCGACTGCATCCTGCTCGAAGGGCCGCCGGAAGCCGACGCGCTGCTCGCGCTTGCCGCCGACGCCGAAATGCAACCGCCGGTGGCGCTGCTTGCCTATCGCCCAGATGTGCCGCAGCACGCGGTTTACTACCCCTTTTCCGTCTTCTCGCCGGAATGGCAGGCGATGCGCTACGCTGCTGACGCCGGCATCGCCCTGCAATTTTTCGACCTGCCGCTGGCGCACAGCCTTTACGAAGAAGAAGCGCCCGCCGATGGCGACGAAAACGAAAACGACGAACCGCACGCAGAAGCTGCCGAACCACCGCATGGCGACCCCTTCGACGAACTCGCCGCCATTGCCGGGTTGCCCGATGGCGAGGCCTTTTGGGAAGCGCTGGTTGAGCAGCGCCGCGACAGCACGGAAATCTTCGCCGCCGTACAAGAAGCGGTAACCGCCCTGCGCGAAGCACGCGGCGAAGCAAACCCGCGCGACCTCTTGCGCGAAGCATGGATGCGCAAAATGCTGCGCCAGGCGGAAAAAACACACGAACGCATCGCCGTCGTCTGCGGCGCCTGGCACGTGCCGGCGCTGGCTGCCAAAGTCGCCGCCAAGGATGACAACGCCCTGCTCAAGGGTCTGCCCAAAGTCAAAGTCGATTGCACCTGGATACCGTGGACAAACAGCCGCTTGAGTTTCGCCAGCGGCTACGGCGCAGGTCTCACCGCACCCGCCTGGTACGCCCACCTCTGGGCGCATCCCGACGACGACGGCGTGCGCTGGATAGGCCGCGCCGCCGCCCTCCTGCGCAAAAAAGGGCACGACATCTCCGCCGCACACGTCATCGAAACCGTGCGCCTCGCCAACGCCAGCGCCGCCCTGCGCGGCCAAAGCCAGCCGCGTCTCGCCGACTACTGCGAGGCAGTCCGCGCCGTCATCGGCATGGGCGACGACACCCCGCTGCAACTCATCGAACACGACTGGCTCATCGGCAATGCCATCGGCAGCGTTCCCGCCGCCACGCCGCAACTGCCGCTGATTGCCGACGTTGCCGCGCAGCGCAAAAAACTGCGCTTGGTTGAGGCTGCCGAAGCGAAAACCCTCGAACTCGACCTGCGCAAACCGCTTGACCTGCAACGCAGCATCTTCATCCACCGCCTCAACCTGCTCGGCATCGACGGCGCCGAAGCGCTGCCGGTGCGCGGCAAAGGCACCTTCAAAGAAGCCTGGTCGTACTTCTACCAGCCCGAGCACCACATCACCCTCAGCGAGCGCGCCATCCACGGCAACACCCTCGCCGCTGCGGTGCAGGGCTACGTCGGCGAGCGTCTGCAACAGGCGCGCAGCCTCGCCGAACTGACCGCGCTTTTGGCGCAAGTCATCCCCGCCGAGCTGCCTGACCTCGTCGCCAGTATCACCGCGCAAATCGCCAACCTTTCCGCCAGCCACGACAACCTCGCCGATAGCCTCGCCGCCCTGCCCAACCTCGCCGACACTGTGCGCTACGGCAACGTGCGCGACATCGACCCCGCGCCGCTGCTTGCCGTGCTTGACACCCTGCTGGCGCGCCTCGCCGCCGGTGGCGTGCAGGGCTGCCTCAACATCGACTACGACAGCGCCTACGCCCTCTTTGCCCCCATTCGCCAAGCGGACTACCAGCTCGGTCTGCTCGCCAACGCGACGCTTGCCGCCTACTGGCAGCGCTTCCTCGCAAGCATCCTCGCCGCGCACAACGCCCACCCGCTGCTCGCCGGTAGTGCCGCGCGCCTGCTCTTTGACCAACAACAACTCGACGCCGACGCGAGCGCCGCACAACTGGCACAAAACCTCTCCGCCGCCAACCCGCCGGAACACGCGGCGCACTGGCTCGAAGGCTTCCTTTACCAATCCGGCACCGTGCTGCTCATCCATGACCCGCTGTGGCAGATGTTGGACGCCTGGCTACGCGATCTTTCCCCCGAACACTTCACCGAACTGCTGCCGCTCTTGCGCCGCACCTTCAGCAGCTTTGAAACCGGCGAACGCCGCCAGCTTGGCGACAAAGCACACGCGCACGCAGATGACCGCCCCGCCAGCCACGCCACACCCGCCGCTGCCGCCGCCTTCGACAGCACAAGCGGCATGGCAGCGCTGCAAACCGTCGCCGCCTGGCTTGGCATTCGGCTATAAGAAACGACTGCCCCAGCCCCGCCAGCGGCGATTTACATACAGGGTAGCGGGGTTCGTGTATGTATAATCCCTTACATACGTAATAACGCCCCACCATGAACCCCACTACCCTCGACCGCCTGCTGCACGGCTATTTCGCCGCCTTTTTCATCCTCGGCTGGCTGCTGCCAAACCACATCGCCGCCGCGCATTTTTTCGTTTCCTTCATTTGGGCGCTGATAATTGTGATCAGCCTGATGCGCCGCCAGCACAGCCGCCGCGTCCGCCACCGTGCCGACAAAGCCTTCGCCATCGGCATGAGCAGCGCCCTGCCGCTGTTGGTTGCCATCGTGCTGTATGCAGAAGGGAAGCTACTGTTTGAGGACTGGCAAAACGGCGACTACCGCCAGCCACGCGCAGAACTGCTGCACGTCGCCTTTACCGTGCCAGAAAAAGAACAATGCGACACCAGTGGCAAAAGAGACATCTGCTGGTTTCCTGCCGATGGCTACCGTCTGCACTGTTCGCAGACAGACAACGACAGCTGCCATCGCGCCTACGCCTACGCCGGGCAACAGGCGCAGGCATGGCACTACGACGGCAGAATTTACGAACTGCGCGTTGGCGAGCGCGTGGTCTATGACTACGAGGCGCAAATCGCCGCCTTTGAGCAAACGCGCCACAACCTGCGGCGTGGCATGCTGGAACTGCTGTTTTTCATCGCCCTGCCGCTGCTGTGGTTTGCCCGGCAATACTGGCGTCTCTACCAGGCGATGCCGGATGAAAGCGGCGATGCGCCGCAATACCAGCCCGTTGCACACAAAGGCGGCGGCGTGCCCGCGCGGCGCGACCGCCTTTTCGTGCCAGCGCTGAATAATGCCGTCCGCGCGTTGCAGCTGTTGGCGGGTATTCTTCTCTTGCTGTGGCTCTTTTCCTACGCTGCCAAGCCGCAAACCTGGACGCGTGCCGATGCCGTGTGGCTTGTCGTCCTTCTTGCCGCCATCTTCGACAACAACATCAGCGGCAGCTACTGGCGTTACCATGCCGCAGGACAACGCCTTGAGCGCGTGCGGCGGCGTTTTTTCCGCTGGCGGGTGGAAGATACGCAGCCGCTTGCCGACTGGCAGGCGGTCGCCACCGTGCAGGAAGCGGAGGATAGGTGGACGGTCTGCCTCATCGGCCACGACGGCGTAACCACGCTAGAACTGGAACACTTCGGCGTCTTCGCCGGCGGCCGCACTTACGCGCGCAAATACCGCAAACAGGTCGGCAAGGCGACGGGGCTGGCAGAGTGGGAAGAGCGGTAGCGGGTCGCCACGTTTATCGCTAAGCTAGCCCCCTTTTTCAGCCGCGAACCGAACCATGAATGCCCTGACCCACCTGCACATCCACAGCGAATTTTCCTTAAGCGACAGCATCTTGCGCGTCGGCGAAATCGTCGAATTTGCCAAAAGCCAGGGCGCGGAGGCGATTGCGCTCACCGACCGCAACAACCTCTACGGCGCGCTCAAGTTCTACAAGAAGGCGCGGGCGGCAGGCATCAAGCCCATTCTCGGCTGCGACCTCACCGTGCGCGACAGCGACGGCACCGATAACCAACTGATTCTGCTCGCGCAAAACCTGCGAGGCTTCATCCACCTCTGCGAGCTGGTCAGCTACGCCTACCAGCACGACCAAGACCAGCAAAGCGTGGCGGTGCATATCGAGCGCTTTACCCCGGCGCAATGCGAGGGGCTGATTGCGCTTTCCGGCGGTATCGACGGCGATTTGGCGCGTTTTCTGCGCCGCCGCGACCCGCAGGGCGCGGAAAAGCGCGCCGCCTTTTGGCAGGGCATTTTCCCCGGCCGCTACTACCTGCAACTGGCGCGGCTTGGGCAGCCGGGCGAGGCGGAATATTTCGACTGGTGCCGCGACGCCGGGCGCGAACTGGGCATTGCCGCGGTCGCCACCAACCTCGCCTGTTTCCCGACCGCGGACGATTACGACGTACACGAAGTGCGCGTTTGCATCAGCAACGGCTGGCAGCTCGCCGACAGCAAGCGCCCGCGCTACTTCACCCAGAAATACCACCTCACCAGCGACGAAGTGATGGCAGAGCGCTTCCACGACGCGCCGCAGATTCTCGCCAACACCCACGCCGTGGCGCAGCGCTGCAACCTGGAGCTGACGCTCGGCAAAAACTACCTGCCCGATTTCCCGCTGCCGGACGGCGTGCCGATTGAAGACTTCCTCATTCAAAGCTCAAAAGAGGGGCTGGAACTGCGCCTGGCGCAACTCTTCCCCGACGAAGCAGAACGCGCTGCCAAACGCGCCCCGTATGACGCGCGCCTTGAGATTGAGCTAGGCGTCATCAACCAAATGGGATTCCCCGGCTACTTCCTCATCGTTGCCGACTTCATCCAGTGGGCGAAAGACCACGACATCCCGGTTGGCCCCGGACGCGGTTCCGGCGCGGGTTCGCTCGTCGCCTACGCGCTGAAAATCACCGACCTTGACCCGCTCGCCTACGACCTCTTCTTCGAACGCTTCCTGAACCCCGAACGCGTCTCCATGCCTGACTTCGACGTGGACTTCTGCATGGAACGCCGCGACGAAGTCATCGAATACGTCTCGAAAAAATACGGTGCACAACGCGTATCGCAAATCGCCACCCACGGCACCATGGCCGCCAAAGCCGTGCTGCGCGACGTGGGGCGCGTCCTCGGCATCCCCTATCCCACCGTGGATCGCCTCGTTGCCACCGTCCCGCCCGTCCTCGGCGTTACCCTGCCCGACGCCCTCGGCCAGAGCGCGAAAAGCAAAGACAAGCCCGAACTGCGTTCAGACGCCATGCAGGACATCTACAACACAGACGAAGACATGCGCGAAATCATCGACATCAGCCTCGCCCTCGAAGGCCTGACGCGCAACGTCGGCAAACACGCGGGCGGCGTCGTCATCGCCCCGACCAAACTCACCGACTTCTCGGCGCTGTACAGCGAAAGCGCGGGTGCGGCGATCGCCACCCAATTCGACAAAGACGACATCGAAGCCGTCGGCCTCGTCAAATTCGACTTCCTCGGCCTGCGCACCCTCACCGTCATCGACTGGGCGCTTGACCACATCAACCGCCGCCGCGCCCGCGAAGGCGAGCCACCGCTGGACATCAGCACCCTGCCGCTGGACGACCCCGCCACCTACAAACTGCTGCAATCCACTCACACCACCGCCGTCTTCCAGCTCGAATCCAGCGGCATGAAAGAACTCATCCGCAAACTGCGCCCGGACACCTTCGAAGACATCATCGCCCTCGTCGCCCTCTTCCGCCCCGGCCCGCTCGGCTCCGGCATGGTGGACGACTTCATCAACCGCAAGCACGGCCTCGCCGAAGTCGAATACCCGCACCCCGACCTCGAAAGCATCCTGAAAACCACCTACGGCGTGATGGTTTACCAAGAACAAGTCATGCAAGTCGCGCAAAAACTCGCCAACTACAGCCTCGGCGAAGCGGACAACCTGCGCCGCGCGATGGGCAAAAAGAAAGCCGAAGAAATGGCGCGCAACAAAGACATCTTCGTCAGCCGCGCGGTGGAGCGCGGCGTGCCGGAAAAACAGGCGACCGACATCTTCGACCTGATGGCGAAATTCGCCGAATACGGCTTCAACAAATCGCACTCCGCCGCCTATGCGCTGCTTTCCTACCAAACCGCCTGGCTGAAAGCGCACTACCCGGCGGAGCTGATGGCGGCGGTGCTCACCTCGGAAATCGAGAAAATCGACAAAATCGTCCGCTTCATCAACGAAGCGCGCGACATGGGGCTGACCGTCATCCCGCCCTGCATCAACCGCTCGCAATACACCTTCACCGTCAGCGAGCGCGGCGAAATCATCTACGGCCTCGGTGCGGTCAAAGGCGTCGGCGCGGCGGCCATCAGCCAACTCATCGAAGAACGCGAAAAAAACGGCGACTACACCTCGCTCGAAGACCTCTGCCGTCGGCTGGACCTCAAAAAACTCAACCGCAAAACGCTGGAAACCCTCATCCGTGCCGGTTCCTTTGACAACATCGAGCCGAACCGTGGCGCACTCTTTGCTGCCGTCGAACAAGCGCTCAAACTCGCCGAACAGCACCACCGCAACCGCCACCAGGGGCAGGGCGACATGTTCGGCCTCTTTGGCGACAGCGGCAGCCACAAACCGAGCCTCATCATGAACCCCAACGAGGCGTGGGACTTGCGCCAAACGCTCGCCGAAGAAAAACAAACGCTGGGATTGTTCCTAAGCGCGCACCCGATAGACGAGGCGCGCGACACCCTGCTGCAAATCAGCCGCGGGCGCAACATCGCGCAACTACAAGAAAACATGGAAAACTGGCAGCGACCGACGCGGCGCGGCGATGGCATCGAAGTAACCCTTGCCGGGGTCGTCATCGAAGCGCGCAGCATGGTCAGCAAAAAAAACGGCAACCCGATGCTATTTTTGACATTAGACGACCGCAGCGGGCGGCAAGAAATCGGCGTCTTCGGCAAAGCGGCAGAAGAATACAAAGACCTGTGCAAAGCGGACAACATCCTCATCATCCACGCCAAAGCCGACTACAACTACTACAAAGAAGAATGGCGCATCAACGCTGAGACCATCCACGACTACTACGACGCGCGCTACAGCCTGCTGCAAAAACTAGACTTCACCGTGGACGCCGAAGCGCTACCGGATGACATCTGGCAAGCGCTGCGCGACACCCTCGCACCGCTAGAAGACACGCGCGGCGCCCACATCAGCATCACCCTGCAAAACGCAGGGATAAACGCGCAAGGCCGCCTGCACCTGCCCGCCGCCTACCGCATCGACCACGAAAACCTGCTGCGCCTGCAAACACTCTTGGCAGAGCCGCAGACACGGCGGATTTATTAGACTTCTGCCTAAACCACGCCCCATTTACATACACGAACCTGTACAGACCGGACACATGGGTAACAGGTGTGCGGGGACATAGGTAACACATGTGCGCGGACATGGGTAACAGTCGGGCATAGTCTATCAGCCTTCGTTTGTCGGGGGATTTGGCGGGGTGGTTTCGCCTATTTTTTGGTGGCAAAAGTACAGGTCATACGCCCCTTCGCTACCCTGCTTCGGCCGGCATGCGACCGGTAATCCGACCAGCGCCGTGCCGACGTAAACCTTTTGTTCTTGCAGCAAAATCCAGCCGCCGGGATGTACCGTTTGCACTAAATCACCGCTGGGGTATTCAATCGGTGGCAGCACGGTCGGCATCGTTCGCGGGCTGATGCAGTAGCGGCTTACCGGGGTGTCCATGTCGAGCGCCTCGTGTGGGCGCTCGTGGTTGTAGCAATGTCGCCAGTTATCAAGAAGTTGCTGGGCGTGTTGCAGGTCGCCGAGGGTGTGCACCGCAAACACTTCTGCCTTGAGGCTGCGGTGGAAGCGCTCGTCTTTGCCGTTGGTCTGCGGGTGGTAAGGGCGGCTGAAGCTCAGGCGGATGCCCAGGCGTATCAGCCAGACCGCCAGCTGCGTCAGGCCGCCTCGTCTGGCCCAAGGCGCGCCGTTGTCGATGTTGATGCGCTCCGGCAGGCCATATTGTGTAAATGCTTGCACCAGCGCCGCCTGCACGCCTTCCCCGCGCTCGTTGGCCAGCGCCAGCAGCAGGATGTTGTAGCGCGAGTGGTCGTCCAGGATGGTCAATGGGTGGCAGCGCCCGCCGTTGTTCATCCCGACGTGTCCTTTGAAGTCCATCTGCCACAGGGCATTGGGGTAGGGATGCTCGAAGCGCTGCCACGGCGTCGCCGCCTCGCTCGCCTCGGCGCTGATACGCCCGTGGCGGTGCAGGATGTTGGTGACGGTGCTGGGGGCGATGTGGATTTCTTGGTCGCGCTTGAGCAGGTGGGCGATTTTGCGCCCGCCCCAGGCAGGATGGGCATCGCGCACGGCAAGCACTTGCGTTTCAAGCGCCGTATCGCTGCGTTTGGGGCTGTTTTTCGGACGGCGTGGTCGGTCTTCGACGCTGTCGCGTTTAAGCCATTTGTAGGCGGTTTTGCGGCTAATGCCGAAGCGGCGGCAAAGCTCGCTGATGTTGCTGTCCGGCAGGCGTGCCAGGGCGAGGAATTCGCTGCGTTGTTGGGTCACGGTAGAGGTTCTCCAGGTCATAGGTTTTCTCCGTCGTTTGGGACGGTAAAAGTGTTACCTATGTCCCCGCACATGTGTCACCCATGTCTGCGCACATGTGTTACCTATGTCGCCGGTCTGTACACGAACCCCGCTACCCTGTATGTAAAAAGCAGTAGGTCGGGCATAAATGCCCGACCTACTGCTGAAAAATCCCCTCACCCACCACGTCCAAAACCTGCGAATCGCATAAAATAGCCGCGCATTTTTCTATCCCACCAATCTATCCAATTATGAACACCCCCACAAAATCCCTTTGGGCGCCCTTTGCCCGCTTCCTCGCCAATCCCTCGCTGGTCGCGCTGGTCGCCTTTGGCATCAGCCTCATCGCTATCTTCTACTTCCTCGGCGAATGGCTGCTGCCGGTCATCATTTCCATCGCCCTCGCCTACCTGCTCGAAGGCGTCATCGGCAAGCTGGAACGTCTCGGCGTGCGTCGCTGGGTCGCGGTTTCCCTCGTTTATTTCGTCTTCATCGCCGGCATTCTCTACCTCACCGTCGTCCTCTTGCCCGCCATCCTCAGCCAGGCAAAGCTGCTCATCGGCGCCTTGCCCGAATATTTCCAGCGTTTCCAGGAATATATCCTGCTGCTGCCGCACAAATTCCCCACCGTCTTCAGCGAATCCGGCGTGCAGAGTCTGCTGGAAAGCATCAACGGCGAAATCGCCAACTTCAGCAAATCCCTATCCAGCAAGCTGTTTTATTCCGTCTTTGTCCTGATTAAAGCGCTGGTTTACATCATCCTCGTGCCGCTGCTCATCTTCTTCTTCCTCAAAGACAAAAAGCTCATCATGCGCTGGCTGCGCCGTTTCCTGCCAAAGCGGCGCGAAATCATCCAGGACGTCTGGCGCGAAGTCGATATCCAAATCGGCAACTACATCCGCGGCAAAATCAGCGAAATCCTCGTCGTCTGGATACTGACCTTCATCCCGCTGCACATCTTCAATATGCAATACAGCCTGCTGCTTAGCTTCATGGTCGGCCTGTCCGTGCTGATTCCCTACATCGGCGCGACCATCGTTACCATTCCGGTGCTGGTCGTCGCCTATATGCAGTACGGCCTCACCGGCGATTTCTACTGGGTGATTGGCCTTTACTTCGTCGTGCAAATTTTGGACGGCAACGTCATCGTGCCGCTGATTTTCTCGGAAGCGGTGAACATCCACCCGGTCGCCATCATCATCGCCGTGCTGGTCTTCGGCGGGCTGTGGGGCTTCTGGGGCATCTTTTTCGCCATCCCGCTCGCCACCGTGGTTAAAGCAGTGATGGAAGCCTGGCGCCGCTACCAGCTCAAAGGCGGCGAGGAAAGCGTAGCCTGATGCCGCACCTCGCCCCCGCCCTTGCCCAATGGCAACACGCCCTCGCCTTAAAACCCGCCCTGGCTGCGCAAGATGATGCGGTGCGCGCCGCCCTCGCCCGTGCCACCCCGCACGGGCATTTTGCCGACTGGCTCGCTCGCATCGCCGCCCTGCCCTGCCCTGCCGCCGCACATATCGAGCTGAACACCGCCGCCGTCAGCGCCAGCGGCGACACGCTGCCCGGCCTCGAAGCCGCCTTGCGCGCGCTGCAACCCTGGCGCAAGGGGCCATTTTCCCTCTACGGCGTGCACATCGACAGCGAATGGCGCAGCGACATGAAATTCGCCCGCCTGCTCGCCGCCGGCGTCGAATTTACCGGCAAACACGTGCTGGACGTCGGCTGCGGCAACGGCTACTACAGCTACCGCGCCCTCGGTGCGGGCGCTAACATGGCGCTCGGCCTTGACCCATCCTGGCATTACTTCGCGCAATTCCTCGCACTCGAATGCCTGCTCGGCACGCAACGCTGCGCCTACCTGCCGCTGACTCTGGACGATTGCGCGCCCGCCGCCTTTGACCTCACGCTGTCGATGGGTGTGCTGTACCACCGCCGCGAGCCGCTGCAACACCTGGCGCAACTGCGCGACACCCTGCGCGTAGGCGGTCACCTCGTGCTGGAAACGCTGATTGTTGAAGGCGACGCGCAAACCGTGCTGATGCCGCCCGACCGCTACGCCGGCATGCGCAACGTCTGGTTTTTGCCGAGCATCGCCGCGCTCACGCGCTGGCTGACGCGCCTCGGCTTTATCGTTGAACACACCAGCGCGCCGGTTGCCACCACCAGCGCCGAACAACGCGCGACTGACTGGATTGACCGCCATTCACTCGCCGATTTCATGAACGCCGATTTCAGCGCGACCATCGAAAACCTGCCGCCGCCGCAGCGCGTCATCCTCATCGCCAGCAAGCGGGGTTAGACACCACCATTTCCCAACATCCACAAGGACACCCCATGAGCCAAACCCTTGTTCCTGGCGGCAACGCGCCGCTTAACGCCAACGCCATTACCATCCACATCAACAGCGGCGCCGACATCGAGCCACTCGCCCTGCGCCTCACCGCCGACGGCTGCCCGCGCGACCGCGGCGACCTCATCAGCATCGCGCAGCCGCAAAGCAGCGACGGCACCGTCCGTTGCAGCGGCAACCTGCACCACAGCAGCTATCAGCTTGACCTCGCGCGCCAACCCGCCGCGATTGAGCGCATCCTCATCGCCGTCATCGCCAACCAGCCCGTCGCCCGCATTGGCGCGCTGCAACTTAGCGTAGAAGCACAGCGGCAAACGCAAATCATCTGCCCCTACGACCTTGCCGGGCGCAGCGAAACGGCGCTGGTTCTCGGCGAATGCTACCGCAGGAACGGCGCGTGGAAATTCCGCAGCGTCGCCCAAGGCTATAACGGCGGCCGCCAGCCACTGCTCGCCCACTACCGCGCCGACAACCTGCGCGCCGCGCCCACGCCCACGCCTGCCGCCACGCCATCTGCGACACACAGCGGCGTCAGCCTGCGCAAAATCACCCTCGACCAACACACCCCCGGCGTCAGCCTCGCCAAACAGGCGGATTACGGCGAAATCCGCATCAACCTTAACTGGAACCAGGGCAGCGGCAGCGGATTGCTTGGCGTGTTGGGCGGGCTGCTGGGGCGCAACAAAGGCGTGGACCTCGACCTCGGCGCCTTCATCCGCCTGCAAGACGGCAGCCGCGACTGCGTGCAGGCATTGGGCAACCGCTTTGGCGAACTGCAACGGCCGCCGTTTATCCGCCTGCGCGGCGATGACCGCACCGGCGCGGTGGCAGAAGGCGAATGGCTGGACGTCAATGGCTCGCGTTGGCCGGATATCGCGGAAATCCTCGTCTTCACCTTTATCTACGACGGCGCCGCCAACTGGGACGCCACCGACGGCGTCGTTACCCTGCACGTGCAGGGACAGCAAATCGAAACGCGGCTGACCGAAGGCAACCCGCGCTACCGCATGTGCGCCATTGCCCGCCTGCTCAACGAAAACGGCAGCATCCGCGTTGAGCGCATCAACCGCTATTTCAGCGACCACCGCAGCATGGATAAAGCATTCGGCTGGGGCTTCAGATGGACACCGGGACGGAAATAGGCGCTGCGTTTGGGGGATAAAAATCGCGTAGCGACGACTGGCGGAACAGCAAGCAGGGGGGTCGCTGTTTATAGCGATACACCGAAAGTTTCAGACAAGGCGCGCCGCTGAAGACAGTACGCATCTGTACGGCGAAGCGGCGCAACACCGTATGAAGCTTTCGGTGGATTGCTATACATACACGAACCCCGCTACCGCGTATGTAAATCTATCCCTCAGCCGTTTTCGCGCAAAAAATCGAGAAGGACGGCGATATGCGAGCGTTCCGGTGTTTTCACCGCGGTGAGCAGCACGGTATGCGCGCGTTCAGCAGCCAAGCGCCACAATTCTTGTAGTGCCGCCTGGTGTTGCGCGTCTTGCAGTTCCTGGCGGTAGCGCTCGCTGAATTCGGCGTAGCGGTTTTCCGGGTCGGCGTGATACCAGCGGCGCAATTCTGCCGAGGGAGTGAGGTCTTTCAGCCAGACGACTTGCGCCATCAGCTCTTTGTGAACACCGCGCGGGTAGAGGCGGTCGAGGAAGATGGCGGTCTCATCCGCTTGCGCTTGGTAATCGTAGATGCGGGCGACGCGAAATTGAGGTGTCATGCGCTTTTCCGGTTGAGGTGGCTGATGGCGCGGTAGAGGAGTTCGGTGCCGGTGATGAGCGAGTCTTCGTTGATGTCGAAGCGTTCGTGGTGATGCCCGGCGGCGAGTTCGGTGCCGATGATGCTGTAGGTCGCCTGGCCGCCGTTTTCTTGCACGCGCTGCATGTAGTAGGTGGCGTCTTCGGAGCCGAGGGCGGCGGTGTCTTCGAGTTCGACGTGGTCAATGCCGGGGGTGTTTTCGGCGATGGCGGCGAGGGTCGCCGCCAGTTGTGGGCTGGGGCGGCAGTGGATGGCCTGGCCGGCCAGGGTGATTTCGGCGGCGACGTCGTACATTTGCGCGGCGGCGGCGATGATGCGGCGTACTTCGGCTTCGATGTGGTCGTTGACGGCGGCGGTGGCGCCGCGGGTTTCGATTTTCATGCTGGCGTGGGCGGCGATGATGTTGCGGCCGCTGCCGGCGTGCAGTTCGCCGACGTTGATGCGCGAGGCGCCTGCGCTGTGGCGGGCGATGGCGTGGATGTTGAGCGCGGCGGTGGCGGCGGCGAGCAGGGCGTTTTTGCCTGCTTCCGGGTTGCCGCCTGCGTGCGCGGCGGTGCCGTGGAAGTGGACGTCGAGTTTGGTGGTGGCGAGGAAGCCGTTGGCGGCGGCAAGGAAGCTGCCTTGTGCGACGCCGATGCCGAGGTGGATGGCGATGAAGTTGTCCACGTCGTCCACGACGCCTGCTTCGACCAGTGATTTGGCGCCGCGTACGCCTTCTTCGGCGGGCTGGAAGATGAGGCGGATTTTGCCGCAGAGGGCGGCGCGGTTTTCGGCAAGCAGGGTGGCGACGGCAAGGCCGATGGCGGTGTGGCCGTCGTGGCCGCAGGCGTGCATGCTGCCGGGGTTTTGCGAGCGAAAGCCGAGTGCTTGCGGGCGGTGTTCGGCGGCGTCGCTTTCGTGGATGGGCAGGGCGTCCATGTCAACGCGCAGGGCGGTGGTCGGGCCGGGTTTGCCGCTGTCCCAGTCGGCGACGACGGCGGTGTAGCCGTCCTGCAGGGCGTCGAGGTAGGTGGCAACGGCACCGTTTGCCCGCGCCCAGGCGGCGTGGGCGGCGGTGGTCTGTGCGTCGGGCTTGCCCATGATGGCGCGGCTGTCCATCACTTCGCGCCCCATGCGCAGGCGGTAGCCGAGGCGCGCCAGTTCGGCGGCGACGATGGAGGCGGTGCGCATTTCGAGGAAGCCTTGTTCGGGGTAGCGGTGGAAGTCGCGCCGCCAGGCGATGAGTTGTTGTTTGAGTGTGTCGTGCATGGAAACTCCGTTAGAGGTGGGCGCCGACGCCGGGGCCGAAGGGCAGGCCGAGGCCGTAGAAGATGAGGATGAGCACAATCCAGGCGGCGAGGAAGAGCAGCGAGTAGGGCAGCATCAGCGAGATGAGGGTGCCGATACCGGCTTTCGGGCTGTATTTTTGCATGAAGGCGAGCACGACCACCATGTAGGGCATCAGCGGGGTGATGACGTTGGTGGAGGAGTCGGCGATGCGGTAGGCAGCCTGGATGAAGCCGGGGTTGTAGCCGAGTTCCATGAAGAGCGGCACGAAGACCGGGGCTTCCAGCGCCCATTTGGCCGAGCCGGAGGTGATGAGGAAGTTCAGGCAGGCGGTGAAGAGGATGTAGCAAAGGACGAGGCCGATGCCGGTGAAGTGGATGTCTTTGAGGAAGGCAGCGCCGTTGACGGCTATCCAGATGCCGATGTTGCTCCAGCTGAAGTAGGCGATGAATTGTGAGATGGCGAAGATGAGGACGATGTAGCTGCCGAGGTCGCGCATGGCGTCGCTCATGTAGGCGACGATGTCGTTGCTGTTTTTGATTTTGCCGACGCCGCGGCCGTAGGTGATGCCGATGACGAGGAAGAAGCCGAGCAGGATGGGGACGATGCCTTTGAGAAAGGGCGGGGTGGGAATGAGGCTGTGGTCGGCGTTGTGCAGCGGGCTGCCCGGCCAGAGGATGGCAGCGGTAACCAAGACGATGTAGAGCAGGCCGGCAATGGCGGTGTTGCGCAGGGCGCGTCCGGCTTGCGGCGGGTCGTCGCTGACTTCGACTTCGACCGCGGCGCCGTGGTATTTGCCCAGGCGCGGTTCGATGATGCGCGCGGTGATAAAGCCTGCGACCAGGGTGAGGACGAAGACGGAGACGATGTTGAAGTACCAGTTGGCAAGCGGGGTAACTTCAAAGGCGGGGTCCACGATTTTCGCCGCTTCGGTGGAGATGCCGGCGAGCAGGGCGTCGGTGCCGGCGATGAAGAGGTTGGCGGTAAAGCCCGCGCCGGAGGCGGCGTAGCCGACGGCAAGGCCTGCCAGCGGGTGCCGGCCGACTTTGTAGAAGACCATGGCCGCGAGCGGCGGGATGAGCAGCATTGCCGCATCCGAGGCGAGGTTGCCCATGATGCCGATGAAGGCGACGGAGTAGGTCAGAAGCGCCGGCGACGATTTCATGATGGTTTTTTTGATGGCGTAGTCGAGCAGGCCGACTTTGTCGGCAAGGCCGATGCCCATCATCATTGCCAGCACCAGGCCGAGCGGGGCAAAGCCGGTGAAGTTGGTGAGGAGCGAGGTCAGCATGTATTGCACGCCTTCGCCGGAGGCAAGGTTCTGGATGGGCACGACTTCGCCCTTGCCGGGGTGGATGACCGAGGCGCCGGCCATACTCATCAGCCAGGAGGCGACGATGACAATCAGCGCGAGGTAGATAAAGAGCATGAACGGGTTGGGCAGTTTGTTGCCGACGCGCTCGATGGCGTTGAGGATGCGGTTAAAAGCGCCGCTGCTGGCGGGAGTGTCTGTCATGGCGTGCTCCTATTTGAGTTTGGACGGCTGAACGTCCGCGGGGATGGGATTGTGGTAGGGATTTTCTGCGCGGAAGGCGGCAAATTCGGCGCGCACTGCCTGCAGGGCGCCCATGTCCTCCAGCAGGGTGAGGGCGGTGTCCGCCATTGCTGCCGCCGCGCGCAGCATCGCCTTGTGGGCATTACTGGAAATGCCCTGCGCAGTCATCTGCCAGGTGTGCAGCGCCGTGCCGAGGGCGGCGGTCGAGGTGGTGAGTTGCGCCGTCGGCGCCACCCAGCTGACGTCGGCGACATCGGTCGAGCCCGCCATCACCGCTTCCAAGGCGACATAAGGCGAGATGCTGTCAGCCAGGTGCTTGCCGGCAAACTCGTGGCCGTCGCCGTGATAGCCGAAGCTGCGCATCACATCGAGCGCCCCGGCGCGTTCGCCCTCGCTCAGGGTCTGGCGGATGGCGGCGGCAACATCCACCTCGGCTGGCGTCGGCGCGGCAACACCCACCGTTTGCAGGCTGGCATGCAGCAGGCGTTCCAGCGCGCGGTTGGGGATGTAATTGGAACAGGCCTTGTCGAACTTCACCGTCAGCGAGGTCTCCGTCATCAGCGCCGCGCCCTGGGCAATCTTGATGATGCGCTGGTAAATCTCCTCGACCTGCGCCACCTGCGGCGCGCGGATGAGATACAGCACCTCCGCCTCCGCCTGCACGACATTGGGCGAAATGCCGCCGCTATTGGTCACCGCATAATGCACGCGCGCCGCCGGGATAATGTGCTCGCGCAAATACTGCACGCCGACATTCATCAACTCGACCGCGTCCAGCGCGCTGCGGCCGAGATGCGGCGAATTGGCGGCGTGCGAGGGAATGCCCTGAAAATGAAAGGCGACCTGATAATTGGCGAGCGTGCTCAGGCTCATGATGGCGTTTGCCGGTGATGGGTGCCAAGTGAGCGCGGCATCGACCCCGTCGAAAACGCCGGCGCGCACCATGAAAGTCTTGCCCGAACCGCCCTCCTCGCCGGGGCAGCCGAAAAACTTGACCGTGCCGGGCAGGCCGCGTTCCTCCAGCCACGCCTTGACCGCGCAGGCGGCGGCAAACGCGCCGGTGCCCAGCAAATTGTGGCCGCAGCCGTGACCATTGCTGCAAGCAGGCGTCGCCTGGCGTGTGCTGACATTGGCGACCTGCCCCAGCCCTGCCAGGGCGTCGTACTCGCCAAGAAAGGCGATGACCGGCGCGCCGCTGCCATAGCTGGCGACAAAAGCAGTCTCAATGCCGCCCGCCGCGCGGCTGACGGTAAAACCCTGCCGTTCACATTGCGCGATGAGCCAGGCAGCGGATTCATACTCCTCAAAGCGCGTTTCCGGGTGGGCAAAAAGATACTCGCTGACACTGGCGAAATAATCGCGCTGCTCGTGCAGGAAATTTTGGACAAAATCGGCGTTTTTCATTCGTTTTTCCGGGAAAATCTCTAAAAAATCGGCAAGGGGCGAGAGTTTACTGCGCAGATGAACAACGGGCAAGGTGGTTATACATACAGGGTAGCGACTATCGTGTATGTATATTTTGAGCGTGTTTCGTCCCAATTCGCGCCGATGCTTGTCGCTGCGCGATTTTTCACACCCCCTCCCCGCTGCGCAGGGGAGGAGTTTGTGGCCATCCGCTGCTGCGTGGTTTGCCTGCTGTCCCGGTTTTCCCATTACATACAGGGTAGCAATCCTCACAAAGCCCTGTACTGTGTTGCACCGCCTCGCCGTACTAGTTGTACTGTCTTCGGCGGTGCGCCTTGTACAGAACTTTGTGAGTATCGCTATAAACACCCCCATCGACAGGCATAAAAAAACCCGCCTTGCGGCGGGTTTTTTGTGGGTGGCGGTTTAGCCGTTTGCAGTCGTGGCAGTGTCTGCCGGGGTTGCTGCGGCCGAAGCGCTGTCGCCCGGTTCTTTGTGCAACAGACCCTTGACAATCTGCATCCCGAAGGCAACGGCGCCAATGATGAAGACAACGTCGCCGATGGTACGCACCCAGCGCAGGGTGTGAATAATCGGGTTCTGCTCGGTGAATTCCGCACTACGCGCCCACCACAGACCTTCGTTAATGGCGGCGTGTGCCTGGATGATGCCAATCGGCAGCAAGCTGGTGAAGAGCATCAGCGCCAGACCGATGTTGAGCATCCAGAAGGCGGTGAACATCAGTTTTCCGTTCATCTGTAAGGTCGGACGGATGTAGCGCAGTACCATCAGGGTGAAGCCGAGGGCAAGGAAGCCATAGACGCCAAAGAGGGCAGCGTGGCCGTGGTTCGGCGTGGTGTTCAGGCCTTGCAGGTAGTACAGCGAAATCGGCGGGTTGATGAGGAAGCCAAAGACGCCAGCGCCCAGCATGTTCCAGAAGGATACGGCGATGAAGAAGGTCAGCGGCCAGCGCATCGGTTTAATCCACTCGGATTTGTGCTGGATGGTCCAGTTTTCAAAGGCGTCATAACCAAGCAGCACCAGCGGCACAACTTCCAGCGCGGAGAACATCGCGCCAATCGCCATAATCGGCGTGGTGGTACCGGCGAAGTAGAGGTGGTGGAAGGTTCCCGGGATACCGCCAATCATGAAGAGCATGGCGGCGAGCAGGGAGGCGGTGGTGGCCGCGCGTTTGCTGACCATGCCGAGGTTGTAGAAGATGAAGCCGACGGCGGTGGTCGCAAAGACTTCAAAGAAGCCTTCTACCCAAAGGTGGACTACCCACCAGCGCCAGTATTCCATGATGGAAATGTGGGTGTGCTCGCCATAAACCAGTGCCGGTGCATAGAGCAGGCCGATGGCGGCGGCGGCAGCGGTAAAGAGGATGAGCAAGCTCTTGTCGCCCGGTTGGCGCAGTGCGGTCCAGATGCCGCGCAGCATGAGGACGAGCCAGAAAACGAGGCCGAGGAACAGCGCAATCTGCCAGATGCGGCCGATTTCCACGAATTCGTAGCCTTGGTGGCCGAGCCAGAAGTTGAGCTTCTCGTTCATCCAGCCTTTCAGCGCGACGAATTGACCGAGGTAGGAACCGGCAACGACCACAATCAGCGCCCAGAAGAGCAGGTCAACACCGAGTTTTTGGAATTTCGGGTCTTTGCCGCCGTTGATAATCGGCACGAGGAAGAGGCCAGCGGCGAGGAAGCCGGTGGCAATCCAGAAAATTGCAGACTGGATGTGCCAGGTGCGGGTCAGGCTGTAGGGCAGCCAGTCAGCGACCGGGATGCCATAGAAATCCTGCCCTTCAACGGTGTAGTGCGCGGTAAAGCCGCCAAGCATGACTTGGGTGAAGAAGAGGGCGGCGATGATGAGCAGGTATTTGCCCAGCGCTTTTTGTGAAGGCGTGAGTTTGACCAGGGTGAGCGGGTCGCGTTCCGGCACGACGATTTCTTCGTGTTCGTGGCGGGTGAAGAACGCCCAAATCCAGATAACGGAACCGATACCGAAAATCAGGGTAACGACAGAGCTGATAGACCAGATGACGTTTTCTGCAGACGGCTGGTTGCCAATCAAAGGCTCATGCGGCCAGTTGTTGGTGTAGGTAACGTCCAGGCCAGGGCGGTTGGTAGAAGCTGCCCAAGCAGACCAGAAGAAGAAAGCATTGAGCTTGGCGCGTTTTTCGGCGCTCGGCAGGGTGTCTTCCTTCATTGCATAGGCTTCGCGCAGTTTGTGCAGTTCCGGGTCGCTGCCAAACAGGCGATCGTAGTAAGCAGAAACGGCTTCGATGGAGCGCACGCGGTCGGCAGAAAGGGTCACTTTGCCGGTGGCTGCGTCGTAGGTGTTTTTACGGAAAGCCTGCTGTGCATCGTAGTGCAGGGTTGCCTTGTCGCGTTCTGCCAGGTCATCGTAAGACTTGCCGAACTCGCGTTGCGCCTGCTGTTCAAGCCAGCCGAGCACTTCGCGGTGAATCCAGTCTGCCGTCCAGTCCGGTGCCTGATAAGCGCCGTGTCCCCAAACGGTACCGACGGACATGCCACCGATGGATTGCCAAGCGGATTGGCCGTCCATGATGTCTTGCTCGGTGTAAAGCGTTTTCCCGTTTTCATCGACGAATTCAGCGGGAATCGGTGGGCGTTCGTTATAAACTTCCTTGCCGAAGTAGCCAAGGATGATGAACGAACCAATCATAATCAGGCCAAGAATTATCCACAGCCTTTTGTATTCTTTCATGTTTTATTGCCTCCAGAGAACAGAAAATGCAGCGACGGTTGTCGCGACGCGCGGCATTTTTACAAAACGGCAAGAGGCAAGCCTTGATAAAGGTCAGGATTGTAATAAAAAGTTTATGATTCAACCGCCCAACAAAAAACCGGGCATTGCCCGGTTTTCACGTGGTGGCACGGTTTATTCCTTTACCAAGGTAATCACGACCAGCGTGTCCTCGCCCGCTTCGGCGGCAATGAAATTCTTGCCGTTAAAGACCAGCGTGTCGCCTGCTTTCAGTTCGTGTTTTTCCGTGTCGTTGAGGGTAACGGTAATCTTGCCGCTCATCACGTTGAAGATGATGTCTTCGCCCTCGTGGTTGTGTTTGTCGATTTTCTCGCCGCTTTTCAGCGCTTTGCGTACCACCGCGCCGTGGTTGTTGCTAAAAACCTTGCCTTCCTCGGCAAGTACTTTTCCCGCCGGCGCGTCGGCAGCAAGGGCAGGCAAGGTGAAAGCAAGCAAGGCAGCGCTCATCAGGATTTTCATGGATGTTCTCCGGTTGTGAATGAAGGCGCGACTATACCGCCCGCAACCCGCTTGTGCAAATGCGATTTCTTCTCAACTATATGCTTTTTTGCCATAGCGCACTGCCCGCGAGCAGGCGTGTTTTGTGCTATCATCGCGCGGTTTTTCCGGCGCTGGCGCCGGATATTTACAAGAATTAAAGGCTCTTTTTTCATGCTCACCTTTCCCCAATTCAACCCCTATATTTTCAAAATCGGCCCGATTCACCCGACCTGGTACGGCCTGATGTATGTCATCGGTTTTGGCTGCGCCTATCTCCTCGGCGTACGCCGCACGAAAACCAATCCGGCGTGGTCAAAAGAAGACGTCAGCGACCTCATGACGTATTTGATGCTCGGTGTGGTACTGGGCGGGCGTATTGGTTACGTCCTCTTTTACGGCATGGGCTACTGGGCAACAGACCCGCTTTACCCGTTCAAAATTTGGGAAGGCGGCATGTCCTTCCACGGCGGCCTACTCGGCGTGATGTTTGCCCTGTGGCTGTTTGGTCGCAAGAAACAAAAAACCTTTTGGAACGTCTGCGATTACGTCGCGCCGATGATTCCGCCGGGGCTGTTTTTCGGCCGCATCGGCAACTTCATCAACGGCGAACTGTGGGGACGCCCGACCGACCTGCCCTGGGGCATGGTCTTCCCCGGCGCGCCCGACGCTGTGCCGACACCGCGCCACCCGTCGCAGCTTTACGAAGCGGGGCTAGAGGGCATCGTCTTGTTCCTCGCCATCTGGTTTTATTCGGCCAAACCGCGCCGTAGCGGCCAAGTTTCTGGACTCTTCCTCGTCCTCTATGGCGCGTTCCGCTCGCTGGTTGAACTGGTGCGCCAGCCGGACGGGCACGTTGACCTCATTCTCGGCAAAATTACCATGGGACAGGCGCTCAGCCTGCCGATGATTGTCTTCGGCCTCTGGCTGCTCCTGCGACGGGGGGCGCGTGCAAACCTATCTTGACCTCTTGCGCCACGTCCTCGCGCACGGCACGGAAAAAAACGACCGCACCGGCACCGGCACCCGCTCGGTCTTCGGCTACCAGATGCGCTTTGACCTCGCGCGCGGCTTCCCGCTGCTCACCACCAAGCGCATCCATTTCAAATCGGTGGTTTACGAACTGCTGTGGTTTTTACGCGGCGACACCAACATCCATTGGCTGAACGAACACGGCGTTTCCATTTGGGACGAATGGGCGGACGCGCACGGCGACCTCGGTCCGGTCTATGGCAAACAATGGCGCGACTGGGGTGGCTGCGACCAAATCGCAGGCGTCCTGCAAACCCTGCGTGATGACCCCGATTCGCGTCGCATGATTGTCTCCGCCTGGAACGTCAGCGAACTGCCGCAGATGGCGCTCGCCCCCTGTCATGCGCTCTTTCAATTCTACGTTGCCGATGGCCGCCTATCCTGCCAGCTCTACCAGCGCTCGGCGGACATATTCCTCGGCGTGCCGTTTAACATCGCAAGCTATGCCCTGCTCATCCACATGATGGCGCAACAGGCGGACTTGCAGCCGGGTGAACTGGTGTGGACGGGCGGCGACGTCCACCTCTACAACAACCATCTCGCCCAGGCAGAAGAGCAACTGAGCCGCACACACTACCCGCTGCCCACCCTGGAACTGCGTCGCGCCCCCAGCATTGACGCCTACCAATACGACGACATCACCCTGCACCACTACCACAGCCACCCGGCCATCCCGGCGCCGGTGGCGATTTAACCGCTTACTGGAGAAATCCCTTGCTGCGTCTCATCCGAAACACCTTCTATTTCCTGATTATTCTCGGCGTCTTTGGCTGCATCCTGCTCTTCATGTACGCGCTTAAGCTGGAAAAAGACTACCACCTCGACGATAACACCCTGGACGGCGCGCTGTGGTCAATCCCGGCGCGGGTTTATGCCCGTCCGCTTGAAATCTACCGTGGCGCAACCCTGACGCCAGATGACCTCGTCAATGAACTGCGCCTGCTTGATTACCGCGAAAACGCCAACCTCAACGACGTCAAACAATTCCACCGCGATGGCAACGTCGTTGAATACTATGCGCAGCCCTTTGCCTTCTGGGATGGCGCACGCCCGGCGCGGAAAATACAAGTGCGCTTTGAAAAAGACAAAGTAACCGACGTACAAAACCTCACCACCCTCGAAGAAGAAGTGCTGGAACGCCTTGATCCGGTGCGCATCGCCAGCATCTATCCCGCGCACAAACAAGACCGCGTCCTGGTCAAACTCGATGATGTGCCGCCGGTACTGGTCGATAGCCTGATAGCGGTTGAAGACAAAAACTTCTGGAAACACCCCGGCGTTGATCCACGTGGTCTTGCCCGTTCCATTTACGTTACCTACATCCAAAAATCCGGCAAACAGGGTGCGAGTACCATCACCCAACAATTCATCAAAAATCACTACCTGGACAGCGAGCAAACTCTCTCGCGCAAACTCAAAGAAATGCTGATGGCGCTGGTTATCGAATACCACAACGACAAAAAAACCATCCTCGAAGGCTATCTCAATGAAATCTACCTCGGTCAAGACGGACAGCGCGCCATTCACGGCTTTGGTTTGGCGAGTGAATACTACTTCAACAAAGAGCTCAAAGACCTCAGCCTGCACGAAATCGCCATGTTGGTCGCCTTGGTGCGTGAACCGGGCATCGTTGATCCGCGCCGTTTCCCGGATAGAGCGTTAGAGCGGCGCAACTTCATCCTCGAACAAATGCAGCAAAACGGGCTGATCAGTGATTCCGACAAAAAACTGGCGCAGGCGTTGCCGCTTGATGTCGTTGATGTCGAAAGCCAGCGCGACCGCGTGCGTTTCCCTGCCTTCGTTGATCTCGTTTACCAACAACTCGACGAACACTACAAACCCGAAGACCTCACCAAAGACGGCCTCAACATCTTCACCACCCTTGACCCCATCATCCAGCAAAAAACGCAAAAATCGCTAACCGATGCGCTGACCGTGCTGGAAAAACGCAATGGCTTGAAACAAAACTTCCTGCAAAGCGCGACCGTCGTCGTCAATACCAGCAACGCCGAAGTGCTTGCCGTCATCGGCTCGCGCGTTGCCAACGAACAGGGCTACAACCGCGCGCTCAAGTCCAAACGCAACATCGGCTCAGTCGTCAAACCAATGGTGTACCTTGCCGCCATCGAATACCCGCAAATCTACACCCTGGCGACCCCGCTTGATGACAGCCCGCTCAACTACAAACAGGGCGGCACCACCTGGTCGCCAAAAAACTACGACAAACGCAACCACGGCAAAGTTACCCTGCAAGAGTCGCTCATCCGCTCCTACAACATCCCGACCGCCCGCCTCGCGCTGGATATTGGTATCAAGGACGTTACCGGCACCCTGCAACGCCTTGGCGCGCGCGCCGACCTGCCGAACTACCCCGCCGTCTCGCTCGGCGCGGTCAGCATGAACGCCTTTGAAGTCGCACAAATCTACGAGACCTTCGCCAGCGGCGGCTACCTCATCCCGCTGCGCTCCATCCGCGAAATCACCACCCAGGACGGCACCGTCATCAGCCGCTTCGACCTCAAGGCGGTGAAAGCGATCGAGCCGGGGCCGCACTACCTCATCGTCTCCACCATGCAGGAAATCCCACGCCGGGGGACGGCAACCGCGCTCAAAGAAAAAATCAGCCCCAGCCTTAACGTCGCTGCCAAAACCGGTACCACCGATAGCTACCGCGACAGCTGGTTTGCGGGATTCTCCGGCAACCTGCTCTCCGTCGTCTGGGTCGGCAACGACCAAAACAAAGTTACCCGCTTAACCGGCGGCACCGGCGCGATGCGCGTCTGGATGGACATCATGAAAAACCTGCCGAACGAACCGCTAGAGCTAAAAAAACCCGAAGGCATCGTTACCCGTATGGTCGATAGATACAGCGGCGCCCTCGCCGGCCAGGGTTGCTCCGGTCGCGCCTCTGAATTCGCCTTCATCGCTGGATCCGAGCCGACCCACTACCAAAGCTGCGCCGCGCCCAAGCCAGCACCGCGTAATGACGATGACGAAGGCACCGGCGTCTTCGATAACAGCGGCGGCCTGCAATGGGAACAGCCGGCCAGTCGTGGCCAGCCGGTGAGCGGTTGGGGGCAAAGTGGTGGCAATGGCGGCAGCAGCGGCCAGCCCGTTGCTGGTTGGGGGCCAGGCAACTAAAAACTTGGGAAGGGCATCTGCCCTTCCCTTGCGCACAAAGCCCTGCGCATTGCCAAACAAAGAAAACAACAAAAAGCCGCTGTAAAAACAGCGGCTTTTTTAGAATTCGTAGAGAGATGGGGTGGATGATGGGAATCGAACCCACGGCCTCCGGAATCACAATCCGGCGCTCTAACCATCTGAGCTACACCCACCATTTGGTGAGCATCTTGTTGGCGCACCCGACAGGGCTCGAACCTGTAACCTACGGCTTAGAAGGCCGTTGCTCTATCCAGTTGAGCTACGGGCACTTAACCTTAAACTGGTCGGAGTAGAGGGATTCGAACCCCCGACCCCCTGGTCCCAAACCAGATGCGCTACCAGACTGCGCTATACTCCGCCAAAAGATGAGGCGCGCATTTTAGTGAGCGACCCCGGTTGCGTCAAGCGATTTTCGCGCTTTTTTACGCGGTGTGGTTAATCCGGCAAATTGGCGATGTCGTCTTTGTTGCCGGTGTGGAATTCCTCTGCCGGTTTTTCCATATTGACCGGCGCCGGGCGCGGTTTTTCTTCGGCGCGATAGCGCACGTGCAGCGGCGGTGCGCTGCCGTCTTTATCCTGGCCAAAATAAATTTCCATATGCGGGAACGGCATTTCAATGCCAGCGGCATCAAAATACATTTTCACCAAACGGTTATAGGCGCGACCCACTACCCATTGGTCGCCGGGCGTGGTTTTAATGGAAACGCGCAGCATCACCGCGCTATCCGCCAATTGCGACACGCCCTGAATGTTAATCGGCTCCAGAATATAGCGCTTCATGTCGCCTTTGACCAATTCATTGAATGCCGCGCGTAATTGTTCCATCGCCTCGTCAATATTTTCGCGATAGGCAATGCCGTATTCGGCAATGTGATTGGCGTGGCCGCGCATGTAATTGGAAACGCGGCTAACGTTGGAAAAAGGAATTAAATGGTAAGTGCCGGAACTGTCGCGAATGCCAACCGAACGAATGCCCACTTGTTCGGCGCGGCCAGTAATACCATCGACGGTAACGATATCGCCGGTGTTAATCGCGTTTTCTATTTGGAAGAAAATGCCGGTAATGACATCTTTCACCAATGTCTGCGCGCCAAAACCGACCGCCAAACCGAATACCCCGGCACCGGCAATCAATGGGCCAATATTGATGCCAATTTCCGTCAAAATCATTATCGCGGTGCTGGCAAAGATAATGACCGCCCAGGCGCTACGGAATAGCGACAACAGCGTCTGCGTGCGCACGCTGGGCGCTGCACCAATTTCCGCGCTCAGGTAGCGCTCAATCAGGACGACGGAAATCAGCCATACCGCCAATGCCGCCAGCAAAATAATCAGAATGTTCCAGAATTTCCCGACAAGTAACGTGCCGCGTGTGGAAGACGCCCAGGCATTTAAATCAATCAATGCCCAAGCATCGAGGAAATTGAAAAAGACCAGCCAAATAAAGGCAAAACGCAGGAATCGCAATGCCAATGGCAGATAGAAATTGATGCGTCGTTCCAAGCCGGGTAAACGTCGTGCCGTTTCCGGGGCAAAGCGAATCTCGCGGTGAATGTATTGCGTCAGCAGGGCAGAAAGCAGTAATCCACCGCCAACCCAAAGAATGCTTGCCGCAGTACCTTGTAAGACAAAAGGCAATTCTTTTTCGCCGCTTAGCAAATTCAATACCAGCAGCATCAGGAAATAGGCAATAGCGAGTAAATGCCAAATGGAAGCGAATACGCGCAAGGCGCCGGCGAAAATAACGCTATTGGTTTCTTCCGCATAATGGCGCAATGCCAAACGCACCGCGCTGCGCTGACGAATCACCACCACCATGCCATAGATAAAAGCGCTTAATGCCAATAAAGCGGAAAACACCATACCGAGCGACGGCGACAAATTGATTTTAATCAGCGGGAATGCCACCAAATAACCATAACCGAGCAAATGCAGCAACGTGGCAAACCAGCGGTTCCAATAAATTGCGCTGCTATCCGTGCACGGCAATAAACGCAAGCCCGGATAGCGCGGGTAAAAGACGGTGCGGATACCGATTTTCAGGAATTCAATGGCGACAAAGGCACGCATGAAAAACGCCGCCTGCGTCGTCATCGTCCCCGTTTCGCCGACAATTAGCACCGCCAGCACGCTGCAGAAGAGCAGCGACAACACCAGCAGCAGCGCGTCCAAACACGCCACGCCCGCGACGCCAAAGAGCCGCCGCACCAGCGGGGTAAAGCGCCCTTCGCGCAGCACCCGCGCCTGCATCCGCCGCTTGAGCGGGCGGCTCGCCAGTTGCAGGCCGCGCAGGAATAGCAGCGTCGCGCCGATAATCAGCGCCAGATTGCGCGTTGCCAGCCAAAACGTCTCGAAATTCACCGTGCGCAGCATCACGTCGCGCCCGGAAAACGCGCCGACCAGTGCGTCCCAACTGTCGCTGATACGCGTGCCGACCTCGCGCAAAATCTGCATGCCGGACTCGGCGAGCTTCTTCGGCCACGCCGCTGCTGACACCACTGCCGCGCGCGCGTTCTCCGCGACCGTCGTCAGCGCTTCCGCCTCGGCTTGCTTGCCGTCCTTCGGCGCCTCCGCGGGCTTTTCTGCCTCGCTTGGCGGCGCTTCGCCGTCTGCTTTTGCCTCATCCGTGCCTTCAGCCGCCTTGTCAGCCTCTGCTTTGGTTTCCGCCTTTTCCGCTGTTTTCTCTGCCGTCTGCAACTGACGCAGTTGCGCAATTAACACCTTGCGCTGCGCCGGATTCTCCAGCACATCGGCAAGCGCGGTGAGCGCCGCCTGGTCATCCGACTTCGCCGCATCGTTGCCCGCCGCGAACGCGCTAATCCCAAATAAAACCAGCAAAAAAAGGCAGAAACGCCGCATAGTCTTCTCCTGTGAAAAACGATTTACATACAGGGTAGCGACTACCCTGTATGTATAAATTTATGGCTGCGACAAAGCACAGAGCCGTAGCGGGAACAGCCGCCCGTCGCGCCCCTCGCCAACGCCGAAAAACTGCGCGCCGTCGTAGAGCGCGACCTCGCCACGCGGCGCGGCGCAGGCGATGTCGTTACCGTTACGGATAAAGCGCAGCTTCTCCGGCGGCACGATTACCCGCGGCAGGTGGGCGACGCAGCAATCAAGCGGCAACAGCCGCGCTTGCATCGCCGCCATGTCGCCCGCTTCCTGCCAGGCGCGTAACGTGGCGAGCGGCGTCATCTCGGTGAGTCCGGCAACCGCCACCCGCCGCAGCGCGCGCGTATGCCCAGCGCTGCCGAGCGCTGCCGCCATGTCGCGCAGCAGACTGCGGATATACGTTCCCTTGCTGCAACGCACGAAAAAACGCGCGCCGTCGCCGTCCATGCCGAGAAAACGCAATTCGTGAATGACCACCTCGCGCGCGTCCAACTGCGGCAACTCGCCGCGCCGCGCCAGCGCGTAGGCGCGTTCGCCGCCGACCTTCAGCGCAGAAAACGCCGGCGGCACCTGTTGCTGCACGCCGCTGAACCGCGCACACAGCGCCGCCCAATCCACCGCATCCAAGCGCGGCGGTGCGGCTGCGCGGATGACCGCGCCAGTGAGGTCGCCAGTATCCGTTTCCGTGCCGAAGGCGAGTGTCGCCTCATAGGCCTTGTCGCCGTCCAAAAAATAGCGGCCGAACTTGCTCGCCTCACCAAACAGCAGCGGCAACAGCCCGGTGGCGAAGGGGTCAAGCGTGCCGCCATGCCCCGCCTTCTCTGCCTGATAAAGCCAGCGCACCTGCTGCAACGCCTGATTGCTGCTCATCCCGGCGGGTTTGTCGAGCAGCAGTACCCCGTTGATTTTTTTGCGTTTGCGCATCGCTATTGCCCATCTTTTAAAATGGCATCGTAAAAACCTTGTATTACGGGATTTTTAAACTGAATGACTTTAAATAATTCTTGCATATTAGGAGTGTATGGAAATCTCCATAAAACTCTGTCATCTTTATCAACAATATCCATTACAACATCTGTATTCCACACATACTGCGAATCATCAATATAATATTTATATCTATTTTCATAAATGCGTATGTTATTATCCAAATAAAATGCTCGGTATATCAAATCAACCTTAGAATCAAAACTATTCATCCCTTCCGAAGGCTCATCTATTGTCCAAGAAATAAGATTATGCTGCGTTGATTTTATTAACTTATCTACAATACCTATAGATTCTCTAGTACTAACACTCATAATTAATTTACTCCTGCCGTATAGGCTTCCTGTGTTATTTCAATTTGCCGGATTAAAACAGTTAATTGTTTTTTTACACCTCTAGCATCATCCTCACTGTCATTATTTTGATTAAATTTATTCTTATATTCCCCTATAACACTAAGAGTATCTTTTATTTCTTTAGATAACTCTATATGCTTTCTCTTAGGAACTTGATATGACAAAATATCTATTTCTACCAATAGAATTATTTGATTTATTTCATCTCTACCGTTTGCATATCCACTATTAAGAATATTAACTATCTTTCCTGAATGTTCAGCAAGCTGTATTTTGTAGTCTTTAAGTTTAAATCGAAAGAACATGTTCTTCTTCATCGAAAAAATTAGCCACGCATTACATATAGCCATTAAAAAACTAAAAACTGATAATATGTCACTAGCAATAGGCAGCTTCCAATTCATAAAAACACCCCTTAGAAAAACGCCGCACATTCTAGCGGATACACACTGCCGCGTCGCGCTTATAATTGATGCCTTTTCCGCCCCGCCACGACCATGCCCTACCTCCTCCTTGACGACGCCCGCGCCGGGCGCGCCCGCCTCTACCGCGACCACATCCGCCGCGACACGCTCGCCGCTGCCGACATCGACCAACTCGACGCCCTGCTCGCCTGCGGCTGGGCGGACGGCCTGCACGCCGCCGTGCGCATTCCTTACGAATTCGGCGTTGCCCTGATGGAGCTCGCCGCCAGCGCGCCGCCGCTTGTTCTCGACTGGTATGCCCGCCTCGACCACTTGCACGGCGACGCCATCGACGCCTGGTTGCGCGACCAGCACGACGGCACCCCCGCCGGCCTGCTCGACTTGTGCTTTGACACCGACCGCGCCGCCTACGCGCGCAATATCGCCACCATTCACGAGCTCATCCGCGCCGGCAATACCTACCAGGTTAATTACACCCTGCGCGCCAATGCCGAGAGCTACGGCAATCCCGTCGCCCTCTACCAACGCCTGCGCGCGCTGCAACCCGCGCCCTACGCCGCGCTCGCCTGGCACCCGCAAGACGGCCACACCCTCTGCCTCTCGCCCGAACTCTTTCTCGCCCGTGATGGCGGGCAGTTGCACACCCTGCCGATGAAAGGCACGGCGCGCGCCGAAGGCGACATTGAAGCGGCAAAAGCGGCGCTTGCCCGCGACCCGAAAAACCGCGCCGAGAACACGATGATTGTCGATTTGCTGCGTAATGACTTGAGCAAAATCGCGCAGTTGCACGGCGTTACCGTCAGCGATGCCTTCCACGTCGAACAACACGGCGAAGTGCTGCAAATGACCAGCCGCGTCAATGCCCGCCTGCGCCCCGGCACCCGCTACGCCGCCATCCTGCGCGCTGCCTACCCCTGCGGCTCGATTACTGGCGCGCCAAAACGTATCACCATGCAATACATCGCTGCGCTGGAAAGCAGCCCGCGCGACCTCTACACCGGCGCGCTCGGCTACATCGAGGCAGACGAAATGCGGCTGAACGTTGCCATCCGCACCCTGCAAATCGCCGATGGTCGCGCCCGCATCGGCGTCGGTTCCGGCATCACCATCGACAGCGACGCCGCCGCCGAATACCAGGAATGCCACGACAAAACCGCCTTCCTTCGCCACCCGCCGGACATTGGCCTCATCGAAACCCTGCGCGTCGCCGACGGCGTGCCGCAGCATTTTGATGCGCATCTCGCCCGCCTTGCCGCGAGTGCGCGCGCGTTGGGACTGCCCTGCGATGCGGAAGCACTGCGGGCGGCGGTCATGGCGCATTGTGCGGACGCAGCCAGCGCCCACCGCCTGAAAATCACCCTGCCGCGCGACGGCACGCCGCAACTCGAACTCGCGCCGCTTGACGCCATCGCCGGCGACGTTTTCGTCCTTGAACACCCCAAAGCGCTGCCCGACCGCGACCCGCTGCGCCGCCACAAAAGCACGCACCGCGCCCACCTCGACCGCATCTGGCAGGCCGCCGTCGCAAGCGGCGCCTTTGACGCGCTGCTGTACAACGAAAGCGGCGAACTGCTCGAAGGCGCGCGCAGCAGCGTCTTCCTGCAAATCGACGGCGCCTGGCACACCCCGCCGCTCGCGCTGGACATCCTGCCCGGCATCGCCCGCGCCCGCATCCTTGCCGAACCGGCGCTGATTGGCGCGACGCACATCGCGGAAGGCCGCTTGCGCCGTGGCGACGTCGCCCGCGCGGAAAAAATTTTGTTGGTGAACAGCCTGCGCGGCATCCTCACCGCCCACCGCATCGCTTGACCATGCCCGTCCCCCTCGCTGACATCTGCGCCCACATCCGCGCGACCCTGCCCGATTGCACCCCGGCCAGCGTCGCCGCGCATTTCGCCATGAGCCGCTTCCACCTGAGCCGCCGCTTTCACCGCGAAACCGGCCTGCCGCTGCGCGACTACATCGCCGCCCTGAAAATCGAACACGGCATCGCCGCGCTGGTCGCACAAAAGCCGGTTATCGACTCGCAACTTGACGCCGGACACGAAAGCGCGGCGACCTACAGCCACACCTTCCGCGCCGCGACCGGCATTGCCCCCGCCCATTACCGCGACCAAATTGCCGCCTATAGCGCCGCCCTTTCCGCCGAACTCGCCTGCCCGCAGCCGCGCACCTTCAGCTATCACGGCTATGCGCCACAACAGCACCCGCAGCCACGGGCGCTCACCGTGCGCCTCTGCGGCGGCGAAACGCGCCACGCCGTCTTCGCCGGACTCTTTCCCGCGCCCATTCCGCGCGGCTTGCCGGTGCTGGGGCGTGCCCTCTTTCATTGCCGCGAATTTCATATCGATGCCGTCCCCGACGGCACCTACTACCTGCTTGCCTGCGAAATCCCGAAAAGCCGCAACCCGCTGCGCTATTTCCGCCTCGATCACTGCCTGCGCGCGCTGCACCCGGCGCCCATCACCTTCCCGCTACCCGCCGCGACACACATCGACCTCGCCCTGCGCCCCTTCGCCGCGAGCGACCCGCCGATAACCGTCAACCTGCCGAAACTGCTTTACGACTTCCTGCGCCAGCGCAATCCATGACAAGCCACGTAGCGCGGGCGGCGCTATCCTGCCGCTCCCTAATCCACAACAGGAGCTGACATGAAAAACCCCGCCCACTGGTTCACCCTCTACGTGCGCGACCTGGCGCGTGCCAAAGCCTTCTACGAAGCCGTATTCCAAATTCAGCTGGCAGACTTGCCGGTTGAAGACACAGCGGCGCGCTATTACAAGTTCCCAAGCGACCGCGACGTGCCCGGCTGCAGCGGCATGCTCTGCCACGATCCGCAGCAGCCCTTCAACCCCGGCAATACCGTCCTGCTCTACTTCGGCTGCGACGACTGCGCGATAGAGGCGGCACGCGCCGCGCAGCATGGCGGCAAAGTGCTGATTGGCAAGACCGCCATCGGCAACAATTACGGCTTCGACGCGGTGATTGAAGACAGCGAAGGCAACCGCATCGGCCTCTATTCGGCGCAATAACCCGCACCACAGAAAGCCGTCTGCGCCGCGCCGACGTCGCCCGCGCGGAAAAAATTTTGCTGACAAACAGCCTGCGTGGTGTGTTACAGGCAAGATTATGGCGTTAGTCCGCCGCTATCCATTAGCGAGCCAGCGCGGGCGGGCGGCGAGAATGCGCGGATAGACTGGGCAGTCCGGCTGGTGCGCGCCGGGCAGGTAGCTGCTGCTCATCAGAAATTCACCGGTGATTTCGCCGCCGGTAAAGGTAAACGTCTTTTTGAAGAGCTTGACCCAGGCGGCTTTGTCCTGCACGGGTTGCGCGTCCAGCCAGGCGCGGAAACTGCCGTGTTCTGCCTGCAAGCGCTGGATGGTACGCGCGTTGGTGATGGCTGCCTGGATTTTCAGGCGATTGCGGATGATGCCGGGGTCGGCGAGCAGGCGGGCGATATCGGCCTCGCCGTAGGCGGCGACGCTGGCGATGGCAAAGCCGTCGTAGGCGCGGCGCAGGTTGTCCGCTTTGCGCAGGATGGTGTTCCAGCTCAGCCCCGCCTGGTTGATTTCAAAGACAAGGCGCTCAAAAAGGCGGTTGTCGTCGGCGATGGGGAAGCCGTATTCGTGGTCGTGGTAATGGCGGTTCGGGTCGTCTGCCGGCAAGGTGGCGACGTGCGTGCAGTAGCTCATGCTTCGAGGCGGGTGAGGAAATCTGCGAAATGGCGGCAGAGCAGCGCCAGTTCGTGCGGTTGGTAGAAGAGATGCCCGGCGGGGACGAGATGCAGCGTCGCGCCCGCCTCGCGCGCATAGCGCACCGAATGCTCAAACAGCACGACGTCATCGTCCCAGCCGTGCACGATTTCCGTCGGGCTGATGGTCGGATAGCTTTTCACTTGATAACGCGGCAGATAGAGCGCCGGCGCGACGAGGAATAGCGCGCGCACTTTTTCCGGATGGGCGGCGGCGGTGAGCAGCGCGGTGTAGCCGCCCATGCTAAAGCCCATCAACACCACCGGTTCCTGCTCAGCCGCGACGAGTGCCGCCAGGCGCGCGCTGCGCAGTTCCGGGTCTTCCGTGTCGGTGTCGTTGATGCAGTGGGTGTCGTGGCCGGCACGCTTGGCGGTGCGCGCAAGGTGGAAGATTTCTTTGCTGTGCTGCGAGCCG